>DATMFB010000146.1:0-1888 GCA_035556395.1 Microbacteriaceae bacterium
CGTGCGGAACGTCGTGCGCATGAGCGCGACCATCTTGATGTCGACCATCGCGCCGAAGGTGAGGAACGCGACGATGCCGCCGGGCAGGAAGACGGAGCCGAAGGCGAGCATGAAGAACGCGTCGACGTTCGAGCAGATCGATACGACGAACGCGAGCGCCATGAGCGCGAGGACGGACCACAGCGGGTTCGCGCCGAGCGTCTCGAGCCACTCGCGCGGGATACCGACCTGGATCACGCCGGCGATCGCGCTCCCGACGAGGAGCGCCGGCAGCAGCGTGCTCATCTCCTCCGCGAAGCGCGCGACGGATCGGCTCCAGCGGCGATCGCGCTCCTCCTCGTGGTGCGCGGCGCAGCTCGCGGCGAACGACGGGGTGAGGACCGTCTGCGGGTCCGGGTGCCGGCTGAACACCCAGCCGACGAGGTTCGCGATGACGAAGCCGCCGAGGATGCGCGCGACGAGGATGCCGTGATCCCAGCCGAACGCCTGGTACGTCGTGATGATCGTGACCGGGTTGAGGATCGGTGCGGCGAGGAGGAACGTGATCGACTCGGCCGGGGAGAGCCCGCGCGAGATGAGTCCGCGGGCGAGCGGGACGTTGCCGCACTCGCAGACGGGGAGGAAGACCCCGAGGAGCGAGAGCACGACCCTCCGCAGCCACGGCGTCCTCGGCAGCGCGCGCTCGATCCAGCGCGCGGGCAGCCAGACCTGGACGACGACCGAGAGCAGCACTCCGAGGATGATGAAGGGGAGCGACTCGATGAAGACGCTCACCGCGAGCGTGACGCCGTCCTGGAGCGCGGCCGGCAGGCTGCCGCCGCCCTGCGTCGCGAGTCGCACCCCGACGCCGCCGAGGATGAGGACCGCGGCGATCGCGAGCCAGACGAAGCGGCCGCGAGAGCGCTGGTGATGCTCGTGGGCCGGAGACGGCGCGAGGGTCGCTCTCACCCGGGTAGGGTACCCGCGAGGACTCATGAAGACGCTGACCGCGCAGGACGAGAACTATCTCAAGGCCGTATGGTCCGACGAGGAGTGGGGTCGGACGACGACGAACGGCACCCTCGCGACGACCCTCAGCCTCGCTCCGTCGAGCGTCACGGAGGCGGTCCGAAAGCTCGCCGATGCGGGACTGCTCGCGCACGCGCCGTACAGCGCGGTGTCGCTCACCGATGCCGGCCGGACCATCGCCGTCGCGATCGTGCGCAAGCACCGGGTCATCGAGACGTTCCTCGTCGCGGAGCTCGGCTACGGCTGGGGCGATGTGCACGACGAGGCCGAGGTCCTCGAGCACGCCGTCAGCCACCGGTTCATCGACGCGCTCGACCTCCGGCTCGGCCGCCCCGAGCGGGACCCCCATGGTGACCCGATCCCGCGCGCCGACGGGACGTTCCCCGAGGGCGGCGAGCTGCCGCTCGAGGATGTCGCGGGCGGGACCCGCGTGCGGATCGTCCGCGTCTCCGATGCGGTGCCGGGCCTGCTGGCCGCGCTCGACGCCGCGGGGCTGGGACTCGGGTCGGAGCTCGTCGCCGGCGACACCGCGTTCTCCCAGGGCGTCCGCGTGCTGCCCGCCTAGGTCTCGATACGCCGCTGCTCGACCCGCCTGTCGCACACCGAGCCGTGGTCCGCTACACTTGATCGTTCCCTCCTGCGGGAGGGACATTCGGGTGGGCCGGGTAACCGGCCTGCAGACATGTGATCATGGGTCCGGCACTCATCGCTGCGAAGCGGAGAGCCGGGCGGTAATCGGAAGAAGGAAACCATGGCAGCCGTATGCCAGGTGACCGGAGCCACCCCCGGCTTCGGGCACAGCATCTCGCACTCGCACCGCCGCACCAAGCGCCGGTTCGACCCCAACATCCAGAAGAAGACGTACTACGTCCCTTCGCTC
>DATMFB010000147.1:0-4486 GCA_035556395.1 Microbacteriaceae bacterium
TCCAGGAGGGCTACGAGGAGGTCGGCGCGCCGTTCTTCAGCGGTCTCATGATCTCCGCCCGCAACGTGCTCCACGTCTCCAGCGCCTTCTACGACGTCAAGGACGAGACCCAGACCCGCAAGGTGTACGAGAATTACACCAGGATGGTCGACGTCATGGCGGCGCGCGGCCAGCAGGTGTACCGCACGCACCTGCAGCACCAGGACCACGTGCAGTCCAAGCTGAGCTTCAACGATCACATCCAGCGCCGGGTCGCCGAGTCGATCAAGGACACGCTCGACCCCAACGGAATCCTGCAGCCCGGGAAGGCCGGGATCTGGGCCAAGCGCTACCGGGAGGACCGCGGCGAGGTCTAGGCTCGGGCGCCTGCTGAGGCAAGGCTTGCGCAGGGCTTGAGCGAGCAGGGCGACCGGCCGCGCAGGCGAGAGACCATTCCGCAAGCCATCCGTCTCGACGTCTGGCAACGAGACGGCGGCCGCAGCGTGGAGTGTGCAAGCCGGGAGCGAATCGGGTTCGACCACCTCATCCCGGTCAGTCGAGGGCGTTGAAGCGCGGCCTGCCTAGTCCGGACGCACCGCGCGCAGGTGCGCGTAGCGGCTCGGCCAGATCCCGTGCCGGCCGGGCATGATGACGCCGTTCGGGTCGATCGCGTCCTTGATCCGCTCGATGAATCGCCGGTAGGCGTGGTCGCCGAACGAGTGCACCTCGCGAGCGTCGTCCATGTAGTCGAGGTGGGCGCGGAACTCGCCGTAGCCGAGCTTCCCCATCTCCTTGACGAGCTTGCGCGCCACGCGGTAGCCCGCCTCGACCTGCTCGGGGTCGGTCATCATGAACGGGATGACTGCGACGACGCACGCCGTGCGGTCGTTGAACGAGTACGTGCTCGCGAGGAAGTTGAGTCCCTCCTCGGCCATCAGACGCTGCATCTCCCCCGCCGCCTTGCGCACGTCGGCCCCGACGAGGGGGACGAGCGGGGCGAAGCCGAGGTGCCCGAGGTCGGCTGGCCACTGGCCGGAGTCCATAAGCTTCATGGTGGGTATGCCGGCCTGGACCTTGTCGGTCTCGCGGTCGATCTCGCCGTACTCGTCCGGCGAGAAGATGCGCCCGGAGGTCAGCACCACCGTCGCGCCAGGGATCGCCTCCCAGACCTCGCGGAGCCGGGCGAGCTTGGCGTCGACGACGGCGCGACGACCCCACAGTGCCGTGCGCACCGCCCATCGCCCGACGCCCTTCTCCTCGGCGAGCCTCGCGAGCTCGTCCTCGCCGATGAAGCCGGGAGGGATGGCCTCCTCGAGGAACTGCGAGACCGCGGTCAGCGTCGACATGATCGCCGGCACCGCGCTGATCGTCCCCTCGAGCCGCAGGTCGCGGAGCGTGTCGACGAGGATCTCCAGGTCCTCGTCGCGCGGCACGGTCAGCATGAGCGGCGCGTAGGCCTCGGGCTTGCGCTGCAGCCAGACGCCCGCGCGCACGACGATGCCGAAGTTCGACTGGGCGAAGAAGCGGTCGAGCGACGGGCCGTAGCTGTTCTTGTACGTGTGGAAAGTCTTGTTGCCCGGGATGCTGCCCATGTTCGTGCGCAGCAGTGAACCGTCCGCGAGCACGACCTCGAGTCCGGTCAGGGTCTGGCTGTTCTCGCCGAGCGGCAGGTAGCCCACGCCGTTGTCCATCTGGTTGCCGATGACGCTGCCCCAGCCGAGGTCCGGGACCATGACCTGGAGGTCGCCACCGTCCGCCTCGAGTGCGTCGTACAGATCGAACCACCGCACCCCCGGCTCGACGACCGCGTAAGCGAGCTCGTGGTTGATCTCGAGCACCCGGTTCATCTTGCGCAGGCTGATGAGCAGCGAGCCGCGGACCCGGGGCGCGGGGCCCCCATAGCCGTTGTTGCGGCCCTGCGAGTGGGGCCAGACCGGCACGCCGTTCGCGTTGCAGATCCGCATGACCGCTTGGACCTGTTCGGTCGTCGTCGGTTCGACCACGCCGCAGGCGAGGAAGCGGTCATCGCCCGGGAGCCCGTACGGGTCACGGAAGGCGTCGACGCCGTCATCGTCGACGATGACAGCGGCATCGCCGAGAGCGGCGCGGAGCTCCGCGAGGACCTCCGGGTCGAGGGTCGGGCGCTCGGTCATAGGTGTTCCTCCTGGGTTCCGGTCTGGTATTCGGGCAGGGTCCACCCGTTGAGGTCGTACTCGCTCATCGCCTGCTCGGCGAGCTCGATGAGTTGCGAGCCGGTGCCCGCCCCCATCGTCGAGCCGTAGACGAAGAGGCGGATGAGCTCGTGGTTGCCCATGTAGTTGCGCTCGTACAGGTCGTGGCGTCCGGCGAACTCGGTCCCGACGGCATCCCAGAGCAGTTTGAGCGTCTTGACCCGGTCCTCGGCATCGTGACCGCCGGAGCCGCGGACGTACTTGTCGAGGTACGGGCGGATCCTCGGGCTCGCGAAGTCCTTGCTGCTCGACGGCAGGTAGATGAGCGCGCTGCCGAGATCCTTCATCACGATGTCGCGCACCGCCGTGTACGCCTTGTCACCGAACCACCGATATGCGTTGACCGCGTCGAGGTTCGGGTTGACGGCGCCGCCCGCGCCGACGCGCCCGCCTGAGACCATCGCCTCGACGAGCGACCAGATCATCGAACGCCAGGCGACCGCCTCGCCGAGGCGGGCTTGCACCCCGCGGAACTCCTTCGTGCCGGTCAGGTCGAGCGACTTCATGAGGAGGCCGACGATGAAGTCGAGCTTGGTCGCGAGCCGGATGGCGCCGTGGAACGCCGCGCGCTCTCCGAAGCCGTCCATCGTCGCGAACGTCTTGTCGAGGTCGCCGTACATGAAGACGTTCTCCCAGGGCACGAGGACCTGGTCGAGCACGAGGATCGGGTCGTTCTCGTCGAAGCGGCTCGAGAGCGGGTGGTCGAAGGGCGACGAGCTCTGGCTCGCCGTCTGCGCATACGACACCCGGCTGATGAGCTTGAGGCCCGGGGCGTTCATCGGGACGGCGGCGACGATCGCGAAGCGCTTGTCCTTGAGCGGCGCGCCCGAGTGGGCGAGGAACGTCATGTGGGTCATCGCGGATCCTGTCGCGACGACCTTGGCGCCGGACAGGATCAGCCCGGCATCCGTCTCGCGCTCGACGTGGACGACGACGTCCCCGCCTTCCTCGATCGACAGGTTCCGGTCGATCGGCGGGTTGACGAGCGCGTGGTTCCAGTAGAGGACTTTCTCCTGCGACTCGCGATACCAGCGCGCGGCGTTCTCCTGGTAAGGCGAGTAGAAGTCCGGCTCCGCCTTGAGCACCCCGAGGAACGACGCCTTGTAGTCGGGGGTGCGACCCATCCAGCCGTAGCTCATCCGCGCCCAGTGCGCGATCGCGTCGCGCGAGTGCCGCAACTCTTCGATGCTCGTCGGCATCTTGAAAAAGGGATGCGTGTATCCCCCGTTGCCGGTGTCGGTCGGCACGGTCACCATGCCGCTCGCGGGGTCGTGGAGGCTGTCGTACATGCGTGCGATCGTGCGGGTCGGCAGCTCGAACGCCGGATGCGTCGTGACGTCCTCGACGAGCTCGCCGTAGGCGTAGACCTCGCGACCGTCGCGCAGGCTCTCCAGGTACTCGGCCCCGTTCATGGGGCGCTGCACGCTGTCGGTCATCCCTGTCTCCCTCGACGTCGGAACGTTGGCGCCACGCTACGCGAGCCGGTCAGATCGCAAGCAATCCGATTCCCATGGGATGGGAAGAATCAGTCGGTCCAACCCAGCTCGGCCGAGATCGCACGCCCGGCTTGCACGACGAGCTCCTCGAATGACCTCGGCGCGCCGTCGCTCGGGATGATCATCGACAGCGCCGCCGTCACGTGGCCACCCTGGTCGCGGATCGGCACCGCGATCGAGTCGGCACCGATCATGTACTCCTCGCCGGTGCGGGCGACGCCCGCGCGCCGAACCTCCGCGAGGCGCACGCGGAGCTCGTCGGGGTCCGTCATCGTGCGCGGTGTGAACCGGCGCAGCGCTCCCCCGAGCAATGCATCGGCGACCTCCGGCTCCGCGTGCGCGAGCAGCACGAGACCGACGCCCGTGCAGTGCAGCGGCACATTCCAGCCGAGCCAGGCGCGCTCGCCGACGACGTCGCGGTTGGGCAGGAACCGCAGGCAGAGCGCCGTGCGGGCGTCGCGTACCCCGATCTGCGCCTGGAGCCCCGTCGCCTCGTGAAGCTGCTCGAGTGCCGGTGCAGCCGCCTGGCGCACGAGCGGGATGCGATTCGAGTGCAGGCCGAGGAGCCACAGCTTGACGCCGACCTGATAGCCGCCACCCGGCGCGCGCTCGAGACCGCCCCAGGCCACGCACTGCTCAGCGAGCCGGTGCGCCGTCGAGACCGGCAGCTGCGCGCGCCTGGCGATCTCGCTCGCGCCGAGCACGGGCATGTCGTCGAGGTCGAAGGCGTCGAGCACCGCGAACAGGCGCTCGGCACCCGTGCGGCGATCCTGGGCGTTG
>DATMFB010000148.1:0-2083 GCA_035556395.1 Microbacteriaceae bacterium
GACGACCGCGACGTCGTCGCTCGCGAGCTCCTGCACCCTGGGGTCGATGTCCTCCGCGACGACCTTGCCGCCTGCCGCGACGAGGGCGCGCACGACCGCCGACCCGACGCCGCCCGCGGCTCCCGTGACGATGGTGACCGACTGCTGACCCACTGGTGCCTCCTTGCACGCGCTCCGGACCGAACCGCCCCTACTCTGTCATACGCGGAATCTGTCGGATGCGGAACGCGATGCAGGGGGCGGTGGGGATGTCCGAGGTCGTCGGGATCGTGCTGGTGCCGCTCCTCGCGGTGCTCGCACCGCTCATCGCGCGCCTCGTCGATCGCTGGCTCGTCCTCCCCGTCATCGTGCTCGAGATCGTGCTCGGCATCGTCATCGGCCCGAGCGGGCTCGGCTGGGTGCAGTCGAGCGCCTTCGTATCGAGCCTCGCCGACATCGGGCTCGCCATGCTCTTCTTCGTCGCGGGGACCGAGATCGACTTCCGCGGGATCGCGGGCCGTCCACTGCGGCGCTCGATCATCGCGTGGTTGATCTCGTTCGGCCTCGCGCTCGGCATCGGGCTGCTGCAGTTCTCGGGCTGGGAGGCGGCGATCGTCATCGCCGTCGCACTGAGCTCGACGGCGCTCGGCGCCGTGCTGCCGATCCTGCGGGACGCCGGCCTGCTCGGGACGCCGTTCGGCACCGCGGTGAGCGCGGTGGGCGCCGTCGGCGAGTTCGGACCGCTCATCGCGATCTCGCTCTTCCTCGGCAGTCGGGACCTCGGCACGTCGAGCCTCGTGCTCTTCACGTTCGTCGCCGTCGCCGTCCTGCTCATCTGGCTCTCGACGCGCCTGCAGCACCGCGGTGTGCACCGGCTCGTCTCGGCGACGCTCCACACGACGGGCCAGTTCGCGATCCGCCTCATCCTGCTGATCCTCGCCGGGCTCGTCGCGCTGTCGCTCGTGCTCGATCTCGACATCCTGCTCGGCGCGTTCTGCGCGGGCGTCTTGTGGCGCATCATCATCGCGCGCGCCCCGGCGAAGGACCGCGAACTGGTCTCGTCGAAGATCGACGGACTCGCGTTCGGCTTCCTCATCCCGATCTTCTTCATCAACACCGGGATCGGCTTCGACCTCGGCGCGCTCGTCGCGGAGCCCTGGCTCTTCGTCCTCGCGGTCGTGCTGTTCGCGGCGCTCTTCGTCGTGCGCGGTCTGCCGGCGCAGCTCGCGGCCCCGCGCGGCGCCTCAGGGGTGGATCGCCTCCGCCTCGCCCTCTACGCCGCGACGGGCCTCCCGCTCATCGTCGCGGTCACCGCGATCGGGCAGGACGAGGGGCTGCTCTCGGCGGGCGTAGCGTCGGCGCTCGTCGCCGCGGGCATGCTCTCCGTGCTCGTGTTCCCGCTCCTCGCGGCGATCGGCCGGCCGCGTGCGGTGCACGCCGCCGAGCTCGAGGAGTCCGTCATCGTCGTGGATGATGGGGGAGAACGCGATCGCGACGCGACGGAGGGACCCGGCGGATGAGTGCCAAGTGGATGTGGATGATCGCCGGCGCCGGCGTCGTCGTGTTCTTCCTGGCGTTCTGGCTCGGGGCGCTGTCCCGCCAGGGGCAGTAGGCCGGGGCGCTCCAGCCCTGCGCTATACTCGACAGGCTGGTTTCACGGCCGGCATGCGCCCGTAGCTCAACGGATAGAGTATCTGACTACGGATCAGACGGTTGGGGGTTCGAATCCCTCCGGGCGCACCACGGGCCCTCACCTTCGTGAGGGCCTTCTTCATTGGCACTCGAATCGATCGAGTGCTAGCCTGAGGACTGGCACTCGCCACGTCCGGGTGCTAACCAGCAGCTGTAGAAAGAGGTCTCAACCGTGTCGGTTTCCATCAAGCCGCTCGAGGATCGCATCGTCGTCCAGCAGGTCGAGGCGGAGAACACCACCGCCTCCGGCCTCGTCATCCCCGACACCGCCAAGGAGAAGCCGCAGGAGGGCGAAGTCGTCGCCGTCGGCCCCGGTCGTGTCGATGACAACGGCAACCGCGTCCCCGTCGACGTCGCCGTCGGCGACCGCGTCATCTACTCGAAGTACGGCGGCACCGAGATCAAGTTCGGC
>DATMFB010000149.1:0-6127 GCA_035556395.1 Microbacteriaceae bacterium
TCGGCGCGACGATCGCGCTCGGCTACGGCCTGACGTTCTCGCGGCTCGGCCGCTGGCTGATCATCACGCTGATCGTCCAGGGCGCCGTCGCGGTCGTCGCCGCGCCGCTGCTCGTCGCGCTCTTCCAGTCGGGGCTCGCCGCTGCGGGGATCGGCAGCCTCACGACGGCGACCATCGGGGACCTCGCCACGAGTCCCGGTGCGATCGCGCTCCTCGTCCTCTTCCTGCTCCTCGCGGTCGTCGCGCTCGTCGTGCAGGCGGCGGTCGTCGCGATCGCGGCGGACGGCCAGCAGGCCGACGCGGGCGGAGAGCTCCCGCGCCCGCGCGCCATCGCGCTTGGCGTCGCCCGCCGACTGCGCTCGCTCGCCCGGCCGTCGACGCTGCTCCTCCTGCCGTACCTGCTGCTGCTCGCACCGCTCGGCCATGCCGCGCTCGGGTCGGTGCTGACGCGCTGGATCGCGATCCCGAACTTCATCTCGGGCGAGCTCATGCGCTCGCCGGCCGGCACGGTCCTCTGGGTCCTCATCTCGATCGTCGTCTGGTACGTCAACCTCCGACTCATCCTCACCGTGCCGTTCCTCGTCGTCGGCGGGATGACGGCGCCGCAGGCGTTCCGTGCGAGCTGGGCGGCGACGCGTTGGCGGCTCTGGCGGATGGTCGGGATCATCCTCTCGATCGTCGTCGCGGCCGGCGTCGCGCTCCTCGTGCTCGGCGGGCTCGCGCTCGCGGTCACGGCCGTGGCCGACGCGATCGCCCCGGATGCGTCCCCGATCGTCGCCGGGATCGCGTTCGCCACCGCCCAGGTCGTGGGGTTCTTCGTGGTCGGCACGGCGGTCGTGGTGCAGACCCACGCCTTCGTGCGAATCGTCCGGCTCGCGGTCTCGGAATGGGACGGGAGCGACCCCGAGGAGTCCTGGAACGAACACGGCGAGCGCGAGCCGAGTGCGTCGCAGGCGCGTATCGAGACCTCGAAGGGCGGTCTCCGCTGGGCCGGCGCCGCCGCGATCGCCGTGACCGTCGCGGGGGTCGCCGTGCTGTCGTTCGCCGTCGTGCCGACGCTCGATCGCTACTCGGACGGCTCGACCCTCGTCATCGCCCACCGCGGCGTGACAGATCACGCGGTCGAGAACACCATCCCGGCGCTCGAGGCCGCCGTCGCGGCCGGGGCCGACGTCGTCGAGTTCGACGTCCAGCAGACGAGGGACGGGGACTGGGTCGTCATGCACGACTTCGACCTGATGCGTCTCGCGGGCATCTCCGGGGCGGTCAAGGACATGACGCTCGCCGAGGCGACCGCGATCACCGTCCGCGAGGGCGACAACGAAGGCATGGTCCCCTCGATGCGCGAATGGGTCCATCGCGCGAAGGGGCTCGGGATGCCGCTGCTCATCGAGATCAAGCCGCACGGGCAGGAGACGCCCGACTACCTCGAAGGCTTCTACGCGATCCTCGACGAGGCGGGCATCACGGACGTGAGCCTCTACCACTCGCTGAGCGCCGGCGTCGTCGCCGATCAGACGGCGCTGCGCCCGGAGACGACGGTCGGCTACATCGTCCCGGTCGCGTTCGGCGCGGGCGTCCCGGACACACCGGCCGACTTCATCGTCGTCGAGGAGTTCTCGTACACCGACGCGCTTCGGGAGGCCCTCCACGACTCGGGCCGAGGCATCCTGGTCTGGACGGTCGACGACGAGACCGCCATGCGCGGCTACCTCCGAGACGGCGTCGACGGGATCGTCACCGACCAGACCGCGCTCCTGCTGCAGCAGCGCGACGAGGTCGCCGACGAGCGGGGCCTCGCCCCGAAGCTCCTCGATGCGCTCGGCAGGGCCCTCACGCTCTGGTGATCCGGCCGGACTCGGGTCGATAGACTCGGAGCACGTCGGAAGGGATTCAGTGACAGCGATCAAGGCCGAGAGCAGAAAGCGACTGGTCCTTGTGTCAGGCCGCGCCCATCCCATTCTCGCGGAGCAGGTCGCGGACGAGCTCGGCACCGAGCTCGTCGACACGGAGCTGCGGACCTTCGCGAACGGCGAGATCTACGCCCGGTACAGCGAGAGCCTGCGCGGCACCGACGTCTTCATCATCCAGTCGCATTCCGCTCCGATCAACGAGTGGCTCATGGAGCAGCTCATCATGATCGACGCGGCGAAGCGCGCGAGCGCGAAGCGCATCACGGCGGTCGTGCCGTTCTATCCCTACGCCCGTCAGGACAAGAAGGGCCGGGGCCGCGAGCCGATCTCCGCGCGCCTCGTCGCCGACCTGTTCCTCGCCGCGGGCGCCGACCGGATCATGAGCGTCGACCTGCACGCGGCGCAGATCCAGGGCTACTTCGACGGGCCGGTCGACCACCTCTTCGCCATGCCGGTGCTCCTCGACTACTTCAAGAAGCTGCGCGGCCCCGATCTCACGATCGTCTCCCCGGACATGGGCCGGGTCCGCGTCGCCGACATCTGGTCGGACAAGCTCGGGGCGCCGCTCGCGATCATCCACAAGCGCCGCGACCCGAAGGTCGCGAACCAGGTCTCGGTCCACGAGATCGTCGGCGAGGTGGCCGGGCGGGACTGCCTGCTCGTCGACGACATGATCGACACCGGCGGCACGATCGTGAAGGCGGCGGAGGCCCTCAAGAAGAACGGCGCGAAGAGCGTCGTCGTCGCGGCCACCCACGCGGTCTTCTCCGACCCGGCGGCCGAGCGGCTCCAGTCGGAGTTCATCGACGAGGTCGTCGTGACCGACACGCTGCCCGTTCCGGAGTCCAAGCGCTGGGACCGGCTGACGGTCCTGCCGATCGCCCCGCTCATCGCCCGGGCCATCCACGAGGTCTTCGACGACGGGTCGGTCACATCGATGTTCGACGGAGCGGCCTGACGCGCGTGTCCGATCCAGACGAGACGCAGGAAGCCGATTCCGTCGAGGAGTCGGCGCCGCCCTCGCTGAGCACCCGGATCCTGCGGTCCTGGGTGTGGGTCGTGCCGGCGGCCGCGATCGTCCTGCTCGTGTTCATCTGGGAGCGCGATATCGCCTGGCCGGTCTACCTGGTGGCCGGCGCGCTGCTCATCGGGACCATCCTCGCCGCCGTCCACCACGCCGAGATCGTCGCCCACCGGGTCGGGGAGCCGTTCGGCTCGCTCGTGCTCGCCGTCGCCGTGACGGTCATCGAGGTGGCGCTCATCGTCACACTCATCCTCATCAAGCCGGTCGGCAGCGAGACGCTCGCGCGCGACACGGTGTTCGCCGCCGTCATGATCACGGTGAACGGGATCGTCGGGCTGTCCATCTTCGTCGGGGGACTGCGCCACAACCTGCCGGTCTTCAACCGCGAGGGTGCCGGCTCGGCGCTCGCGGTCGTCGCGACGATCACGACGTTGACGCTCGTGGTGCCGACGTTCACGACATCCGAGGGCGGCTCGCAGTTCTCGGACTCGCAGCTCTACTTCGTGGCGATCGTCGCGATCGTGCTCTACACGGGCTTCGTGCTCCTGCAGGCGGGCCGGCACCGCGACTTCTTCCTCCCGGTCAGCAAGTCGGGGAAGCCGATCTCGGAGGATCAGCACGTCGACCCGCCTTCGCTGCGAGCCGCGCTGGTCAGCCTCGCATTGCTGCTCGTCGCCCTCGTCGGCGTGGTCGGCCTCGCGAAGTCGGTGTCGCCGGGGATCGAGTACGTCGTGAGCGCCGCGGGCGTCCCGCAGAGCTTCGTCGGCGTCGTCGTCGCGCTCCTCGTGCTCATGCCCGAGGGTGTCGCCGCGGTCAAGGCGGCGCTGCGCAATCGCCTGCAGACGAGCCTCAACCTCGGTCTCGGCTCCGCGATGGCGTCGATCGGTCTGACCATCCCGACCCTCGCCGTCGCGTCCATCTGGCTCCCGTCACCCCTGGTGCTCGGTCTCGGCTCCGTCCAGATCGTGCTCTTCGCCCTGACGATGGTCGTCGCCACACTCACGATCGTGCAGGGCCGGGCGACGCGTCTCCAGGGGGTCGCCCACCTGGGGATCCTGGCGTCGTTCATCTTCCTCGCCGCCCAGCCCTGAGCCGCGGGCGCTCGCGGCCTACGCTCGCGTTCTCTGCCCGCCTTCCAATACCGAGGGTTTTGTGCCGGCACGAGGGCGGATGTGCGCGTGCAGCACTCCTCTCGACTGAATGCCCTCGCGACTCATCGAAGGTGAAGCCGCTGCGCAATCGTCCGCCCGATGAGGTCGAGCGTGCGGGACAGTTGTTCGATGACGTCGTGATAGGTGAGCCGAATCACGTGGAAGCCGTCGAGCATCAGTCGGGCATCGTGCTCGAGGTCGGAGCGGCGCTGTACCGGGTCCGAGTGATGCTCAAACCCATCGGTCTGGATGACGAGCCGTTCGCCGACGAGGAAGTCGACCCGATGGCCTGCGAGCCGGACCTGCTGTCGCACGGGGATTCCGAGTTCTCGCAGCGCGTGCAGCAGCACGGTCTCGAGCACCGAGTCCGACTGCGCGCTCGCGGCGCTCGCGAGCTCCCGTCCGGCACGACTCGGCCAAGGGATGCGTGTCAGCTCGGCAGGGGAGATGAGGCGCTTCCGCAGCGCGGACTCCCAGATCACAAGGGCGTCGACCCGAGGCAGGCAGGTCGCGACGTGGGCCAGCATGTCGATCGAGGAGACTGCGAGATCGCGGGCGGGCGCGAGCAGGCGCGCGCGATGGAGGCGCACGCCCGGCTCGGCGGTGACGCTCGTGTGAGAACCGACGGAGAGGTGCGTCTCCCGTGGTCGGGTCAGGACGGACAGCTCCCAATGCGCCGCGGCGGTCGCGCAGGTAATTCGAGCGCGCCGCATCGCCGCCGCGACCAGAAGCGGTGGTGCGGCTTCGGTGGTGAGCCAGCGCCGTGCCACGACGCGCACCCCCGCAGGGCGCATCGCACCGGGACGGAATCCAGCGGCGATCGCTTCGGCGCGCGAGGCGATGCCCCCGCGCGCCCTGAGCCAGGTCGCGAGGTCCATGCGGGCAGCCTGGTCGAGCGGACGTAGCCCTCGCACGCGAAGGAGGACGATTGTGAGAACCTCGCCACTTGCAGCGCCTGGGGAGGGGATGAGGTCACGAGGGTTTCCGACCGAGGCGAGGGCACAAAGCAGGTCGCAGCCCTCGCCTCAGTCGAGAACCCTCGCTTCCGCTGGGCGATGACCGCGGCAGCCCGAGAACCTAGGCTGGTCGGCATGACGGAGTATGCGCCGCCGCGACCCTGGACCCAGCATTACGCCCCGGGCGTCCCGGAGGAGATCGAGGAGCCGAAGGGGTCGCTCGCGGACCTCATCGACGAGTCGATCGCGAGCTACGGCGACGCGCACGTCGCGCTGGAGTTCTTCGGCGCGGAGACGACGTACGCGGAGCTGCGCGAGCGGATCGATCGCGCCGCCGAGGGCCTCCGCCAGCTCGGCGTGCGCGCGGGGGACCCGGTCGCGATCGTGCTGCCGAACTGTCCGCAGCACATCGCCGCGTTCTACGCCGTCCTGCGTCTCGGCGCGATCGTCGTCGAGCACAACCCGCTCTACACGCCGCGCGAGCTGCGCCACCAGTTCGAGGATCACGGGGCGAAGTTCGCGATCGCGTGGGACAAGGTCGTCGAGACGATCCAGGACTTCCCGGAGGACATCGAGCCGGCCATCGTCTCCGTCAACGTGACGCAGGCGATGCCGGGGCGGATGCGCGCCATGCTGCGACTCCCGATCCGCAAGGCGCGGGAGTCCCGGGCCGCGCTCACGACGAGCGTCAGCGGCACCATCCCGTGGGAGAAGCTGCTCGGGCACGATCGGATCCTGGACGATGTGCCGAAGCCCGGACTCGACGACGTCGCGCTGCTGCAGTACACGAGCGGCACGACCGGCAACCCCAAGGGCGCGACGCTCACGCACCGCAATCTCGTCGCGAACGCGGCGCAGGCGCGCGCCTGGGTACCCGACGTCCCGCACGGGCCGGAGTGCGTCGTGTACGCGGTGCTGCCGATGTTCCACGCCTACGGCCTGACGCTCTGCCTCACCTTCGCGATGAGCATGGGCGGGCGGCTCGTGCTCTTCCCGCGCTTCGACCCGGACCTCGTCCTCAAGGTCGTCAAGCGGCGCCCGCCGACCTTCCTGCCGGCCGTGCCGCCGATCTACCAGAAGCTG
>DATMFB010000150.1:0-3044 GCA_035556395.1 Microbacteriaceae bacterium
GCTAGCAGGGTGGGACCGGACTTCGCGGGGCATGCGCAGGCGGGGTACGCCGGCCGTTACGAGCAGCCGCTCGAGGCCGGCCCCGCCCCACGCATCGTCCCAGCCCGCGCGCACGAACACCGGCCCGCGGCCGCGGATCGCGTCCTCCCGCCGCTTCTCGGCCCAGAGCACATCCGAGGGTGTCGGGCGCCCCGACTCGGCACGGTACTTGAGCTTCCCGTCGGCCTCGAGCACGATCGCGCCGTCACGCCACGCGAAGTCGACGCGGTAGCGGACGCCGTCGGTCCCGACGATCTCGCGCTGCTGCTCCGGCTCGGCGAAGCCGAGGTCACGGCAGCGCAGGAGCACGAGCGTCTCGAGCGGCGACTCCGAGCGCTCGCTCGACTGGCGCAGCACCGCGCGCGCCGCGCGGATGCCGTGCATGCGCCCGGCACGCGCGATCGCCGCCTCGATCCGCTCGAGCGAGAGGCCGGCGTGCCGCGCGTGCGAGAACGCGACGACCGCCGACAGCGTGCCGCGCTCGGCCGCCAGGTCGACCAGTGTGCGCTCGGGACTCGTGATCCGCAGCCCGTCCGGGCCCGCGATCACATCCTCGGGCGGCAGCACGCGGTGCACACGACGGACGGCGGCCGACGTCTCGCCGCCGCCACGGCGGACCGTCACGGTCGCCCAGTCGGGCCAGTCCCCGATGATCGGGATGTCGTGGAGCGCCGCGGCGGACTCGTGCGAGAACACGGGTGGAATGGTGGCGCGGCCGTGGACCGCGAGCGCGATCGCTCGATGGCGTTCTGCCTGGGCGGCCTCTCGCCATTCCTCGCGCGAGACGTACGCCCCCGGTGCGATGCGCACGAGCTCGTGCCTCGCGGCACCGCGCTCGAGGGGCCGTGCGGTGCCCCGCGCCGTGCGCATCTCGCGCGCGAGTGCGATGTCGATGACGTTGTCCATGCGCGCGATCATGCCCCGGCGCGAGCACCCGAAACGCTCCCACTGGCCCGAACTGTGGACTATCCGCGCCCCTGCGCGCACCTGTGCACAACGGCGTCGCAGGCTGGAGTGCAGCGTGTTTGCGCCGCTGCATGCGGTTTGCACGGCGTGCAGCGGCGCAAACCCCGTGCGGGAACGAGCGCCGCCGTCAGGCGACGCGGGTAGCGAGGTGGCGGGTCCAATTCGCGAGGTCGGCGAGCTGGCGTTCGACGCCAGGACGCGCCGTGCCCGCGTAACCGTCGCGCGCGGCGATCGCGCCGTCCACCGTGAGCACCGAGCGCACCTCGGGGGTCAGGTGCGGCGAGAGCGCCGCATACTCCGCGTCCGTCGGCCCGTCGAGCGGTAGGCCGCGCTCCTCGCAGTAGCGCACGAGCGCGCCCGCGATCTCGTGCGCGTCGCGGAACGGCACCCGCTGGCGCACGAGCCACTCGGCGACGTCGGTCGCGAGCGAGTAGCCCTCGGGCGCGAGCTCCCGCATCCGGTCCGTGTGGAACGTCAGCGTCGCGACCATGCCGGTGAACGCCGGGAGCAGCACCTCGAGCGTGTCGACGGAGTCGAAGACCGGCTCCTTGTCCTCCTGCAGATCGCGGTCGTACGCGAGCGGGAGGCCCTTCATCGTCGTGAGGAGGCCCGTGAGGTTGCCGATCAGCCGGCCCGACTTGCCGCGCGCGAGCTCGGCGATGTCCGGGTTCTTCTTCTGCGGCATGATCGAGGAGCCCGTCGAGTACGCGTCGTGCAGGGTCACGTAGCCGAACTCGCGGGTGTTCCAGATCGTGATCTCCTCGGAGATCCGCGAGAGGTTCACGCCGATCTGCGCGGCGATGAACGCGAACTCCGCGACCTTGTCGCGCGAGGCGGTCGCGTCGATCGAGTTGGGCTCGACCGCGTCGAAGCCGAGCTCCGTCGCGATCGCGGCAGCGTCGAGCCCGAGCGTGTTGCCCGCGAGGGCACCGGAGCCGTACGGCGAGTGGCCGATGCCCTCCCGCCAAGCGGCGAGCCGCTCGACGTCGCGGCCAAACGCCCACGCGTGCGCGAGCAGGTGGTGGGCGAGGAGGACCGGCTGGGCGTGCTGGAGGTGCGTGCGTCCGGGCATGACCGCGTCGATGTGCGCCGAGGCCTGCGCCGCGAGCGCGTCGATGAGGTCGACGAGCAGACCGCCGATCACCCGCGCGTGATCGCGGAGGAACATCCGGATGAGCGTCGCGATCTGGTCGTTGCGGCTGCGGCCGGCGCGGAGCTTCCCGCCGAGCTCGGCGCCGACGACGTCGATGAGCGCGGCCTCGAGCGCGCCGTGGACATCCTCGTCGCTCTCGCGCGGGACGAGCTCCCCCGCCTCGATCCGGCGCGCGACCTCGTCGATGCCGGCGTGCATCGCGGTGAGCTCGTCGTCGGTGAGGTAGCCGGCCTTCGCGAGCGCGTTCGCGTGGGCGTGGGAGCCGGCGAGGTCATAGGGCCAGAGCCGCCAGTCGAAGTGGGTCGACTTCGAGAGGCGCGCAAGCTCAGGTGAGGGGCCGTCGGCGAAGCGGGCGCCCCAGAGGGAGCCTTCGTTGGTGGCGCCCTTCGACTCGCTGTGCTCGCTCAGGGAGCCGCTAAGGGGTTGCTCGGCGCTCAGGGAGCGGTTGGAGGGCTGCTCACCGCTCAGGGGGCCACCGGGGGGCTGCTCGGCGGTCATGCGCGGGCCTTCTCGAGGAGCCAGATGAGGAGCGCCTTCTGGGCGTGGAGGCGGTTCTCCGCCTCGTCCCAGACGACCGACTGCGGACCGTCGATGACCTCGGCCTCGACCTCGTAGCCGCGGTCGGCCGGCAGGCAGTGGATGAAGATCGCGTCGGGCTTCGCGAGCGACATGAACTCGCGCGTCACCTTGTACGAGCCGAGGTCGCGGATCCGCTCGAGCTTCTCCTCCTCCTTGCCCATCGACACCCAGGTGTCGGTCACGACGACGTCGGCGCCGGCCGCTGCCTCGACCGGGTCGGTGTAGAGCGTGACGCTGCCACCCGTGGCCGCCGCGATCCGGTCCGCGTCCGCGATGACGTCCGCGCGCGGCGCGTAGGACGCCGGCG
>DATMFB010000151.1:0-7057 GCA_035556395.1 Microbacteriaceae bacterium
CTCGGCGTCGTGGAGGCCGGGATCGCGAGGGCCCAAGCCCATCTCCTCACCGGTCGCGTCGACCAGGTGACCGCACAGCTCACGGCCGCGCGGGCCGGGATCGGGCTCACTCCGCGGCTCGAATCGCTCATCGCGCTCCTCGGCGCAGCGGCGCTGCTCGAGTCGGGCGAACGCGACTCCGCGCGGTGGATCCTGACGCGCGTCAGCGCCACCCTCGCTGCGCACGGGATGACGCTGCCGCTCGTCGCCCTCGGCGAGCGCGCGGGTCGCGCGGTGATCGAGCTCGGACGACAGGAGCGGATCGCGTTCTTCACCCGCCTGCCCGTCGAGGTGGAGGCGGGGGTCGCGCGCTCCTTCCCCTCGATCGTCGTCCCCGACCTCACGCCGCGCGAGCGACAGGTGCTCGACGCACTCCTCCTCCACTCGAGCTACCAGGACATCGCCGACGCCCTCCACGTCTCGAAGGACACGGTCAAGACGCAGCTGCGCTCCGTCTACCGCAAGCTCGGCGTGAACTCGCGCGAGGCGGCGATCGCCGCCGTCATGGCGATTGGTCTGCCGTTCGCCCGCGAATAGCATGTCGGGATGCCGCCGCACCGCGTTCTCGCCCCGACGATCACGCCCGGAGCGCCCGTGAAGGGCCCGGCCTCCTACTTCCCGAGCATCGAGAAGACCTACGGCCGCCCCATCCAGGAGTGGCTCGATCTCGCTGCGGACCGGCTCGACGTCGAACGACACATGGACGTCGTCGAATGGCTCAAGTCCGAGCACGGCCTTGGTCACGGCCACGCGAACGCGATCGTCGCCTATGCGAAGGCGGCGCTCAGCGCCTCCTGAGCCGGTGGACCTATTCCTTGTTCGCCGCCGCGGTCAGGAAGCGGATGAAGATCGCGATCCAGCCGAAGATCAGCGCGAAGACGGCGATCTCGAACGCGGTCAGGTTGAAGTAGCCGACCAGGAACAGCACGATCGACGCGACGAACGCGATGCCGATCGCCGCGGTGGACAGGAAGAACGCGCGCGGCATGCCCCGCAGCAGCCAGGGCGATGAGCCGAGCAGGCCGAAGAACATGAGCGCCATGCCCGACGCCGAGATGTTGTGGATCGGCTCGTTGACGTTGAGCGGGACGATGCCGACGAGGGCGAGCATGACACCCATGATCGCGAACAGGACGGCGATGGCTCCGGGCGCGCGCCGGCTGCCGAGGCGGCCTGCCTTGACGAGCGCCGCGAGGTCGCTCTGCACATAGGTCGCGAACGTCGTGACGAGCAGGCCGCCGGCGATGAGCGTGCCGTTGAAGGCGAAGCTCGAGAAGGTGCCGAAGGTGCCGAGCTCGCTGAAGTGGTAGCGCCACCACCCCTGCTCGGGCGAGGTCGCCATCGCGCTCAGCGTACCGAGCGCGACGAACGAGACGAGGAGCGACGACATGCGCTGCGTGGTCATGCGCGAGGCGGACAGGTAGGTGAGGTACGCGACGAGGCCGATCGAGACGGCACCGAGGATCGCGCCGCCGAAGGGTCGCAGGACCAGGCCGACGAATCCGAGGGCGAGGACGATGTAGACGATGGCGGTCGCGAGCGCCGCGAGCGCGGCGTGGACGACGGTCACTGAGACCGTGTTGACGACGACGCGCCAGGTCCGCAGCTCCTTGCGCCACTCCTGCCCGGCCTGCCGCGCCGAGCGCGAGTACGCCGTCGCGGCGGCGGCGATCGCGACACCGGCTGCGCCGAACGACGCCATCGATCCGGCCGAGGGCCAGCCCCAGAACTCGAGCGCCGCGCCCCACGTCGCGATGGTGCCGAGGATCGCGCCGAGCACGCCCGCGGACAGCGCGGCGTAGATGGCTTCCGTCTCGACGCGGACGGTGCGGTGCGGTGCGGTCTCGGTGCTCACACGCAATGTATATCGCACCCGCGGCCCCCGCACCGCTCCCTGAGCGCAGCCCTTGCACCGCTCCGTGAGCGAGCGCAGCGAGTCGAAGGGCCTCGCTAGGCTTCGATCCCATGGCGGCCGAAGCGTTCCTCCTCGGCGACGAGGGCTTCTGGCAGCACTGGTGGGACGCGCTCACCCTCCCCCGGAGCCGTCCGCTCCGGATGGACGTCATCGTCGAGCCGTCTTTCGCGCAGCGGCCGTGGCTCGCCGAGCTCGACCCCGGCGTGCTCTCCCACGTCGTCGACCACGTCCTCGTGACCGGTCGCGTCATCGTCCCGCCCGAGACGCTCGAGTCGCCCGCCGAGGGCCTCGTCGACCTCGCGATCGGCATGGGCTTCGAGATCCGGGTCATGGCGGGGCTGGCGGCCTGCGCGATCTACGACGGCGAGGCCGCCGTGCTGCCGGAGGATGACGACACCGGGCGTCCCGGCCACCGGCTCATCCGTCGCGCCTCGGTCGTCGAGCGGATCCAGGCGCTCTTCGAGCTGCGCTGGGCGTCCGCGATCCCGTGGGACGAGTATCAGAAGGGCGCGGCCGGCGTGCTGCATCTGCTCGCCCTCGGCTGGAGCGACGCCCGCATCGCCGCCGCCCTCGGCATCTCGGGTCGCACGGTGAGCCGGCGAGTCTCGGAGGCGATGGCGGCGGCGGGTGTGCACTCCCGGTTCCAGCTCGGCATGCGCTACGCGGGTGCCGATGGCGAGATTACGACAACGCCGGACGGGCGCGCCTCGAACCTGTAATGCTGGCGCCATGGGGATCCGACCGACGACATCGACTACCGCCCGTGAGCCGATTACGATCGCCTCGACGCTCGCCGCCAAGCGCGAGGACGACGGGTACTTCGGCCCCGAGAGCGTGACGTGGAAGGTCATGTCGCACCCGGCGGCGCTCAACATCGGCGGCGGCGTCGCGGTGCTGCTGCAGGTGCTCGAGCCCGGCGAGATGCGCCACCTCGCGCACACGACGATCGCGGCCGAGAGCAGCGACGCGGCTGAGCAGCGCTTCCAGCGCACCGCCGCGTACCTCATCACCGTCAACTTCGGCGACCAGGCGCATGCGGACGCGGCCGCAGCGCACGTCGACCGGCTCCACGAGCACTCAGTCCACACGGACGAGCGCACGGGCGAGACGAGTCGGGCGAAGACCGATGACTGGCTGCGCTGGACGCACAACACCTTCGTGTGGGGAGCCCTCACCTCGGTCATGGCGTACGGGCTCGAGCTGACGCCCGAGGAGCAGGATCGCTTCGTGCTCGAGCAGCACCGCGCCGCGGCGCTCCTCCACGTGCCGCACCCGCTGCCCGCGAACCGGGCGGAGCTCGACGAGGTCATCGAGGGCTGGGGCGAGCGAGCCGCGCTGACGCTGGACGCCGCGGACATCGCGTTCTCGCTGCGCAATCCGGCCGCCGACCGGAACGCGATCGAGCGCTGGGTCGCGCGGAACACGCAGTACGGGCTCATCGCGCTGCTGCCGCCGTGGGCGCTGCGGCTCTACGGTCTCGACGGCGTCGAGGGCCGCCGGGTGCGCTCCGGGCGGCGCTGGATGGGCCTCTTCATGCGGCTCGCGGCGCGCAACCGCACGATGGACCGCCTCATCGCCGACTCGACCGCGCAGGCGACCGCGCACCCCTACAAGGAGCTGCGCACTCGCCGCCCTGCCCCCACCGCTCCCTGAGCGAGCGCCGCCCCTGTACCGGTCCCTGAGCGAGCGCAGCGAGTCGAAGGGTGGGGTCCCTACACGTGCTCCGATGACCCGGTCGCAGGATGCCGCGGCTCCTGCGGCGTGATGAGCAGCGTGTCCCCGCGCGCCGCGGCGCTCACCACGACCTCGACCGGCGAGTCCGGATACGTGTACTTCGCGCGATACGCCTCGTCGACCCGGTCGAGCACCTCGTGGTCCATGACCGACTCGGCCGTCGCCGGGATCCGGCGCTCGCCGTCGACGAACTCCGCCGCGTGCGCCCGCAGGACCCGGCCGAACCACTTCGACTCCGGCCCGTGCGCGTTGCGGATGTAGGCCCGGCCGTGGGTGACGACGGCCCAGATCGGGGTGATGACCTCGTGGCCCGCGTCGTTCGTGGTGACGATGTGCACGATGGGCATGTGCTCGAAGTACTCGAGATCGTGGCCTGCATGGCTCATGGGCCGATTGTCCCGCCGCGACCGGTCGCCGTCCAGTGATCAGGGGGTTCTCACGGATTCGGTGCGGGCGCGGCGCCGGCTACGCCCCCGCCATCGCGTCGCGGAGGAATCCGGCGTAGCCGCCGGGCGTGCGCCCCTCGATGCGCCCCGAGGTGAGCACGGGCGTCGCGATCGACGCGGTCACGCGAGCGCCCGTGCGCCGCAGCGCCGCGACGAGTCGCTGGTCCTCGTGGACTCGCGCCGGCCGGAACCCGCCGGCCGCGACGTACGCGGAGGCTCGGACGCCGAGGTTCGCGCCGTAGATCCGCTCGCCGCTCGTCGGCACGGCGGTGATCGACGGGCGGTGCAGCGCCTCCGGGAGGTCGGCGAGGTCCGGCTGCACTCGGCCGAGCACGACGTCCCAGCCCGCGTCCGCGAGCTCGAGCTGCCGCGCGAGCCAGTCGCTCGGCACGAACGAGTCCGCATCCGTGTTCGCGATCCAGATCGTCTCCGGCTGGCAGCCGGCGAGCAGCTCGAGTGCCGCGCGGCACCCGGCGGCGCGGGCGCGCCCCACGTCGCCGGCCTCGATCTCGAGGACCTCCGCGCCGGAACGGCGGGCGATCCCCGCCGAGCCGTCGTCGCAGGAGTCGAGGACGAGCACGGTCACGGTGCGGATTGGCCGCGCCGCCGAGTCGACGAGCGAGGCGCCGGCGCGATGAATGCCGTCGAGGGCGCGGGCGAGGAGCCCCTCCTCGTTTCGCACCGGCACGACGACGGCGACGGCGCGAACGGGCGGCCCGGGCATCAGACGAGTCCCGTCTCGCGGGCGACGGAGGCGCCGGGCGGGCGGGCGAACACGTCGAGCACGAAGTCCTCCTCGAGGTGGCGCACGGTGCGCACGAGCTCCGTGCGGCGTGCGAGCGCCGCGTGGACCGAGTCGCCGCTTCGCGGATACTCCGCGACTGGATGACGCCAGTGGCACGCGACGAGGACGCCGTCGGGGGTGAGCGAGTCGATCGAGCGATCGAGCGCCGTCGCGAGATCGGCGTCATCCCAGTAGTAGCCGACCTCGGAGAGCACGACGAGGTCGAAGCTCCCGTCTGGCCAGGCGTGCGGGATCGCACGACGCGAGAACTCGATGTCGTCGCGACCCTGCAACCGGCGCCGCGCCTGCTCGAGCGGGATCTCGGAGACGTCGACGGCGAGCAGTGCCTCGCAGCGTTCGGCGAGCGCCTCGGTGAGCACGCCGATCGAGCAGCCGATCTCGAGTCCTCGGCGGAATCGCCGCCGCGGCAGCGCGGCGAGCGTCACCGCGCGTTTGCGCTCCTCGTACCAGCGGGACTCGTAGCCCCATGGGTCGGCGCCGCCGGCGTAGAACTCGTCGAAGAAGTCGGCACCGAGACTCGCGCCGCCTGCCGCCTCCTCAGCGCCTTCGTCCTGCTCGATGAAGACCTCGTAGGGGCGCGCGAAGTGCGCGAGGAAGTCGTCGCCGAGCAGCGTCTCGTCGCCGGGCGCCGGCGAGAGGGCCGCGACCTGGCTGCGGTGCGCGCGGATCGCCGCCTGCTTCGCCTGCCGGGCAGGACCGGGAAGATCGAGGCGGGCCATCCGAGCCCACGGCATCTCCGGCCCGCTCGGGTCCGCCCAGTGCCACATCCAGACCGGATACTCGATGCATCGCGCCCCTGCCGAGCGGGCTGCGGCGTGCGCCGCGGCGCCCGCGGCCTCGTGGTCGGGATGCGCATCTGCCCGCCATGGTGCGACGACGAGTGTGCCCTCGCCGCCGAGCTCGGCGAGTGTCCCGTCGAGGAGCGCGCGCAGCGCTTCGGCGTGCGCGCCGAGCGCGCCGTCCGGCAGGCCGAGGAGGTGCAGCTCGATCCCCGCCCCGAGTTCCTCGGCCGCCGCCGCCATCTCCCTGCGGCGAATCGTCGCGAGCTGGGATGCCGAGTGCGTGGGCGATGCGGGGTGCGACGCCTCGCCGTCGGTCGCGACGATGAGCCGGACGGGGAGCCCGCGCGCCGAGGCGAGCGCGATGAGGCCGCCGGCGCCGAGCGACTCGTCGTCGGGATGCGCAGCGACGACCACGAGACGGGCGACGCCCGACAGGTCGAGCGAGCCCACCCGCCGCCAGCCCTCGGCCTGCTCCCATGCGCGCTCCGCGGTGCCGTCCTCGGCATGCGTGAAGGTCACCATGGCGACTCCCCGCGGTCGTGGAGTGCCCCGCCGAGGGCCGCGTCATCGCGTTCGGCGTGATGCTGACGGAGATAGAGCTGCAGATCGGCGACGCGACGCGCATGATCCTCGTCGAGGGCGAGCGGCGCCGGGCCGAGGGCGTGCGCGGTGCGAGTCAGGACCGTCTCGGCGGCGGACGCGACGACGGCCCGGGTCCGGAGCGCGAGGATCGGCGTGTCGCGCGGGACCGTAGCCGGGTCGTCGACGCGTGCCGCCGCCCAGGCGAGCGCGGTCCTCGCGCCGTGCAGCGCGGTGTCGGCGGCGCCGAGCTGGGCGAGGTCGAGCTGATCGGGCTCGCGGCGCCCGTCGGGGCCGACGAGGGCGCGCGCGATGCCGACGGCGCCCCCGTACCAGCAGGCGGCGACGCCCATGCCGCCCCAGGCGAAGCCCGGTCGCTGGAGGTACCAGCCGGGATCGCCGACGGGGACGGCCGGCACCGCGTCGAACCGCACCGCGGCGCTCACGATCCAGCTGAGGCCTCGCGCGACCCAGGGTCCGCGGTCCGCCGTCACACCCGGCGCACGCAGGTCCACGGCGAAGAGGCCGCGGGAGCCGTCCTCGAGACGCGCCGTCACGAGCGCGTGGCTCAGATCCTGGGCGAGCGAGCACCACCCCTTCTCGCCGTCGAGCTGCCACCCGCCGGGAGTCCCGCGCGCGACGAGCGTCGTCCCCGGCTGCTCCGCGGCATACACGCCCCAGGTGCTCCCCTCGTCCGCGCCGACCTCGTCGAGCGGCAGGCCCGCCTGCTGGAGGATCGCGAGCGCGTCGAGGTGCG
>DATMFB010000152.1:0-2369 GCA_035556395.1 Microbacteriaceae bacterium
CGCGTAGACGCGCAGACCCGGCTTGGAGACCCGCTTGACGCCGGCGATCGAACGCTCACGGTTCGGGCCGTACTTGAGGGTGATGGTCAGCGTCTGGCCGACGCGCGCGTCGGCGACCGCGTAGTCCGCGATGTAGCCCTCGCGCTTGAGGATCTCGGCGATGTGCGCCTTGAGCTTCGAAGCGGGCAGCGACACGGAGTCGTGGTGCGCCGAGTTGGCATTGCGGATCCTCGTCAGGAGGTCCGCGACCGGATCGGTCATCGTCATGTGATCGTTCTTCTCTCTCGTCGGTTCCGGCTCGGGGGGAGGCCCGGCCGGCCTATTCGAATCTCAGACCGCGGAGTCCGCGGCCTTGAAGGGGAAGCCGAGCGCCTTGAGGAGCGCACGACCCTCGTCGTCGTTCTTGGCCGTCGTGACGACCGTGATGTCGAAGCCACGGACGCGGTCGATCCGGTCCTGGTCGATCTCGTGGAAGATCGACTGCTCGGTGACACCGAACGTGTAGTTGCCGTGACCGTCGAACTGCTTGGGCGACAGGCCGCGGAAGTCGCGGATGCGCGGGAGCGCGAGGGACACGAGGCGGTCGACGAACTCCCACGCGCGGTCACCGCGGAGGGTGACGTGCGCGCCGATCGGCATGCCCTCGCGGAGCTTGAACTGCGCGATCGACTTGCGGGCGTTCGTGACCTGGGGCTTCTGGCCCGTGATGAGCTGGAGGTCCTTGATCGCGCCCTCGATGACCTTCGAGTCGCGCGCGGCCTCGCCGACACCCGTGTTCACGACGACCTTCACGAGGCCCGGGACCTGGTGCGGGTTCGTGAACCCGAACTCCTCGGTCAGCGCGGGGACGATCTCGCTGCGGTACTTCTGCTTCAGGCGCGGCTGGATCTTGCCAGCCGGCGCGGCAGTAGCGGTGCTCATATGACTCAGCTCTCCTCGGTCGCCGGCGTCTCGGCGGACTCGTCCGTCGCGTCAGCAGCCTTCGTGGTGGCCTTCTTGGCCGTGGACTTCTTCGCCGCAGGCTTCTCGGCCTTCGCGCTGTAGCGCGAGGCCTTGAAGACGCGGGTCTTCTTGCCGTCCTTGCCGATCTCCGAGCCCACGCGAGCGGGGGCCTTCGTGTCGGGGTTGACGAGCGCGACGTTCGAGATGTGGATCGACGCCTCGACGTGCTCGATGCCGCCGGTCTTCGTCCCGCGCTGCGTCTGGCCGACCTTCGTGTGCCGCGTCGCGAGGTTGAGCCCCTCGACGAGCACGCGGTCGCCGAGGACCGCGAGGACCTTGCCCTGCTTGCCCCGGTCGCCGCCGCGCTCGGGCCGCGGCCCGGTCACGATCTGGACGAGGTCGCCACTCTTGATCTTCGCCATGTTCAGAGCACCTCCGGTGCGAGCGAGATGATCTTCATGAACTTCTTGTCGCGAAGCTCACGGCCGACCGGTCCGAAGATGCGGGTACCGCGGGGGTCCCCGTCGTTCTTCAGGATCACGGCGGCGTTCTCATCGAACTTGATGTAGGAGCCGTCGGGACGGCGGGTCTCCTTGGCGGTGCGGACGATGACCGCCTTGACGACGTCGCCCTTCTTGACGTTGCCGCCGGGGATCGCGTCCTTGACCGTCGCGACGATGATGTCGCCGAGGCCGGCGTAGCGACGGCCGGAGCCGCCGAGGACGCGAATGGTGAGCAGCTCCTTGGCGCCGGTGTTGTCGGCGACCTTGAGCCTGGACTCCTGCTGGATCATCGCCTACTTCGCCTTCTCGAGGATCTCGACGAGACGCCAGCGCTTCGTCGCCGAAACCGGACGGGTCTCGTTGATGAGCACGAGGTCGCCGATGCCGGCGGCGTTCTGCTCGTCGTGGACGTGGACCTTCGAGCTGCGGCGCAGGACCTTGCCGTAGAGCGGGTGCTTCACCCGGTCCTCGACCTCGACGACGATCGTCTTGTCCATCTTGTCGCTCACGACGTAACCGCGGCGGGCCTTGCGGTACCCGCGGGCGGCGACGTCGCGCACGTCGTGCGCAGCCGACTCGTGGCCGGCCGCGGCCTTCGCCGGCGCCTTCTGAACCTTCTCGGCCATGTCGTTCACTCAGCCTTCTCGGCCTCGACCTCGGCGGGTGCCTCGGCCTTGGCGGACTTCTTCGCTGCCGACTTCTTGGCCGGAGCCTCGATCGGAGCAGGGGTGGCCCGGATCCCGAGCTCGCGCTCACGGATCACGGTGTAGATGCGAGCGATGTCGCGCTTGACGACACGGATGCGACCGTGCGCGTCGAGCTGACCCGTCGCGGACTGGAAGCGGAGGTTGAACAGCTCCTCCTTGGCCTTCTTCAGCTCCTCGACGAGGCGTGCGTCCTCGAGGGTGTCGAGCTCCGTCGGGC
>DATMFB010000153.1:0-7553 GCA_035556395.1 Microbacteriaceae bacterium
CAGCCAGTGCGCTCGGACGGGCCTGCCGTGCGGCCCGGTCACCAGCCCGGCGTCGCGCCTGCTCGCCCCGGGCGTCGCCGCCGCGATCGCGTCGAGCGTGCCCTCCCCGCCGTCGGCCTGCGGCAGGAGCTGGAGCTCGTCGTCGGGCCGTACCGACGCCCAGCCGGCCGCGAGCGACGCGGCGGCCGAGGCGGCGTCGAGCGTCCCCTTGAACGAGTCGGGAGCGATGACGATCCTGGCCACCGGAACAGGCTAGCCGGGCGGGTCAGCGTGCCGCGCCGTCGCGCACCGCCGCCCGCAGTCGCGCGAGCGCACGATAGCGGGACGCCTGCACCGACAGCAGCACGACGGCGAGCCCGATCGAGGCGATGGAGCCGACGAGGACCGCGACGATCGCCTCCGCGCGCAGCTCCGGCTGCCCCGCGAACGCGAGCGAGGCGAGCAGCAGCGAGACCGTGAAGCCGATCCCGCCGAGCGCGCCGAGACTCGTCAGCTCGAGGAACGTCATCCGGCGGCGGCGCTGTCTCGTGAGCACTCGATCCGCGATCCAGGTCGCCCCCGCGATCCCGACGAGCTTGCCGACCGGCAGTGCGACGGCGATGCCCCAGAACGCCGGTGCGAGACCACCCGAGACCTGCGGGAGGACGACGAGGCAGGCGGCGAAGGCGAAGAGCGGCAGGACGAGCCCGTTGACCGTCGGCTCGAGCGTGCGCCGGACGGCGTGGCCCCAGCGCGCGGGCAGCAGCGCGCCGATCGCGACGGCGGCGAGCGTGGGGAGACGGTGCGGATCCGCGCCGAAGAGCACGGCGATGATGAGGATCCCGACGAGGTCGTCGATGATCGCGAGCGCGAGGAGGAAGGCGCGCACCCGCTGCGGCAGCAGCCCCCGGCCGGCGATCGCGAGGACGCCGAGGGCGAACGCGATGTCCGTCGCGGTCGGGATCGGCCAGCCGCCCTCCTGACCGGTCCCGACGGTGAAGGCGAGGTAGATCGCGACGGGCACGAGGATCCCGCCGCCTGCGGCGATCGCCGGACGAGCGGCGAGCGCGGGAGTCCGGAGCTCTCCGTTCGTGAATTCGTGTCGCAGCTCGATCGTCACCACGAGGAAGAAGAGGGCCAGCAGCCCGTCCTCGATCCACGCGTGGACGGTCCAGCCGAACTCGAACGCCATGACCTGCTCCACGGCGTGGCCGGCGGGCGAGTTCGCGACGAGGAGTCCCGCGACGGCCGCGGCGAGGAGGAGCACGGCGGAGACGCGTTCACTGCGCAAGAAGCTCATGGGCGCCCTTCAGATCGTCGTCGACCAGGCTTCCCGACACTCCGCGGTCCAGCCTACGTGAGCAGTGGGGGAGGATGGATCCCCTATGGCGCATCTGCTCGGGGCCGAGGCCCTTCACGTCGAGTATCCGACGCGCGTCGTCTTCGACCGGGTCACGCTCGGCGTCGACGAGGGCGACCGGATCGGCATCGTCGGCCGCAACGGCGACGGCAAGTCGACCCTGCTGCGCATCCTCGCCGGCGCGCAGGAGCCGGACTCCGGTCAGGTGACGCGACGCGGCGGCACCACGGTCGGCGTCCTCTCGCAGTCCGACGACCTCGATCCCGATCTACCCGTCGGGGTGACGATCGTCGGCGAGCGCGCCGAGCACGAGTGGGCCGGCGACGCACGGATCCGCGACGTCATCGCGGGGCTCGCGAGCGACATCCCGTGGGACGCGCTGGTCGGCACGCTCTCGGGCGGCCAGCGCCGTCGCGTCGCGCTCGCGACGCTCCTGACCCGCGACTGGGACGTCCTCGCGCTCGACGAGCCGACGAACCACCTCGATGTCGAGGGCATCGCCTGGCTCGCCGAGCACCTCAAGACGCGGTGGGGACGCAACTCGGGCGGACTGCTCGTCGTCACGCACGACCGGTGGTTCCTCGACGAGGTCTCGACGACGACCTGGGAGGTCCACGACCGGACCGTCGAGGCGTTCGAGGGCGGCTACGCCGCGTACATCCTGCAGCGGGTGGAACGCGATCGGCAGTCGGCGGTCGTCGAGCAGAAGCGGCAGAACCTCGCGCGCAAGGAGCTCGCGTGGCTGCGTCGCGGCCCGCCCGCGCGCACCTCGAAGCCGAAGTTCCGGATCGACGCGGCGAACGAGCTCATCGCCGACGTGCCGCCGCTGCGCGACCCCGTCTCCCTGCGCTCGCTCGCGACGGCCCGGCTCGGCAAGGACGTCGTGGACCTGCTCGACGCGGGTGTCGCGTTCGACGAGCGGGAGATACTCCGCGATGTGACTTGGCGCATCGCCCCCGGCGAGCGCACAGGCATCCTCGGCGCGAACGGCGCCGGCAAGTCGACGCTGCTCAGCCTCGTCGCGGGCGCCATCGAGCCGACGAGCGGGCGCGTCAAGCGCGGCAAGACCGTCCGGATCGGCGTGCTCGATCAGGGCTATGGCGCGCTCGCGCCCGTCGAGCAGGATCGCGTCCGCGAGGTTCTCGCCCGGACGAAGACGACGTTCTCGATCGACGGCAAGGACGTGACGCCGGCGCAGCTCCTCGAGCGGCTCGGCTTCCCGCGCGAGCACCTCTCGGCGCGCGTCGCCGACCTCTCCGGCGGGCAGCGGCGCCGGCTGCAGCTGCTGCTCGTGCTCCTCGACGAGCCGAACGTGCTGATCCTCGACGAGCCGACCAACGACCTCGACACGGACATGCTCGCGGCGCTCGAGGACGTCCTCGACTCCTGGCCGGGAACGCTCCTCGTCGTGAGCCACGACCGCTACTTCGTGGAGCGCGTGACCGACCAGCAGTACGCGGTGCTCGACGGCGGGCTGCGGCATCTGCCAGGCGGCATCGACGAGTATCTGCGGCTTCGCCGGACTTCGCTGGTCGAGCCCGTCGAGACCAGCGCACGGGCCGCGGCGGTTTCGACCGGCTCGACCGCCGGTCCCGTCCTCTCCGGTGCCGAGCGCCGGCAGGCGGAGAAGGAGCTCGCGGCCGCAGAACGCCGTCTGGAGCGGCTCTCGACTCAGATCGCGGCGAAGCACGACGAACTCGCCGCGCACGACCAGTCCGACTACGCGGCGCTCGCCCGGCTCGGCGAGGAGCTGCGCGTCCTCGAGGCGGAGGTCTCGGCGAAGGAGGAGCGCTGGCTCGAGCTCTCGGAGGCGCTCGGCGGCTGAACGGGAGAAGGGCCCCGCATCGCGGGACCCTTCTCGCACGCGTGCCCCCGGAGGGATTCGAACCCCCGACCTATGGCACCGGAAGCCAGCGCTCTATCCACTGAGCTACGGAGGCGTGCGGTCACCGATCCTACCAGCGGGCCTGCGCTCGCTCCGACGTGCGGGACTCAGCCGATCGACGCGATGGCGACGTCGATCGCCGCGCCGAGCTCCTCGATGCCGAAGTAGCCGTCGGACTCCGCGGTCAGCACCAGGTCGCCGCGGAACGCGAGGATCGCGTTGCCCGTGGAGAACGCCTCGAATCCCGAGGCGCCGAGCTCGAAGGGGGTCGTCGCGCCGGCGCGCAACGACGCGATCGCGTCCGTGCCCGGGGTCGCGGCGGCGACGCGCAGCACCTCGCCGTTCGAGTTGTGCACGAGGTCGCAGGCGACCCCGAGCCCGCCGACGAGCGTCGCGGCCAGCGTGCCGGCCGGCGGGGCGCCGTCGGGGACGACGGACAGGTTCGGGTTGAGGTCGTAGACGCCCTGGAGGCTGAGCAGCGTGTCGCAGCCGAAGCCGATCGGCGTCGCGCCCGCGGCGGGCGGTGTCGTCGGCGTCGGGGTGACGGTGGGGGTCGCGGTGGGGCTCGGTGTCGCCGAGGAGGTCGGGGCCGGCGTCCCGGTGTCGACGGGTCCGGCCGGTGCCTGCGTCCCGCAGCCGGCGAGCAGTGCGGTGAGCAGCACGGCGGAGAACGCGATGGTCGGGCGGGCGAGCAGGCGTCGGTCCATGACCCCATTGTCGACCGGCTGCCCGCGGATTCCCCGGAAGCGCTCCATGAGGCGATTCTCCGGATCCGCGTCAGACCCCGACCGCGTGTGCATCTTCTCTTCGAGGATGTCGCAACCCGTGACGTCCGACGAAGCACCTCCCTCCTCCGTCCTATCAGCGCCGGTCCCGCCCGCGACGGAGGAGGGAGGCTTCGGCCCGGATAGGCTTGGCTCCCGTGAATCCGGACGATCTCGCCGCGCTCGTCGCCACCGCCCTCCGTGAGGCCGCGGGGGCGCTCGGCACGGCGCTCGACGTCGCCGCCGTCGATGTCCCGGTCGAGCGGCCGAAGAATCCCGAGCACGGGGACTGGGCGTCGAACGCCGCGATGAAGTATGCGAAGGCGCTCGGCGTCCCGCCGCGGGACCTCGCGGCCCGACTCGTCGAGCGGCTCATCGCCGACCCTGGGATCCGGGAGGCGGAGATCGCCGGTCCCGGCTTCATCAACATCCGTCTGGATGCCGCGAGCGCGGGCGAGCTCGCCAGGACGATCGTGGAGGCGGGCGAGGCCTACGGCCGCGGCGACATATATGCCGGCGAGCGCATCGACATCGAGTTCGTGTCCGCGAACCCGACCGGCCCGATCCACCTGGGCGGCACCCGCTGGGCTGCGGTCGGCGACTCGCTCGCCCGGATCCTCGCCGCGCAGGGGGCCGAGGTCACGCGCGAGTACTACTTCAATGACCATGGCGCGCAGATCGACCGCTTCGCTCGGTCGCTCGTCGCCGCCTACCGGGGACTGCCGGCGCCCGAGGACGGCTACGGCGGCGAGTACATCGCGGAGATCGCGGAGCGCGTCGTCGCCGCCTACCCCGGCGACCTCGCGGAGCTCCCCGCGGATGAGCTGCAGGAGGCGTTCCGCGCGATCGGCGTGGACTTCATGTTCGCCGAGATCAGGGCGTCGCTGCACCAGTTCGGCGTGGACTTCGACGTCTACTTCCATGAGAACGACCTGCACGCGTCCGGGGCCGTCGAGCGTGCGGTCGCGCGGCTGCGCGAGCTCGGCCACATCTACGAGTCGGAGGGCGCGACCTGGCTCGCGACGACGGCGTTCGGCGATGACAAGGATCGCGTCGTCATCAAGTCCGACGGCGAGGCCGCCTACATCTCCGGCGACCTCGCGTACTACCTCGACAAGCGCGAGCGCGGCTTCGATCGCTGCATCATCATGCTCGGCGCCGACCACCACGGCTACGTCAAGCGGATGATGGCGATGTGCGCCGCGTTCGGCGACGAGCCGGGCGTCAACCTCGAGATCCTCATCGGACAGCTCGTCAACCTCGTCCGGACCGATCCGGAGACGGGTGAGAAGGCGCCGGTGCGCATGTCCAAGCGCGCGGGCACGGTCGTCACGCTCGAGGACCTCGTCGACGCGGTCGGCGTCGACGCCGCGCGGTTCGCGCTCGTGCGGTCGACGGTCGATACGAACATCGACATCGACCTCGATGTGCTGACCAGCCGGACGAACGACAACCCCGTCTTCTACGTCCAGTACGCGCACGCCCGCACCGCGGCGCTCGACCGCAACGCCGACGCGGCGGGCGTCGAGCGCACCGCGTTCGACGCGTCGCTGCTCACACACGATGCCGAGGCGCGGCTCCTCGGGGCGCTCGCGGAGTTCCCGCGGGTCGTCGCCCAGGCGGCGGAGTGGCGCGAGCCGCACCGCATCGCGCGCTACCTCGAGCAGCTCGCCGGGCTCTACCACCGGTGGTACGACCAGACCCGCGTCGCCCCGCCGTCGGGCGAGCCGGTGACCGACCTGCACCGCACCCGGCGCTGGCTCAACGACGCGACGGCGCAGGTCCTGCGCAACGGCCTCGGCCTGATCGGCGTCTCGGCCCCCGAGCGCATGTGAGCATGTTCGACGTCGGCGTCCTGCAGAACGCGATCGTCCGCCTCGAGCCGCTGCGTCCCGACCATGCGCCGGGCCTCGCGGCCGCCGCCGCGGGTCCGCGCGAGAGCTACGGCTGGACGGCCGTGCCGACGCCCGAGACGGTCGAGGCGACGATCGCCGAGGAACTTGCCCGTCCGGCGTTCTGGCCCTTCGTCCAGATCGATGTCGCGACCGAGCGCATCGTCGGGCACACCTCGTATCTGACGCCGCGCTACTGGCCGGACGGGAGGCTGCTCGGCGTCGAGATCGGCTCGACGTGGCTGCATGCAGCGGCGCAGGGCACGGGGATCAACTCGGCGGCGAAGCTCCTGCTGCTGGACCACGCCTTCGACGTGCTCGGGGCACTGCGCGTCGACCTCAAGACGGATGCCCGCAACGCCCGCTCGCGCGCGGGCATCCTCGCGATCGGCGCGAGCTTCGAGGGCGTGCTGAGGAGGTGGCAGCCCTCGGCCGCGCCGGGGGAGCAGGATCGCGCCCGCGATACCGCGATGTTCTCGATCGTCCGTGCGGATTGGCCCGGTGTGCGCGAGCGACTGCTCGCGCGCCTGGCGCAGAAGTCGGCGCGGCCTTAGGTCCCGTCGACGTCGAAGAGGCGGTTGATCTGGCGGCGCTTGGTCGCGCGCAGCCGCGGGCCGAAGATCGCCAGGGCGATGCCGGCGAGCAGGATCACGATGCCGAGGATGAGCGTCCCGTAGACCCCCGACCTGAGGTCGACGAGGACGCCGACGACCGTCAGGCCCGCGCCGACGATGATCCCGACGATCGCGTTCCAGCCGATAAAGGCGGAGTCCGCCCGATAGTAGGTGTTCGCCGCGTCCTTGCGGCTCTGTTCGTCCACGTCGGCGATGCTACCGACCCCGGGTGCTTGGGGGCATGCCCGACGGATCTCCGCGAGGTGCTCCCCGGTACGATTGTGGGATGTCCGGCAATCCGCTCGCCCCCGATTGGCTGCGGATGCCGCAAGACGCGAACGCCCTCGCACCCGGCGTGTGGTCGCAGAACGCGATCCGCGCGGCCGACGGGGTCATCGAGTTCGCGGGCGTCTCGGCGAACGAGCTCGCCGAGACCTACGGGACGCCGCTCTACGTCGTCGACGAGGCGGACCTCCGCGACCGCGCGGCCCAGGTGAAGGCGGCCTTCGACGCCGCGATGCAGGGCATCGGGACCTCGGCGAAGGTGTACTACGCGGGCAAGGCGTTCCTGTCGACCGAGGTCGTGCGCTGGATCGACGCGGCCGGGCTCGGGATCGACGTCGCGAGCGAGGGGGAGCTCGCCGTCGCGCTCGCGGGCGGCATCGACCCCGCGCGGATCGGCGTCCACGGCAACAACAAGTCAGAACGCCAGATCGCCCGCGCCGTCGAGGCAGGCGTCGGTGCGATCGTCATCGACTCCGCGATCGAGGTCGAGCGTGTCGCCGCGGCGGCCGCGCGCGCCGGGAAGGTCCAGCGGGTCCGGCTGCGCATCAACGCGGGCGTGCATGCCTCGACGCACGAGTACCTCGCGACGGCGCACGAGGACCAGAAGTTCGGCGTCACGACCGCGGACGCGCCCGGCATCGTCGCGGCGATCCGCGCGCTCCCGGGGCTCGAGTTCCTCGGCCTGCACTCGCACATCGGCTCGCAGATCTTCGAGTCGGACGGCTTCGCGGAGGCCGCGAGGCGGCTGCTCGCGCTGCACGCGCTGCTCCTGGA
>DATMFB010000154.1:0-2076 GCA_035556395.1 Microbacteriaceae bacterium
GGCGAGAAGCGCATGCTCGCGAAGGCGAGGCAGATCCTCATCTCCGAGCTCGCGCTCGCGGAGAAGACCGATGAGGAGCGGGCATCCGTCGTCCTCGACGAGGTCCTCGCGTCCTGAGCCGGGCGCCCGTCGTCGACCGCGAACCACCACGCGGTCCCTGAGCGAGCGAAGCGAGTCGAAGGGTCAGCGATGTCCGAGATCGCGGTCATCGTCGTCGCAGCCGGATCCGGTTCCCGACTCGGGCACCCGGAGCCGAAGGCGTTCGTCGCGCTGCGGGGTCGCACGGTGCTCGAGCACGCGCTCGACGGCATCGCCGGGATGCGCACGCCCGCGACCGTGATCGTCGTCGCGCCCGCGCCGCAGCTCGATGCGGCCAGGCAGGCTGCGCCGAACGCGATCGTCGTCGCCGGCGGGGCCACCCGCCAGGAGTCCGTCGCGGCGGGCATCGCGGCGCTTCCCGAGCCCGCGCGCATCGTGCTCGTCCACGATGCGGCGAGAGCGCTCACGCCGGCGGCGCTCTTCGACCGCGTCGTGGATGCGGTGCGAGCGCACGGCATCGGTGTCGTCCCCGGGCTCCCGGTCGCGGACACGCTGAAGCGCGTCGATGCCGACGGCATGGTCGACGCAGCGGTGGATCGCGCCGATCTCGTCGCGGTGCAGACGCCGCAGGGATTCCCGCGCGAGGTGCTCGAGGGCGCCCATGCGGCCGCGGCCGAGGTGCTGACCGACGACGCCGCTCTCGTGAGCGCGCTCGGGCAGCCCGTCCGGACGATCGCCGGTGAGCCGCTCGCGTTCAAGATCACGACCCCGGCGGACCTGCGGCGCGCGACCGAGAGCCTCGGGGGAGCGACGCGCACGGGCGTCGGCGTCGACGCGCACGCCTTCGCGCCCGGCGTGCCCCTCCGGCTCGGCGGGGTGCTCTGGCCGGACGCGCCCGAAGGCCTCTCCGGACACAGCGACGGGGATGCGGCGTGCCACGCGATCGTCGACGCGCTGCTGTCGGCCGCGGGCCTCGGCGACATCGGTTCGCGCTTCGGCACCGACGATCCGGCCTATGCGGGCGCATCCGGCGCGACGTTCATCGCGGAGGCGGTCCGGCTGCTGGCGGTCGAGGGCTGGGTCGTGCTGAGCGCCTCCGTCGAGATCATCGCCAATGGGCCGAAGATCGGGCCGCGACGGGCCGACCTCGAGTCGGTGCTCTCCGGCCTCGTCGGCGCACCCGTCTCGGTCGCGGCGACGACGAGCGACGGCCTCGGCCTCACGGGCGAGGGCCGCGGCATCGCCGCGATCGCCACCGCCCTCATCACCCCTGCCTGATCCTTTTTCAGGAGTACGCGGGGTCATGTGCGCAATACGCACGCGTGACCCCGCGTACTCCTGAAAAAGGAGAGGTCGCGGCGGCTACGCTTGGCGCGTGGTCGTCCGGCTCTATGACACGAAGGCGCGCGAGGTCGTGGACCTCGTGCCGCGCGTGCCCGGACGCATCGGAATGTACGTGTGCGGCCCGACCGTGCAGTCGTCCCCGCACATCGGCCACCTGCGCTCCGCGCTCGTCTACGACCTCTGGCGCCGCTGGCTCGAGCACCGCGGCTTCCAGGTGACGCTCGTGCGCAACGTCACCGACATCGACGACAAGATCCTCGCCGCCTCCGACGAGGCCGGCGACCCCGACCGCTGGTGGGCGCTCGCCTACCGGGTCGAGCTCGAGTTCACGAGCGCATATTCCGCGATCGGAATCCTCCCCCCGACCTACGAGCCGCGCGCGACCGCCAGCGTCGGGGAGATGCAGACGCTCATCGCCCAGCTCATCGAGCGCGGGCACGCGTACCCGGCGGCCGACGGCTCGGGCGACGTCTACTTCGACACCGGCTCGTGGCCCGAGTACGGCGAGCTCACCGGGCAGCGTCGCGAGGACATGCAGGACGCCGAGGACGCCGACCCGCGCGGCAAGCGCGATCCCCGCGACTTCGCGCTCTGGAAGGGTCGCAAGCCCACCGAGACCGCGAGCGCGAGCTGGCCGTCGCCCTGGGGCGACGGCCGCCCCGGCTGGCACATCGAGTGCTCGGCGATGAGCCG
>DATMFB010000155.1:0-9102 GCA_035556395.1 Microbacteriaceae bacterium
GCGACGTCGGCGTCGAGGAGCGCGCGCCGGATCTCGCGGACGGTCGCGTCGACGTCGGCCGGGGAGAGCTTGCCCTTCGTGCGAAGGTGACGGAAGGTCTCGCTGAGCCGGTCGGTGAGGTTGCCGAACATCGCCATGGTCCAAGGATTCTACCCGGGTGCCGCCGGCGCCCGGGCGGGCGGGACTACATGCCGCCGGCCGGCAGGCCGAGCGCGACCCGGCCCTGCGAGCCGTAGAAGACGTCGTGCTGAGCGCCGATGTGCGTCTTGTAGAAGGCGGCGTCCTGGTAGTACTTCGCCAGCCGCGTGCCGGTGAGTCCCGCGGAGGTCGATCCGGCGGTGGAGAACGCGATGTCGACGGCCTCGGTCGCGAGTCGTGCCGCGGTGGATGCCTGGCCGCGCAGCCGGATGTCGTCGGCGGGCGTGAACTCGGGGCCGCCCTCCGCCCAGGCATAGCCGCGCTCCTCCATCTCGCGCACGGTCGCGTGCAGGAGCGCGGAGGCGGAGTCGGCGAGCGCCTGGATACGCCCGAACCACTGCTGGTACTGCGGGGACTGCGTGCGCGGCATCCGGGGTGCGAAGCTCGTGCCGCGGGCCATGAGCCGCTCGTACTCGTCCATCGCGGCGTACGCCGCGCCGACCTGGGTGACGGCGAGACCGGAGATGAACATCGTGGTGGTGCGGCCGAGGTAGGTGGGGTTGCCGAGGAAGCGGTACCCGGGGGTGCCGCCGTGCTCGCTCCAGAGGTAGTCCTTGAAGTCGAACGGGACGACGTTGTACTCGGGAACGAACGCGCCTTCGACGACGATCGAGTTCGAGGAGGAGGCGCTGAGGCCGATGGTGCGGCCGTGGCCCCAGTCGTCGAGGATCGTGTAGTCCTTGCGGGGCAGGACGAACATGTGCGGAATCGGCTCCCCCGCGGCGTTGATGATGGGGCCGACCGGCATGAAGTGGGAGCTGTAGGTGCAGCCGGAGTTGTAGTCCCAGCGGCCGGTGAGGATGTAGCCGCCTTCGACGGGCTCGGCGCTCGCCTCGATGGGGAAGGCCCGCGAGGCGGCGACGAACGGGTGGGCCCGATAGGCCTCGTCCTGAGCGCGCTCGGAGAAGTAGGAGGAGAACTGGTAGGCGTGCGAGGCGCCGAGCTCGTAGGACCAGCCGACGCCGGGGTCGGCCCGCGAGATCTCCTCGGCGACGCGGAAGAACGTCTGCAGGCCGAGCTCGAGGCCGCCGTAGCGCCGGGGGCGCAGGATGTCGTACAGCCGCGCCTCGACGAACGCCTCGTGGATCTCCGGGGAGTAGGTGCCGAGTTCGACATGCACCTGCTGGAGTTCGCGGATGCGCTCACGCAGCGCGATGGCGCGGCCGACGATCTCCTCGCTCGTTGGCGCATCTACTGCCGACGTCATCGGTCCTCCTCGTCGCCGGGTCCTCCGGCTGGTTGCGATGCTAGGCAGCGCGCTCGCGCCGTCGCGGGCCCGGCGGGGGGAATCGGGTAATTCCGCCCTGCGGCCCTGCTGGTCGGCGCGCGATGCTGGTCGCGTGGCGCTCATCCAGCTGACCTACGCGATTCGCCGTGTGCGCACCTCGCACGTCTGGCACGATTTCGAGCGCCTCGAAATCGGCGACGAGATCATCCCGATGCCGTACAGCCTGTGGGTGCTGGACACGCCGCGCGGTCCCGTCCTGATCGATTCCGGGTTTCACACCCCGGACTCCTATTGGGTCGCCGACGCCGACTGGCGGCCGGTCCCGGAGGCGCTCGCGTCGATCGGGGTGGATCCGCGCGCCGTGCGCGCGCTCGTGCTGACGCACTATCACTTCGATCATGCCGGGCACGTGGGACTGTTTCCGAACGCGACGGTCATCGCCTCGCGCGTCGAGCACGAGCACTGGCTCGGGGTAGCGGACGAGTCCGAGGCGGCCCTCCGGGCCGCGTTCGTGTGGCCGGAGCATCTCGCGGCCATCGTCGCGGCAGAACGCGATGACCGCCTGCTCCTGGTGGACGGCGAGTCGGATGCGCCGATCGAGGGGCTGCGACTCATCGCGGCGCCTGGCCACACCCCCGGCCAGCTCGCGGTTCTCGTCGCCACCCCGAGCGGTCCCCGGCTGCTCGCCTCGGACGCGGCGCACTTCTTCGAGCAGCTCGAGCGGGGCTGGCGCTTCTTCGCGCATTCGGACGCGGCCGCCGGCGATCGCTCGATCGCGCGGTTGCAGCGGATCGCGGCGGACACGGGGGCGGAGATCGTTCCCGGCCACGACGCGCGCGTGAGCGAGCGCTATCCCGCGGTGCCGGGGTCGGGTGGCTGGGCGAGCGCGCTCGGCTAGCCTGCCGGCTCAGCTCGCGAGCACGGCCCCGCCGACGGAGTCGAGGCGCTCGCTCATCCACACGGCGATCTGCGATCGCGAGCGGAACTGGAGCTTGTTGAGCATCCGCTGGATGTGCCCTTCGACGGTCCGGGTCGACAGCACGAGCTGCGTCGCGATCTGCGCGCTGCTGAGGCCTTCGACGAGCAGCGCAGCGATCTCGGACTCCCGCCTCGTGAGCTGCACGACCTCGCGGGTGGCGGCCTCCTCGCCGAGGGCGAGTGCGATGAACTCGGCGCGCTCGAGCTGCCGGCCCTTGGCGGACAGTCGCGAGTATTCGCGGGGGCCGAGGGCGCGGCGCAGGCCGGGCTCGACGCCGCCGAGCGCCCGCTGTGCGGTGATGGTGCGCTGCGGGTCCATGCGGTTCGCGGCGGCGAGCAGCGTCGCGGCGCGGGAGGCATCGCCGCGGCGGTACGAGAGCGCGGCGATGAGGCGCAGCGAGGTCGGGACGCCGACGCGGTCGTTCAGCGCGTCCATCATCTGCAGCGCCTCGCGCGCCGTCTCCGAAGCGCGCTCGGTGAGCCCCCGGCCGAGCAGCGTGACGGAGAGCGCGATGAGCGCGTAGGCGACGCCCCACCGGTTGCCGCGCGAACGCAGCCACTCGACGTTGGAGCGCAGTCGCTGCTCGGCGCGCTCGTAGTCACCGCGCATGACGCTCGCGAGGGCGAAGTAGTGCAGCTGCTCCTCGAGCGCGTCGAGGCGTCCCTCGTGCTTGGTCAGCTCGATGGCCTTCTGCAGCAGGGCCTCCGCGCCGTCGATGTCCTGCTCGCCCATGCGGATGAGCGCCTCGACGAACTCGGGACGCAGCTCGTCGAACGCTTCGGCGCGGTCGTCGACGATCTCGAGGCTCTCCGCCAGGAGGCTGGAGGCGCGCTCGAACTCGCCGATCATCGCCGCGAAGTAGGACTCGGTGCGCAGTGCGGCCGCCGACAGCGCGCCGACCCGGCGCCGGCACTTGAGTGCTTCCTCGAGCCACTCGTCGACCTTGTGCTTGAGGCCGAGGGCCCCCCAGTAGCGGCGCAGGCGCAGGACGAGCCGGATGAGCTCGCCCGAGGACTCCGGGTCCGTGGCGTACTCGGCGAACAGCCGCTCGACGGTGCGGCGGTGGTGGCCGAGGTGGCGCACGAGCTGCATCTCGGGGTTTCCGTACGGGATCCGCGCGAGCTCGTCGAGGATCGACTTGACGTGCTGCTCGATGCGCGTCTCGCAGGCGACCGTGACGCGCTCGGCGTCGAGGATCCGGCGGACGGTGCGCGGGATGCGGAACGTGCCCGGCTCTCGGGTGTCCGCGATGAGCACCGAGCGGTCGACGAGGCGCGAGAAGGCGCGGACGGCGCCCGCTCCCCCGCCGGCGAGCGCCACGACGCATTCGACGCCGAACGACTCGTCTAGCGCGGAGCCGATGTCGAGCACTTCGCGTTCGTCGGCGTCCAGGTTCCCCACGATCGCGCGGGCACGCGCCGCGTGGCGATCGGCACCGGGGATGAGGTCGACGGAGACTCCGGTCCGCAGCGCGTCGCGCACCTCCTCGAGCGGCATGAGCCGCACCGCGGCGGCGGCGACCTCGATCATCGCGGGCAGGCCGTCGCAGGACGCGCAGATGTCGCGCGCGACCATGAGCTGCGCGGTCGTCAGCTGCGTGACGGAGGGGCGGACGGCTTTCGCGCGCTCGACGAAGAGCCGGATCGCGTCCGAGTCGATCGCGGCTCGCGTCGACGCGGTCCGGCGCGACGGGATGGAGAGCGGCAGCACCTCGACGAGGTGCTCGCCGTCGATCGCGAGGACGACCGAGCTCGCGACGAGGACGACGGCGTCGGGCGACGCGTCGAGCAGCGCGGCGACCCGCTCGGGGACGGCGGTGCCGCGGTCGGCGTTGTCCAGGAGGATGAGGCCGCTCGCGCGTTCGGGCACCTCACCGCCGTCCGCGAGGTCGATGTACTCGGCCTCGCCGACGCGGTGCGCGACGTGCTCCGCGAGCTTGATCGCGAGCCGGCTCGTGCCGACGCCGCTCGCGCCGGTCAGGGTGATGAGGCGCGCGCTCGCCATGACCCGCTTGGCGGTCTCGAGCTCGGCCTTACGGCCGACGAACGTGGTTCGCTCGGTCGGCAGGGGTGCCGGACACGCAGTGCGCACGGCGATCCTCCTTGATCGTCGGAATGCGGGACAGGCTATCTCGCCCGCCCTGGGATGGCCAGATGTTGTCGGATCGTATGACTAAACGGTGTCGGGCGCCGGATACTCGTCGGCGTTGAGGACCCACCCCTCCATCGCCGAGAAGTCGTGCCGGGGCGGGCTGAAGATGTCGATGAGCCGGTTGCGACCCGAGCCGATCGCCTCGCTCGTGTGCACCGTCGGCGGGGAGATCACCGCGACCGACGGCGCTGCGCAGAGCTCGTGCTCGTCCTCGCGCCAGCGCGTGCCGTCCGAGCCCCACGGCCAGCGGATGTGGTGCACGAACTCCCCCTCGAGCGCGAGCGAGCACTGCTCAAAGTCGTCGTGATGATGCGGTGAGAGCTTCGTGCGATCGCGGGGACCGTCGCGGCCCTCGATGTAGTTGACCATGAACGTCGTGCAGCGATACAGCCGGAAGTTCGAGTTCGGCAGGGTCGGCACGGTGAGGTCGTAGTCGCGGATGCGGAAGCCGCCGACCGGGTCGGGCCACGCCTCGAACTCGGGGATGTTCGGATGCGGCTCGGCGTACGACATCGCGTTCTCCGCGAGGTCCGCGAGCGCCGACGTCGAGCGCACGAGCTGAACGAATCGCCCCTCGCCCTCGAGGCCGATCGCCGCCGCGCCCGGCGGGACGATGACGAGCCGCTCGCCGCCAATGCGGCGGATCTCCTCGCCGACCGCGACCGTCGCCGAGACGGCGGGGTCGAGGAGGAGCAGGACGTGCTCCTGCGGCTCGTCGACAGCGAGGCTCGCGGCACCGTCGAGCTCGCCGTAGCCGAGCACGAAGTTCTGCCCCCGCGCGTACCAGACGCGGGCGTCGCCGATCTGGCGGTCGTGGTGCCGCGCGTAGAAGCGCGCGTACTCCGTGCCCGCGATCTCGGTCGGGACGGGCCGCGCCGTCGCCGTCGCGAGCTTCGCCCGCGCATCGTCCTTCGGATAGTTCATCGCTGTGCCTCCTCAGCCGATCGATTCCCGCACGATCCGGGTCGCCTCCGTGCGGAGCATGCCCGTGTCGTTGCCCACCATGACGAACGAGTAGCCAGCTTCGGCGGCCCGCCCGAACTGCTCCGGGGTGCCGACCGCGGTGCCGACCGGCACACCCAGGGCGAGCGCGAATCGCACCGTCGCGGCGACGAGTTCGTCGAGCTCGGGGTCCGGCGAGCGGAATCCGCGGTCGAGCCCCAGGTCCCCCATGCCGATGAAGGCGCCGCCGAGACCGGGCGTCGCGACGATGCCCTCGGCGTCCTCGAGCGCCGCCCAGTCCTCCAGCTGCACCCCTCGGAAGACGTCCGCGCCCGCGGCGACATACTCGGGTCCCGGGGTGGCTCCCCAGGCGCCCGCACGTCCCGTCGCGCCCATCCCCCGGACCCCGTCCGGCGGGAACGTCATGCGCGACACCTGCAACGCGGCCTCGCTGGCGGAGCGCACGTGGGGCACGAGCAGCCCGTCGACGCCGGCGTCGAGCAGGCGCTGGACGTGATTGCCCGACGTGTCCGGTACCCGCACGAGCACGCTCATCCCCGCGGCCTGCGCGACGACCGTCGCCGCATACGCATCCTGGAACCCGAGCGGCGCGTGCTCCATGTCGATCACGACGTAGTCGAACCCCGCGATCCCGAGGATCTCCACCGTCTCCAGCGACGGGATCTTGACCCAGGTGCCGATGAGCGGACGGGCGGAGCTCGCGAGCCGCTGCGCGAACGGCGCGGGACGCTGGATGGCCATCGTGCGGGCCTCAGTCCAGTCCGAGCAGGTACGCGGGGTTTGCCTGGATCATGAGACGCACCGCGTCCTCGGACACCCCCGCGTCGAGCAGGCGCGCCACGAGGCTCCGGTACGCCTCCACGGGCAGCGGGTTGCCGGCCTGCCCGAGGTCGGAGCCGATGAGCGCGTGCTCGGGACCGACCGCATCGATCCAGCCGAGCAGGTCGTCGAGCGTAAAGAGCGTCGGGAGGTCGAGCTTGTCGAACATCGCGACGGGGAACTCGAACTTCGCGCCGAGCCCGACGAGCCGCCGTGCGAGGTCGTGGTCGATGCCGGCGATGAAATCGGGGTGGCTGATCATGATGCGGCGCTGGCCGATCTCGTGCGCCGCCTCGACGACCGCGGTCGCCGAGACGGCGTCAAGGTGCCCGGTCGAGATGGCGACGCCGGCGTCCCGGGTGTACTCGAGGATCGCGCGCACCTCCGGAAGCACCGCACCGGAGTCGTCGATGACCGGCACGGCCTCCTGCGGCAGCATGCCGAGCGGGGTGAAGTGCGACCGGGTGCCCTCGTCGTGCGCGGCGTGGTCGAGGTGCGCGTTCGAAGAGATCGTCGGGAACCACACCATCCGGCCGCCCAGCTTGACCGCGAGATCGACGGCGTGCAGGTTGAGACCGCCCGCGACCGTGTTGAGCGCGACACCACCGAAGACCTGGGTCGGGATGTCGGCGAGCTGGGCTTGCATGGCGAGCACGTCCGTCACGGTCGAGTGGTAGTGGCACTTGACGAGGATCGCGCGGAAGCCGACCTCGGCCGCCTGCTGCGCGGCCTCGACGTGGTTGATCCGTCGCGGCATGGGCGAGGGACCCGAGTGCAGATGGATGTCGATGGCGCCCTTGAAGAGCGAGTCGGCTGCAGACATCGGTGGGGATCCCTTCTAGAAGACGGCCATGGCGTTCGGCGGCGAGCCCACCCCGCCGAGCAGGTTGAGCGGCTTCGCCGTGAGGAGGAACTCGGAGCGCCCCTCGGCGGCGCAGTGCCGCGCGAGCTCGTCGAGCTTCCAGCACTCGCCGAGCAGCATGCCGAGCAGCGCGATGAGCGGTCGGTGCATCATGCCGTTGTGCACCGGGCCGCGCTCCGGCTTCGGCTCGTCGGGGTAGACGAACCCCGAGTCGGGATCGACCGGGAACATCTCGACCCCCGCATTGTCCGAGACGACCAGCGAGCAGCCGTGGTCCCAGAGGAACTCGAGCATCTCCGGCGACTGGCGCAGTCCCGGACTGCCCGCGCCGCGGATCTGCGCGCGCTGCGTCTCGTCGGCCGCGAGGTACTGCTCGGACCAGCTCAGGTAGACGACGAGGGCGTCGCCGGAGCGCAGCTCGACGCCCTGGCGCTCCGCCGCGCCGCGCAGATGATCGACCTCCACGCCGAAGCGCTCGCGGCCGGTGAACGCGATGCCGGACGCCGCGTAGTACGCCGGCAGGTCGAGGAGGACCCCGCGCGTGGCGATGCCGTGCTCGGCGACGAGCTGGATGCCGAGATCGGGTCGCCCGACGTCGACCAGCTCGTCGGTGACGGCGCCGTAGAACCCGTGCTCCGGGTGTCGCATGTGGCGCAGGCCGTCGATCTGCGACGTCGACTGGAGGTAGAACGAGTCGACCCAGTCGTCGCGGTGATTCGGGTTGTTCGCGAAGATGTGGTGCTCGGTCGCGGGCCGCGTGCCGGCGATGCTCGGCACGAACGCGTTGAGCGGATAGTCGAGGTTGACAATGCGGCCGGTGCGCACGAGGCCCGCCGCCGCCCTGGTGACCTCGGGGGTGATGAAGTTGAGACTCCCGAGCTGATCGTCCTCGCCGAAGACGCCCCAGGCGGAGCCCGCGGGCGCATCGGTGCGTGCCAGGAGTTCCTGGTAGGTCGGCGTCGACATATCGAGGGCCACGCTAGGTGCGAGCGAGGGCGACCGGGACGGAATCGGGTAATTGCCCCTAGCCGCCCGGGCCGGCGGCCGGCGCCGGAGGACGCGGGCGTAGATCTACCGCATTCCGCCCCCCGGGGCCGTGCGCGATCGGCATACTCCGCTGCATGACGCCCCCCGACGAGCAGCTCCACCTCCTCCTCTTCTTCAGCCCGGTCGGCCGCAACCGCTCGACGTGGCGGCGACCCGGCAGCGGCGTCGAGCAGCTCTACGGCCTCGAGGGCGCGCACTACTCGGCGCGGCGCGCCGAGGAGGCGAAGCTCGACGCGATCTTCTTCGCCGACCAGGTCTTCTTCGGCGACATCGGCCCGAATCCGGAGCTCATCAGCTACGAGCCACTGACCACGATGGCGGCGCTCAGCGCCGTGACCGAGCGCATCGGGCTCATCGGCACCGTCTCGACGACCTTCAGCGAGCCGTACAACGTCGCGCGGATGTTCGCCCAGCTCGACTTCCTGTCGCGCGGGCGGGCGGGATGGAACGTCGTCACCTCCTTCGACGGCTCGCACAACTTCGGGGTGCCGCTCCCCGACAAGGACGAGCGCTATCGCCGCGCGGAAGACTTCCTCGGCGCCTGCATCGCCGTGTGGGATGCGTGGGAGGACGACGCGGTCGTCCTCGACCGCGAGCGCGGCGTCTGGGCGGACACCGCGAAGATCCACCAGCCGCACTACCAGGGCGAGTACTACGCGGTGCGCGACGCGATCGCGCTGCCGCGCTCTCCGCAGGGGCGGCCCGTCATCGCCCAGGCGGGCCAGTCCCCCGACGGCCGGCGACTCGCCGCCCGTCACGCCGAGGTCGTCTTCACCGCCCAGGTGGACCTCGACTCGGCGGTCGAGTTCCGCGCGTCGATCAGGGCGCTCGCCCGCGAGGAGAGCCGGCCGGCGC
>DATMFB010000156.1:0-6701 GCA_035556395.1 Microbacteriaceae bacterium
CCGGACCGTCGGGCGAGCTCCGCGAGTGTCGTCGGGTGCGTTTCCAAAGCCAGCGCCAGCCGCACCTCCGCGTCCGTGGCCAGCGGTCGCACTCCCGCCACGGTGCGCGCCGTGACCGCTGCGAAGTCGAAGCGGATCGCGGTCAGGTCGGGGATGCCGAATACCGCCGGGACCTCAGTGAACAGCTCGACCTCGTCGACGGTGGTGCGCCCGAAGCTCAGGGTAGGCAACGCCGCGGAGATCACCGGGATCATGTCCGACTCGTATCGGAATCGTGGCGTAGTCGCCGGGGCGGCGGGGAGCATCAGGGGCGCCTTCTGATCGTGGGTTGCGAACTGCTTGTTGCGACATGCTACGTCCGGAGGCCTCATCCCGAGGCTGGCCAGGCCCCGCTCCGGCTCATTGGGCAAGAGAGTATCGACGGCCACCGACGCGCGCGGCGCGCATGTGGGCCGCTCGTACGGGGCCGGGGATGACTCCGGCTGGCTGATCGCGACTTCGACGGCGGCGTGCCAGGACCCCGTTTCTAGCAAGCAACGCGGAGACGGTCCCTCGTCAGATTGATCAAGTCGCCGCAAGCTCGTAGGTCGACTGTCCAGCGACATACCCCGCGCAGATGGCGGCGATATCGGCCTCGGTCAGTTGACGCCCCCGGGCCTGGGCGTTTGGAATCTTGGAAGGTGTCGCGCGGCCAAGCCGACCTGAAAGCGCGTCGCGGGCGCCGATGACGGGCAACTTCCCAATGATTCCGGGGGCCTCATGATTTGAGTACCTGCGCAGAACCTCCACCGAATCGCGTTCAATCTCTCGCCATGCTCATCGGCGCCCACACACGTGACCCCATCTGCCCCGGTGTCAGTAGTGGCGGGAATGCTCGTGCGACTCCAGCCACCGGCGACACCGGAGCGGCGCTCGGGGCCGCGGTGGTGGTCAGGGGCGCGGGGGCGCGGTGGTGATCGAGAGCGCCGGCTTGCGGCGGTGCACGGAGAAGTAGCGCAGGCCGTCGGGGCCGGCGAGGAACCGGCGGCGGGCGCGGCGCGGCAGCCAGACGAGGGAGCCGGGAGCGAGCTCGATCGTGCCGAGCTCCGTCTCCAGCGTGCCGGCGCCGGCGAGCACGTGCACGAGCACGTCGAGGTCGGGGCCGTCGTGGGCGGCGATCTCGTCGCCCGCGGGCAGCTCGATGACATTCGCGTCGAGATCGCGCTCGGCCGGCGCGAGCTGCCACACCGAGCCGGCGCCGTCCGAGCCGATCGCCTCGGGGAGCGCGGCGGTGTCGCCGAGCACGCGGGGCAGGGGCGTCCTCGTGACGCGGACGATGCGGGTGAGGAAGGCGCCGTCGGTGCCCGCGCCGATCGGCTCCCAGCGGAACGCGCCGGGCAGCTCGTGCTCGAACTCCTCGCGCAGGTGCAGGGGCTCGTGGTCGTTGACGAGGGTGATCGCCTGTCCGGCCTCGAGCTGCGCGAACGCGGCGAACACGAGCGGATGGCGTTCGGGGCGCGGCACCGATCGGACGTCGATCTCGCGGTCCTTCGGCATCGTTTCCTCCTGGCGCAATTTGTTCCAAATGTTCTTGTATCAATTCGATAGAGTAGCCCCGTGCGGATGAACCGGCCAGACGAGGGGCGTCGCACGCTCGTGATGGGAGCCATGCGATCCGCGCTGGGCCCGGTCGGCGTCGCGGCGCTCGCCGAGCGACTGGCGGTCCACCCCAATACCGTCCGATTCCACCTCGACGCGCTCGAGCGGGAGGGCCTCGTCGTGCGCGCCGAGCGGCGCGGCTCCGGGCGAGGGCGGCCGACGGTGCTCTACCGGCCGGTGACACGGGACGACCAGTCGGTTCGACGCTATGAACTGCTCGCGGACGTCCTGATCACGGCCCTTGACGAGGATCCCGCCGCCCGCGAACGAGCCGCTCGCGCCGGGCAGGAGCGGGGACGCCGGCATGCGCAGCGTTCGCCGGCCGGTGCTGCGGATCCCGTCGAGCGACTGCTCGGGTATCTTGACGAAGCCGGGTTCGCGCCGGTCCGCGCCTCGGCCGACGTCGTGGAGCTGCACAACTGCCCGTTCGGCGAACTGGCCGAGCGTGGCGGGCGAGTCGCGTGCGCCGTGCACGCGGGCATGATGCGCGGCGCGCTCGCCGGCTGGAGTGCGGATGTGTCGATCGAGGATCTCGAGCCGTTCGTGCGGCCGGGAGTGTGCCGGACCCGGCTCGCCGGGGCGACGAGTGGGGAGGACCAGGGATGACAGAGCCCGAGCAGGTATTGGAATCGACGGATCTCGTCGAAGTGCAGGCGGCGCTGCTCGCCACCGCACGAGCCTCCTCCGCGCAGCGCGCGGCGGACACGGTCTACGGGGGTCGGGACACGCTCCTGCGGCAGACGGCGATCGCGCTGCTCGCGGGTGCGGAGCTGGGCGAGCATGCCAGTCCGCCCGAGGCGACGCTGCAGGTGCTCTCCGGTCGAGTGCGGCTGTCCGGGGCCGGACGCAGCTGGGATGTCGCCACGGGAGGGCTCGTGCCGATCCCACCGGAACGCCATTCCCTCACCGCCCTGGAGGACAGCGTCGTCCTGCTCAGCGTCCTCCGGGCGCCGACGGCGGGAGCATCGGCATGAGCGCTCCCGATGCGGAGCCGATGCCCTTCGCCGAGCGCAAGGCCGAGGACACGCCGGGGCACTGGCTCCTGGCGCGGCTCGGCAAGCGAGTGCTGCGGCCCGGCGGGCTCGGCCTCCCGCGCCGCCTGCTCGAGCAGGCCCGCGTCGCGGGCGTGGATGTCGTCGAGCTCGCGCCGGGCCTGGGCCGGACGGCCGCGGATCTCATCGCGCTTTCGCCGGCCTCCTACACGGGCGTCGAGAGCGATCCGGATGCGGCTCGCGCCACCGGTCGCGTCGTCGGTCAGGCGGGGACCGTGGTGGTGGCCGACGCTTCGAGCACGGGCCTCCCGGATGCCTCGGCCGACGTGGTCGTGGGCGAGGCGATGCTCACGATGCAGTCCGACGCCGCGAAGCAGCGGATCGTCGCCGAGGCTGCTCGCGTGCTGCGGCCCGGCGGCCGCTACGCGATCCATGAGCTCGGGCTCCTCCCGGACGACCTCGATGACGCGACGAAGACGGAGCTGCGCCGGGATCTGGCGCGGGTCATCAAGGTCAATGCGCGGCCGCTGACCATCGCCGAATGGCGGAAGCTGCTCGAGGAAGCCGGTTTCCAGGTCGAGTGGACCGGGACGGCGCCGATGGCGCTCTTGAAGATGCGCCGCAATCTTGCTGATGAGGGGCTGCGCGGCACCCTGCGGATCGTGCGCAACGTGCTTCGGGACCCGGACGCGCGCCGCCGCGTCCTGGCGATGCGCAAGATCTTCCGGCAGCACCGGAATGCGATCAACGGGGTCGCGCTCGTCGCCCGAGTTCCGGGCTGAAACCCTCAACTATCTAGCGAAACTTGACGGGTTGTGTGCCGTTTACCGCTGAGTAATGTCTTCGTTACCGAAACGGCGAAACACCGAAGGCAAAGGCGCAAGCCGGAGCCGGCCCGAAAGGGAACGGTGGCTCTCGTTAGCAGTCGGTGCGGATCCTGAAGGGATCGGAACCGGGCACTTGTGTCCGGGGAGGATGCCGGAAGGGGGCGGAACGCTCGCGAGTCCGGGGATGAGAGTCCTCGGCAGTTCGAGCGAGATGCGAAGCATCGTCAGCTTGGCGATGGATCAGCTTTGGTGGGGCCTCGGCCCAGCGGAACCGGTTCTCAGGAATCGGGGAAGTGCCAAGGGGAACGTAATCGCCATCGCGGATCGTCGGACCGGCCGGGTTTACCCGACCGGCCCGACAGATTCGCGGCAGGAAGCTCGGGCGGCTTGGACGGACTTCGGTCCGACTGGGAGGTCAGGAGGTCTGCCGAGAGCGATGTCACGGAGACATTGACGGATTGCAAGCCGACAGCGTCAAGGATGACGAGCGGTTCGGACACTGAAGGGCCCCGGGATTTCTAGACCCGGGGCCCTTCGTCCGTCTCTGGGAGTCTCGGCTGCTTGCTGTACCGCTCGGTCCGGCTCAGTGCTGATGCTGCTCGTTGAGCTTGAATGCGAGACGGCCATGCGTGAACGCGGCGCCGGCACGAAGCGCCGCAGCGACCCACGCGGTCTCGGCGAGCTCGGCCTCGGTCGCGCCGGCCTTCGTCGCCTGCGCGGTGTGGAAGTCGATGCAGTAAACGCACTGCGTGGTGAGGCCCACGGCGATCGCGATGAGCTCGCGGTACTTGATCGGGATCTCTCGGCCCTCTTGCGCGAAGACCGCGCTGTCGAAGGCGTCGAATGCGGCAAGGATGTCGGGCGTGTGCTCCTTGTACACCTTGGTGTACTTGCGATCGCCCGCGGGGTCGTAGATCGAGTCGGTCATGGTCGAGAGCCTAGATGGGCGTGAGGTCGAGCCGCATGAACGTGCTCGCCGGGTCCGGCTTGTAGCCCTCGAAGGGACCGCATTCCACGAAGCCGCGCGAGGCGTAGAGCGCTCTCGCCGGGATGAAGTAGTCCTGCGCGCCGGTCTCGAGCCAGAGCGTCGACCAGCCGCGGCCCGTCGCCTCGACGATCGCGTGCTCGAGGAGCGCGCGGCCGACGCCGGTGCCGCGCGCGACCCGCGTGGTACGCATCGACTTGAGCTCGCCACCGGCGGTGAGCTGCTTGAGCGCCACGACGCCGAGCAGCGTCCCGTCGGGAAGGCGCGCGGACCAGAACGTCATGCCGGGCGCCGTGAGCCCCGAGATGTCGAGCGCGTGGACGCTCTCGGGCGGCGAGGCGCCGTGCATGTCGGCGAGGTGCTCGGCGATCAGCTCGCGCACGTCATCGCGTTCCGGGTCATCGATCTCGATCCGTGCGGCCATCCGTCCATGATGGCCTGGGACAATGGCCGCGTGAGCACTCCAGAGCCCCCGGTCGGCGTCGATCGCCCGCAGGTGCGTCCCGCGACCGAGGGCTGGGTCCAGCGCACCGCGACGGATGGCCGACCGCTCCTCCAGTTCGAGGCGCCGCGACGCGGCAAGCCGCCCGTGCACCTCGGCGACCTGACCCCCGAGGAGCGTGCCGAGCGGGTCATGTCGCTCGGGCTCCCCAGGTTCCGCGCGAAGCAGCTGTCGACGCACTGGTTCGCGCACTACACGGACGATCCGGCCGAGATGACCGATCTGCCGAAGGACGGGCGCGCGGAGCTCGTCGCGCAGCTGCTGCCGCCGCTGCTCACCTCGGTGCGGGCACTGCGCACCGACGACGGCGCGACGGTCAAGTTCCTCTGGCGGCTCTTCGATGGCGCGCTCATCGAGTCGGTGCTCATGCGCTACCCCGGCCGCATCACGCTGTGCATCTCGAGCCAGGCGGGCTGCGGGATGAACTGTCCGTTCTGCGCGACCGGCCAGGCTGGACTCACCCGGAACCTCTCGACCGCCGAGATCCTCGCGCAGATCGTCGCCGCGAACCGCTACATCCGGGACGGCAAGCTCTCGGCCGAGGCGACGAGCACCGCGCTCGTGCCGGGGTCATCGCTGCCGCCGAGCGCGTTCGACGTCGAGCCGGTCGAAGAGCCAGTCGACCCGGTCGCGGATCGAGGGCGCGCGGCGTCCGAGCCGAAGAGTGAGCGCGTCAACAACATCGTCTTCATGGGCATGGGGGAGCCGCTCGCGAACTACAACCGCGTGCTCAAGGCGATCCGCAGCATGCTCGCGCCGCAGCCCGACGGACTCGGCATGTCGGCCCGCGGGATCACGGTGTCGAGCGTCGGGCTCGCCCCGGCGATTCGGCGACTGGCCGGCGAGGGCCTGCCGCTCACCTTCGCGCTGAGCCTGCACGCTCCGGACGACGAGCTGCGCGACGACCTGATCCCGATCAACGACCGGTGGAAGGTCGACGAGGCGCTCGACGCCGCACGGCTCTATTTCGAGACCACGGGCCGGCGCGTCTCGATCGAGTACGCGCTCATCAAGGACATGAACGACCACGCCTGGCGCGCCGACCTGCTCGCGGAGAAGCTCAACGCCCGCGGCCGCGGCTGGGTGCACGTCAACCCGATCCCGCTCAACCCGACGCCCGGCTCGATCTGGACGGCCTCGGACCGGGCGCACACGCAGGAGTTCCTCCGTCGCCTCAACGATGCCGGCATCCCGGCGACGCTGCGGGACACCCGCGGCAAGGAGATCGACGGCGCCTGCGGTCAGCTCGCGGCGACCGAGGAGGAGCGGGCGGAGGCCGCGGCCCTCGCCCCAACCGCTCCCTGACGACCGGACTCCCTCCCACCGCTCCCTGAGCGAGCGCAGCGAGTCGAAGGGCGCTCAGTCCCGCCGCTCCGGCGTCCATCACCCCCGGCCTGGACGCAAAGAGCTCTCATGGGTGGCAATTGGCGACCTTCTGCGTCCACTCCGGCGGCCGCGACGCGGCGGAGCACCGCTAGGTGGACGCAAATGGTGCTCCCGCGGGCAGGTTGGCGACCATTTGCGTCCACTTCCGTCGGCGCTGCGGGCTGGGGCGGGTGTGGGAGTGACGGGCGGCATCACGCAGCGGGGACGGTCAGGTTGAGAGGGCGGCCGCGAGGAGGCGCAGTGTGTCCTCCCGGCCGGGAACGCGATCGAGCGGGTCGCTCTCGTACGCCCCCGCCGCGGGCGAGATCATGATCTCGTCGACGCCGTGCTCGGCGGCGAGCGATCGGATGGCGTCGGCGGCGTACGCGGGC
>DATMFB010000157.1:0-7430 GCA_035556395.1 Microbacteriaceae bacterium
GTGCTCGCCGTCGTCGTTCGGTGACATCCGGCGAACTCGATTCGCGAACGCCCGCGGGACCTGAGTCCCGCGGGCGTTCCGTTTTCGCCTCGGGACTCGTCTACGCGATCGGGTCCTATCTGCTCTGGGGCGTCCTCCCAGTCTATTTCGTCGTGCTCGATCCGACGGGGCCCGTCGAGATCGTCGCGTGGCGGATCGTCCTCTCGCTCGCGTTCTGCCTCGTCCTGATCGCGATCGTCCGAGGCTGGCGGCGACTCGGCACGATCCTGCGCGATCGCCGAGCCATGGCGTGGCTGCTGCTGGCGGGCTGCCTCATCACCGTCAACTGGTCGGTCTTCGTCTTCGCCGTGGTCACCGGCCATGTCGTCGAAGGCGCGCTCGGCTACTTCATCAACCCGATCGTCACCGTGCTGCTCGGCGTGCTGCTGCGTGAACGCCTCAACGTCGTGCAGTGGATCGCGGTCGGAATCAGTGTGATCGCCGTCATCGTGCTCGCGGTGGGCTACGGCGCCTTCCCCTGGATCGCCGTCGTGCTCGCGCTCAGTTTCGGCTTCTACGGCCTCGTGAAGAATCGCGTCGGCGGCCGCGTGGACGCGATGAGCGGTCTCGCGATCGAGGCCGCTTACGTGACTCCGCTCGCGATCGGCGTGCTCGTCTGGATGAGCGCGACGACGGGACTGACGCTCGGACAGCACGGCGTGTGGCACTCGGTGCTGCTGCTCAGCGCCGGCGCCATCACCGCGGTGCCGCTCCTGCTCTTCGCGGCGGGCGTTCGGCGCCTGCCGCTCAGCGTCGTCGGCTTCACCCAGTACCTCGCACCGATCCTCCAGCTCGTCACCGGGGTCGTGCTCCTGGGGGAGCCGATGCCACCCGCGCGCTGGGTCGGATTCGCGATCGTCTGGGTCGCGCTCGCGCTCCTGACGGTCGACATGGTCCGCCGATCCGTGAGTTTCCGGCGAACGTCACGATCGGGTGACGTTACAAGTCCGTAACGCCGGGGAGTTGAGCCGGATACGGGTCCCCCATAGCCTGGAATCCGCGTTCCCGACAGATCTGTCGTGCGCGCCAAACTCTGATCATCACAGCAAGGAGCAACATGCGTGCTTTCACCAAGGCGACGCTGGGCGGGATGGCTCTCGTCGGCTCGGCCGCGCTTGTCCTGAGCGGCTGCGCCGCTCCGGCACCGGCGCCGACGACCGGTCCCGACACGCCCGCCGGCGAACTGACCCTCAAGATCGGTACCGCACTGCCGGTCACCGGCAACCTCGCCTTCCTCGGCCCGCCCGAGATCGCGGGCACCGAGTTCGCGGCCGCGGACATCAACGCGGCTGCTGCCGGCATCACCGTCGACCTGGTCCAGGGCGACTCGGGTGACACCGACAACAAGGCGTACGAGACCGAGGTCCCGCGTCTGCTCGGCGAGGGCGTCTCCGCCATCGTCGGCGCCGCGTCCTCCGGCACGTCGCTCCAGTTCATCGACCAGGTCGTCGGTGCGGACGTCATCATGTTCTCCCCGGCGAACACCTCCGCGGCGTTCACGACCTACGACGACAAGGGTCTGTACTTCCGTACCGCTCCCTCCGACGTCCTCCAGGGCGAGGTGCTCGGCAACCTGATCGCGGAGGACGGGGTCAAGAACCTCGGCCTCATCGTCCTCAACGACTCGTACGGCACCGGCCTCGCGCAGTTCGTCACCGAGGCGTTCGAGGCCGCCGGCGGCACCGTCGTCGCGGCTCCGACCTACAACACGGGCGACACGTCGTTCGATGCGCAGGTCTCCGAGGTCCTCGCGGCCCAGCCCGACGCGATCGCGCTGATCACGTTCGAAGAGGTCAACACGATCGTCCCGACGCTCCTGTCGGCAGGCTTCTCCGGCGACAAGCTCTACTTCGTCGACGGCAACCTGACGAACTTCGGGGAAAAGGGCGTCGACCTCGGCGGCTCGATCGCCGGCTCGAAGGGCACGCTCCCGGGCCTGACCATCGACACGATCGCCTCGTTCACGAACGCGCTCGGCGAGTTCTGGACGGGCGAGGGCAACGCCGCGCTGACCGACTACAGCTACGCGGCTGAGTCGTACGACGCGGTCGTGCTGCTCGCGCTCGCGTCGCTCGCGGCCGGCTCGACCGACGCCACGGCGATCGCGGCGAAGCTGCAGGAGGTCTCGGGCGGTACCGGCAACGGCACCAAGTGCACCACGTTCGCGGACTGCGCGGCCATCATCAACGGTGGCGGCGTCGCGGACTACGACGGTGTCTCCGGGCCGATCACCTTCAACGAGGTGGGCGACCCGACCGAGGCGTCGATCGGCATCTACCAGTACGGCGACAACAACAACTACGTCGCGTACAACGGCTGAGTCCAGCAATCACACGAGGAAGGCCCCGGGGAGACCCGGGGCCTTTCCCGTCCCCGCGGGTCGAGTAGCCGCGATGCGGCGTATCGAGACCTAAGCCCCGAGGGTGCCGAGGTAGAGGCCGATGACCTTGGGGTCGTTCAGCAGCTCGCGGCCGGTGCCGGTATAGGCGTCCTTGCCCTGGTCGAGCACGTAGCCGCGATCGCAGATCTGCAGGCAGCGCCTTGCGTTCTGCTCGACCATGATGCAGGTCACGCCGGCCTTGTTGATGTCGGAGACGCGGATGAACGCCTCGTCCTGGCGGACCGGCGAGAGCCCCGCGCTCGGCTCGTCGAGGAGGAGGACGTGCGGGTCCATCATGAGCGCGCGGCCCATCGCGACCATCTGGCGCTCGCCCCCGGAGAGCGAGCCGGCGCGCTGGTTCAGTCGCTTGCCCAGCTCGGCGAAGATGCTCGTCACGAACTCGAGTCGCTCGGCATAAGCCTTCGGGCGCTGGAAGAGCCCCATCTGCAGGTTCTCGGCGATCGTGAGCGAGGGGAAGACGTTGTTCGTCTGCGGGATGAAGCCGACGCCCTTCGACACGAGCTGGTTCGCCCGGAGCCCGGAGATGTCCTCGCCGTTGAGCTTGACCGAGCCGCCGCGGATCTTGACCTGGCCGAAGATCGCCTTGAGGAGGGTCGACTTGCCGGCGCCGTTCGGGCCGATGATGCCGACCAGCTCGCCCTTGGCGGCCGTGAGGTTCGCGCCGTTGAGGATGTTGACGCCGGGCAGGTAGCCCGCGACGAGGTCGGTGACTTCGACGACGTTCTCGCTCACTCCGTCCCCTCCTCGACCTCTTCGATCTCCACGAGCAGCTCCGCCTCGGCGGCGGTGTGCTCGCCCTGGATGCGGCCGGTTACGACGCCGAGGTCGACGTCCTGGTGCGCGCCGAGGTAGGCGTCGATGACCGCCTGCTCCTTCATGACCGTGTCGGGCGGCCCCTCGGCGACGACCCGCCCCTCGGCCATGACGATGACCCAGTCGGCGATGTGGCGGACCATGTGCATGTCGTGCTCGACGAAGAGCACGGTCATGCCCTGGTCCTTGAGGTCGAGGATGTGCTCGAGGAGCGACTCGGTGAGGGCCGGGTTGACGCCGGCCATCGGCTCGTCGAGCATGACGAGCTCGGGCTCGCTCATGAGCGCGCGGGCCATCTCGAGGAGCTTGCGCTGGCCGCCCGAGAGGCTCGCCGCGAAGTCGGCCTCCTTCGCGTCGAGCTTGAACCGGACGAGGAGGTCGCGCGCCTTCGCCTCGATCTCCTGATCCTGGCGGCGCCAGATGAAGGGCAGGAAGCTCGTCCAGAACCGCTCGCCGCGCTGCTGCGTGGCGCCGAGCTTCATGTTGTCGAGGACGGTGAGCAGGCCGAGCGCCTTCGTGAGCTGGAACGTGCGGACCAGGCCGAGTCGGGCGACGCGGAACGCGGGGATGCCGCTGAGCGATCGGCCGTTGAACGACCATTCGCCCTCGTTCGGCTTGTCGAAGCCGGTCAGGAGGTTGAAGAACGTCGTCTTGCCGGCGCCGTTCGGGCCGATCAGGGCGGTGATCGCGTGCCGGGGGATCTCGACGTGGTCGACGTCGACCGCGGTGAGGCCGCCGAAGTGCCGCCGCACGCCGTCGGCGATGAGGATCGGGTCGACCTTCGCGACCCCGGGCCGCACGTCGCCCGTGTGCAGTCCGGTCGTCTTGGGGCGGCTGACCGCCGCTGTCGGATCACTTGACAAAGGTCAGCTCCTTCCGATTCCCGAGGATGCCCTGTGGCCGGAAGATGACGATGAGCATGAGCGCGAGGCCGATGAGGACGAAGACGAGCATCTGCGCCTGCTCGCCTGAGAGGAACGGGAGCGCGCCGATGTTGACGAGCGCCGGCAGCAGGTTGGAGAGGAACGCCCGCACGACCCAGAAGAGCACGGCGCCGAGGACGGGGCCGAAGATCGTCGCCGCGCCACCGAGCAGCAGGGCTGTCCAGATGTAGAACGTCTGCGAGGTCACGTAGACGTTCGGGTTGACGTTCGTCCCCATCGCCGTGACGATGCCGCCGAGGGCGATGATGACGCCGCCGACGACGAGCGCCTGCATCTTGAACGAGAAGACGTTCTTGCCGAGCGCGCGGACCGCGTCCTCGTCCTCGCGGATGCCCTTGATGACGCGGCCCCATGGGCTGCGCATGAGCGCCCAGACGAAGAGGAGGACGATCAGCACGAGCGCGGTGCCGACGATGATGACCCACCACTGGTCGCGCGAGTAGGTCCAGGGGCCGAACCCGACGTTGCCGCTGAACGCCGGCAGCGGGTTCGAGGCGCGGAAGTCGGTGTGGAAGCCGGAGAGCCCGTCGGCCGAGCCGGTGACCTCGCGGAACGCGGTCGTCAGGAAGAGCAGGCGGACGACCTCGGCCGCCGCGATCGTCACGACCGCGAGGTAGTCGCCGCGCAGTCGCAGCGTCGGAATGCCGAGGATGAGCGCGAAGACGACGGCGGCGCCGATCCCGATGAGCGCGCCGACCCACCAGGGCAGGCCGAAGGTGAGGATCGAGATCGCGAAGCCGTATGCGCCGACCGCCATGAAGCCCGCGACGCCCATGTTGAGGAGGCCCGTGAAGCCGAAGTGGACCGCGAGGCCGATCGCCGCGAGGACGAACCCGATCGTGGTCGGGTTGAGGATCTGCGCTGCCGTGTTCGACAGGATCTGCAGGATGTCCATCGCGCTACCCGATTCGCTCTCTGCGTCCGAGGATGCCCTGCGGTCGGAACAGCAGGATCAGGATCAGGATCACGAGTGCGGCCACGTACTTGAGGTCGGCGGGGATCCAGAGGCTCGAGACCTCGACGAGGAGCCCGACGATGAGCGAGCCAACGAGGGCGCCGTAGGCGGTGCCGAGCCCGCCGAGGATGACCGCCGCGAAGATGAGCAGCAGGATGCTTGTGCCCATGTCCCACTTGATGCCGGGGCGGAAGTAGGCCCAGAGGACGCCGCCGAGGCCGGCGAGCGCGCCCGCGACGATCCAGACGATGCGCACGACGCGGTCGACGTCGATGCCGCTCGCGGCTGCGAGCGATGGGTTGTCGGAGACCGCGCGGGTCGCCTTGCCGATCCGGCTGCGCTGGAGCCAGAACGCGAACGCGACGATGACGACGATGGAGGTGGCCATGCTCGCGATGTCGACGACCGTGAGCCGGACGGAGCCGAAGAGCTCGAGCGACTGGGGCACCGAGCCGGGCAGCTGGATCGTGCCGCCGCCGATGAACATCTGGTAGACGTAGCGCAGCACGAGCGACAGGCCGATCGAGACGATCATGAGCTGGACCAGCCCGAGGCCCTTGCGTCGCAGCGGTCGCCATAGCCCGGTGTCGAGCAGGTAGCCGAACGCGGCGGATGCGGCGACCGCGATCGGGATCGCGACCCAGATCGGCCAGGGGATGACGACGGCGAACAGGTACGCCATGAGCGCCCCGAAGGTCACCATCTCGGCGTGCGCGAAGTTCGAGATGCCGGTCGTCCCGTAGACGAGCGAGAGGCCGATCGAGGCGAGGGCGAGCATGAGCCCGAAGTTGAGGCCGTTGATGATGCGCTCGATGAGCTGGTCGAAGAAGCTCGTCGTATGGCGTTCCCCGGCGCCGATGAAGAAGTTGACGGACACTCGCCCGCCCGGCCCGACGGTCACCTCCTTGACGTTCGGCGTCTCGTCGGCGCCCGTCTCGTCGACGACGGCGATGCCCTCCGGCAGTGTCGACTCGTCGAGCGTCACGACGTAGTCGGCGTTCTTCTCCGGGACGGCGACCGACCACTTCCCGTCGTCGCCGGTCTCGGTGGCCTGCAGCCCGCCCGGCCCGTCGACGGTGATCGCGACGCCCGCCAGGGGGGCGCCTTCGAGCTGGACGTTCCCGCTGACCCGGAAGGGATCGCCCTCCGCCGCGTGCGCCGGCATGGGCGCGGCCAGGGTGGCCCAGAGGGCGAAGAGGATGCCCGAAATGGCGATGAGCGCCGTGCCGAGCCGTCGGCGCCGTGCGAGCACGAGCGTCGAGCGCTGGTTGAGCATGCGTAGTACCGTACCCGCCGTTTGTTGCCTCGGTGTTACCTTCTTGTTCGCGATCGCCATCGATCGGAATGTCCGGTACCGCAGGACGTTAGCATTGAGCATGGCTGATCACGACCCCTTCGGCTTCGTCGGACTGACCTACGACGACGTCATGCTGCTCCCCGGGCACACGGACGTGATCCCGTCCGCCGCCGACACGACCTCCCGGCTCACGCGCCGCATCAGCCTGAGCACGCCGCTGCTCTCCGCCGCGATGGACACCGTCACGGAGTCCCGCATGGCGATCGCGATGGCCCGTCAGGGCGGCATCGGCGTCCTGCACCGCAATCTCTCGATCGAGGACCAGGCCGCGCACGTCGACAAGGTCAAGCGCTCCGAGTCCGGCATGATCACGAACCCGATCACGACGACCGCCGATGCGACGGTCGCCGACGTCGACCTGCTCTGCGGCCAGTTCAAGGTCTCCGGTCTGCCCGTCGTCGAGGGCGACGGCCGGCTCATCGGCATCATCACGAACCGCGACATGCGATTCGTCTCCCCCTTCGAGAAGGACACGACGCTCGTCCGCGACGTCATGACGAAGGACGGCCTCATCACGGCGCCCGTCGGCATCGACCCGAACGCGGCGATGGCGCTGCTCGCGCAGCACCGGATCGAGAAGCTTCCGCTCGTCGACGCTGACGGCCGGCTCCACGGCCTCATCACCGTCAAGGACTTCGAGAAGAGCGAGAAGTACCCGAACGCGACGAAGGACGCCGAGGGCCGCCTCCGGGTCGCCGCCGCGATCGGCTTCTTCGGCGACGCGTGGGACCGCGCGGAGGCGCTGCGCGACGCGGGGGTCGACGTCATCATCGTCGACACCGCGAACGGCGACTCGAAGGGCGTGCTCGACATCGTCAGCCGGCTCAAGTCCGACGCGTCGTTCTCCGAGATCGACGTCGTCGGCGGCAACGTCGCGACCCGCGAGGGCGCGGCGAACCTCGTCGCGGCCGGCGTCGACGC
>DATMFB010000158.1:0-13820 GCA_035556395.1 Microbacteriaceae bacterium
CGGCGCGACCGGCTATGCGACCACGACGCACTGCCACCTCGAGGTCTGGGTCGGCGGCAGCCGGGTCGACCCCATCCAGTTCTTCGCTTGATGCCGCGACGGCTCCAGCCCGCGGTCAGCACGCGGCCGTAGCCTGTATCGCATGGCCCGCCGCACACGCGACAACGGGGATACGGCGCCACGCCAGGTCCCCGTCCGGATGCAGGAGGAGTCTGCGCCCGAACGCTGGCTGCGCACTCTCCGGGTCTCCGGGTTCAGCGTCATCGCGCTCGTGCTCCTCGGTCTCGCGGTGGTTGTGCTCGCGCCGAGCCTGCGGCTGCTCGTCGAGCAGCAGCAGCAGATCACGGCACTGGAGCGCAGCGTCGAGGACCAGCGCGCGCACGTCGAGGACGTCAGGGCGGAGCTCGGTCGCTGGAGCGACCCTGCCTACATCGAGGCCCAGGCCCGGCAGCGCCTGCTCTTCATCTACCCGGGCGAGTACAGCTACATCGTGACGAACGGGCCGGGCGAGCCCGAGGTCCCGCTCGACGCGGGCCTGCCGGTGTCGAGCGAGCTGCAGGCGACCCGGGTGGACTGGGTGGCGGCGCTCCTCGCGAGCGGCTACGGTGCCGGTCTGACGGATGCGACGGGGGACGAGCTCGCGGTCGTCGGCGCGCCGCTGCCAGCCGGGACGGAGGCCGCAGGATGACGCTCCGCCACTCCGAGGTCGTGACCGAGGCCGATGTCTCGGCCGTGAGCCGCCAGCTCGGCCGGCCCGCTCGCGACGTCGTCGGCATCGCCGCCCGCTGCGCCTGCGGTGCGCCGACCGTGGTGTCCACTCGGCCGCGGCTGTCCGACGGGACGCCGTTCCCGACGTTCTACTACCTGACCCATCCCGCCGCGACGGCCGCCGCGTCCCGCCTCGAGGCGGCCGGGCGGATGGTCGAGTACCAGGCGATGCTCGTGGGCGACGTCGCGGACGCGTATCGCGCCGCGCACCTCGCGTACCTGGCGGACCGGGCGGGGTTCGGCGAGGTGGCCGAGATCGAGGGGTACTCGGCCGGCGGCATGCCCGAGCGGGTCAAGTGCCTCCACGCGCTCATCGGCCACGCGCTCGCGGCCGGCCCCGGCGTCAACCCCATCGGAGACCTCGCGCTCGCGGAGTGCGGCTGGAGTCCCGACGTCTGCGAATGCGAGTCGGACGCATGAGGGCGCTGCGGCTCGCGATCGGCGTCCCCGTCACGGCGCTCCTCGGTGGCATGCTCGCGCTCGCTCCGGCGCTCACCGCGTCGGCCGACTACATCCGCAGTGCCGAGTACTGGCTCTCCGAGTACGGCATCCGGCAGGCCTGGTCGGTCACGCAGGGCCAGGGCGTGATCATCGCCGTCATCGACACGGGCGTCGACGCGAGCGTGCCGGACCTCGCGGGCGCCGTGCTGCCCGGCGCGGACTTCTCCGGCCTGGGCGACTCGCGCGGCTGGGCTCCCGTCGGCGACGACAACTCCGTGCACGGCACCCTCGTGGCGTCGCTCGCGGCGGGGCGCGGGACGGGGCCGAACGACGGCGTCATCGGCGCCGCGCCCGCGGCGATGATCCTGCCGCTGTCGATCGCGCTCTCCGACTCCTCGATCGACTCCGACACCCAGATCGCCGAGGCCGTCCGGTACGCGGTCGACCACGGCGCCAAGGTCATCAACATGTCGCTCACGCGCAACACCCTCGACTGGCCGACCTCGTGGGACGACGCCTTCCTCTACGCGGCCGAGCACGACGTCGTCGTCGTCGCGGCGGCCGGCAACCGCGGCTCCGGCACGACCGTCGTCGGCGCCCCCGCGACCATGCCGGGCGTGCTGACCGTCGCCGGCGTCGATCGGGCGGGGGAGGCGAGCTTCGATGCCTCCTCGCAGGGCATCACGATCGCGATCTCGGCGCCGAGCGAGGAACTCGTCGGCGTCGCGCCGGGTCCCCGGTATCTCGCCTGGAGCGGGACGAGCGGCGCCGCCCCGATCGTCTCCGGGATCGTCGCGCTCGTGCGGGCCGCCCACCCCGAGCTCGATGCGGCGAACGTCATCAACCGGATCATCGCGACCGCGCACGATCGCGGCGACGGCGGCTATGACGCCTACTACGGGTACGGGCTCATCGACGCGGCGGCGGCCGTGAGCGCGAACGTCCCCCTCGTGACCGCGAACCCGATGGGCAGTCTCGCCGACTGGATCAACGTCTACCGCCCGACGGCACTGGACCCCGTCGTGCACCCCACCCCCGTCGTCGTCGTGCCCGAGCCGGACCACATCGCGGCCCTCGACTCGGCGACGCCGTTCGGGAAGGTGCTCGCGCCGATCGAGCTGCTGCGCACGGTCGGCCCCGGCGTGCTCACGGTCCTCGCCTTCGCGGCGGGCATAGCGGCGCTCGCCATCTGGGCGATCCGCCGAGCGGACGGCGGTCGTCGCAGCCGTTAGACTCTGGTGCGGCGACCGGGCCGAACGAGGTCGCCGAGCACTGAGCACCGCTCTCGATAAAGGGGAGAACCCACCACTGTGCCCAAGATTCTGATCGTCGGCGGCGGATATGCAGGCTTCTACGTCGCGTGGAAGCTCGAAAAGCTGCTCCGCCGTCGCGAAGCCTCGGTCACCCTCGTCGACCCGCTGTCGTACATGACGTACCAGCCCTTCCTCCCGGAGGTCGCAGCCGGCTCGATCGAGCCCGACCACGCGGTCGTGGCGTTCCGGCGTCACCTGAAGCGCACGCGGATTGTTCCCGCGCGGATCACCGCGATCGACTCCGCGGCGAAGGTCGCGACGTTTACCCCGCTCGACGGCGACCCGTGGACCGAGGAGTACGACATCCTCGTCGTCACCGCGGGCTCGGTGACGCGGACCTTCCCGATCCCCGGAGTCGCGGACAGCGCGTTCGGGATGAAGAACATCCAGGAGGCGGTCGGCGTCCGCGACCGGCTGATGGGCAACTTCAACCGCGCGTCGAACCTGCACGACACGCCCCTCAAGCGGCGCCTGCTCAACGTCACGGTCGTCGGCGGCGGCTTCGCCGGCGTCGAGACCGTCGCGGAGCTGCGCAGCCTTTCGTCGTACCTCGTCCGCTACTACCCGACGGTCTCGTTCGACGAGACGAGCTTCTATCTCATCGAGGCGCTCGGGCGGATCATGCCCGAGGTGTCCGAGAAGCAGGCGAAGTGGGTCGTCAGCGATCTCGAGAAGCACGGGGTCAACGTCCGACTCGAGACGCAGCTCGTCAGCGCCGAGAACGGCGTGATCAAGCTCTCCAACGGCGAGTCCTACGAGACGGACCTGCTGGTCTGGACCGCGGGCGTCATGGCGCACCCGACGGCGAAGAACTTCGGCCTGCCGCTCGACGAGCGCGGCAGGGTCCGCTCGTCCGCGACGCTCCAGGTGATCGACGACGACGGTGAGATCCTTCCCGACGTGTGGTCGGCCGGCGATGTCGCGGCCGTGCCGGATCTCACGGGCGGCGGCGTCGACGGCTTCTGCGTGCCGAACGCCCAGCACGCGGTGCGCCAGGCGAAGCGCCTCGCGAAGAACCTGGTCGCGGTGCTCCGCGACGAGGCGCCCATCGACTACGCCCACAAGAACCTCGGCGCGGTCGCCGGCCTCGGGCCGTGGAACGGCGTCATGAAGTTCGCGGGCCTCCCGTTCCACGGCTGGTTCGCCTGGCTCGGCCACCGCGTCTACCACGGCTTCGCGATGCCGACCTTCGAGCGCAAGCTCCGGGTGCTCGGCGACTGGGTCGGCAACTTCTTCCTCAAGCGCGAGATCGCGTCGCTCGCCCTCGGCAGGCCGCGCGCGGCCTTCCAGGAGTACGCGCTGCGCCCGGCCGCGCGCGCCCGCAAGCCCGCCGCGTCCGAGCCCACCGAGTAGCGTTGGTCCTGCCCCGGTAGCCCAACGGCAGAGGCAGGCGACTTAAAATCGCTCGAGTCTGGGTTCGAGTCCCAGTCGGGGCACCCGCGACGTGCGGGTCAGCCCGCGATGTGCGCCTGGAGCAGCCAGCGCAGCTTCGTCAGGCCGCGCTCGATCTCGATCGCGATGTCCTGGCTGCTGAGGTCGACCTCGTCGAGCCCGTCGACGGCCTTGCGCACCGTCACGAGGGCGGCGTCGAGCTGCGCGACGACCTGCTCGACCGTGGTCTCCCAACCCTGGAATCCGGCGGACAGGGGCGGCAGCGTCTGCTTCTGCGCGACGGTCGCGATCCGCGCGTCGACCGGGAGCCCGAGGGCGATGATGCGCTCCGCGGCGGCGTCCGAGTACTCCTGGGTCTCGTCGACGAGTCGGTCGAGGAGCTGGTGGACACCCTGGAAGCTCGCGCCGCGCACGTGCCAGTGCGCCTGCTTGCCGTCGACGACGAGGGCCTGCAGGTCGATGACGACGGGCGTGAGGAACTGCGCGACGCCCGCGGCGAGTTCGGGGCTGGCGGCCTGGGGGCTCGTGGTGTGCTTGGTGCTCGTGGACATTGCTGCCTCCTTCGCCGATCGCGCGCTCCGCGCGATGTCCTTCTACGATCGCGCGTTCTCGCGCGCTTCGCAACGAAGCGAAGGCTGGCCTTAGGCCGCCGGATGGGTCGCGCGAGCGGCGGCTACGGGCGAGAGGTCTTCGGCTCGAGCCGGGGCAGCACATCGAGGATGTGGAGCTGCCCGAGCCGCTCGCGCAGCTCGTCGATCAGGGGCAGGCCGGCACTCGCGACCGCACCGATCCAGGCGATGCCGGCGTGCTCCGCGGCGCGGGTCTCGGGCATCCATTCCGCCGCCCAGCCGGCGAGCGCGGCGTCGAGCGCCTCGCCGCGACGGCCGGTGCGCGCGAGCCAGGTGACCGTCATTCGCGGGGGAGCGACGATGGGCACGATCTCGTCCGCCGCGTCGATCTCGACGAAGACATGGCCGTATGCGTCGTCCGCCAGCATGGCGAGGGTGTGCTGCATCGCGTGGAGATCGTCTCGATCGCCGGCGACGAGCAGCAGGTCCCTGGTGCGGACGCGCCGGCGGATGCTCATGAGCATAAGCATAGGCTTGCCTAACCTTTCGCGCGAGTCCCTGGGGCGAATTCACGGATTGGCCGGCGCGCAACGTCGCTCCGGGGGAGAAGCTGCGCGCGCGCAGTTCCACGGCTATGGTCTCCAGCATGGCTCCGTCGCGATTGCGACGGAGCTTCGGCGCATCCGGAGGGCATGGCGATGACGAGGTCGATCCGCGATCGGCGCCGACGGCATCGACTGCTCCGACTGATCGGGGGCGTCGCGCTCGCCGCCGCCCTGATCGCGGTCATCTGGATCGACCTCGCCACGGGGTTGTGGCAGCAGGCCGTCGTCCTCTCGGGGGTCGCGGCAGGCCTCATCACGTTCGCCCTCACCGCGTTCGTGGTCGACCGGGTGGTCGCGCGCAGTCAGCACCACCGCTGGCTCCCGGTCACCCGCCTCGCGCTCACCGACATCCTCCACGCGCTCGCCGACCCTGAGCGCAGCGAGCTCAGCCGCGACCGAATCGTCCCCCGGTCGTTCGCCGCGCCGGCCGGGCTCGAGCCCGCGGAGGCCGCCGCATTCCTGCAGGCCGTCGCCGACGAGCGCGAGGCGATCACGGCCGCGCTCGGGCGCTGGGCCGGCTTCCTCGCCGCGAGCGCCGATGTCACGGATCTCATGGACCACGTCGCCGAGCTGGCGCGGCTGCTCGACGAGGTGCGCGATCGCGCCCTCGAGGCGGAGCGCGGGGCCGCGGTGATCGGTGCCGATGCGCTCGCCGAGAGCATCGACGACTACAACGCCCGCATTCGCGCGACGATCGACGAAGCGCGATCGCTGCTCGCGCTCGGGTGAGCCGTCCTGGCGCGCAGCCGCTCGCGCCGGTCAGCGGGCTCCCGCCGTTCTCCCGGCGGATTGTCGTGCGCGCCCCCTAGAATCCAGCCATGGACCTTCTCTGGCTCTGGATTCTCATCGGCGTCATCGTCGTCCTCGGGCTGATCGTCGGGATCTTCTACTGGGCGACGTACAACGCGCTCGTCACGCTCAACGTGCGCGTCGACGAGGCGTGGAGCGACATCACGGTGCAGCTCAAGCGGCGCGCCGACCTCATCCCGAACCTCATCGAGACGGTCAAGGGCTACGCGACGCACGAGCGCCAGGTCTTCGAGAACGTCACGGCGGCCCGAGCCGCGACGATCCAGCCCGGGTTGACCCCGGGTCAGGCGGCGCAGGCCGACGGCATGCTGCAGGGCGCGCTCAAGAGCCTCTTCGCCGTCGCGGAGGCATACCCGCAGCTGCAGGCCAGCCAGAACTTCCTCCAGCTGCAGGCGGAGCTCGTCGACACCGAGGACAAGATCCAGGCGTCGCGCCGCTTCTACAACGGCGGGGTCCGCGAGCTCAACACGAAGATCAAGGTCTTCCCGAACAATCTCATCGCCCGCAAGCTCGGCTTCGGCGAGCGCGAGTTCTTCGAGGTCGCGGACGCCGCGGCGATCGCCGAGCCGCCGCGCGTCCAGTTCTGATCGACGACGGGGCCCAGAGCTAGCTCGTGTATTCCGCGGTACGCAAGAACAAGGTCAACACCGTCCTCATCCTGTTCTTCTTCGTCGTCATCATCGGCGGACTCGGGGCGCTCGCGGCCTGGATCTATCAGAGCTGGGTCATTGCCGTCGTCGTGGTCGGCGTCGCCGCGCTCTACGCCCTCATCCAGTACTTCGCGGCGAGCGCGGAGGCGCTCGCGATCTCGGGCGCGCGCGAGATCCAGAAGTCGGACAACCCGCGCCTGTGGCGCATCGTGGAGAACCTGTCGATCACGACGGGGTCCCCGATGCCGCGGGTGTTCATCATCGACGACCCCGCGCCGAACGCGTTCGCGACCGGGCGCGACCCGAAGCACGCGGCGGTCGCCGCGACGACGGGCCTGCTCGACATCATGGACGACAGCGAGCTCGAGGGCGTCATGGCGCACGAGCTCGGCCACGTCCGCAACTACGACATCCGGGTCTCGATGATCGTCTTCGGGCTGGTCGTCGCGGTCGGCATGATCGCCGACCTGCTCGTCCGGATGGCGATCTTCGGCGGCCGTGGCTCGAGGAACAACGGCGGTCCGATCCTCCTCATTTTCGGGCTGATCGCGATGATCGTCGCACCGCTCCTCGCCGCGATCGTGCAGGCCGCCATCTCCCGCCAGCGCGAGTACCTCGCCGACGCGACCGGCGCGCTGACGACCCGCTATCCCGAGGGGCTCGCCCGGGCGCTCGAGAAGCTGGAGACGTACAGCCGCCCGATGGCGCGGCAGAACACGTCGATGGCGCACATGTGGATCTCGAACCCGAACAAGCCGGGCTTCATGGCGCGGCTCTTCTCGACGCACCCGCCGATCCAGGAGCGGATCGCGCGGCTGCGCAAGATCGGCGGCGGCTTCTAGCTCGCAGGTTGGGTCGAGGATCGGGGGATCGCGAGCACGGTCTTTCCGGTCCCATGGCCGCGGCCGATGTGCCGGATCGCGTCGGCGGCCTGGTCGAGCGGGAACACCCGGTCGATGCGCGGTCGGACGGCGCCCGTCGCGAGGTAGTCGGACATCACGTCGAGGTCGGCCCGATGCTCGACCGAGATGACGCCGACCAGGCGCTGGCGGGAGAACGCGGTGAGCACGGGCGCCGCGAGCATCCGGCCGAGTCCGCCGAGCGGTCCGACCTCGGCGCCGACGATCGCCAGCGCCCCGGTCGGCGTCAGTGCGGCGCGCAGGCGCGCCATCGACCGTGCGCCCCCGGTGTCGAGGATCGCGTCGTACGGCCCGGCGGCGAGGGGGTCGACGGCGGTGTAGTCGATCGCCCGGTCGGCGCCGAGCGTGCGGACGAGCTCGAGGTTCGGTCCGCTGCTCGCGCCCGTCACCCGCGCGCCCATCGCCTTCGCGATCTGGACGGCGTACGAGCCGACGCCGCCCGCGGCGCCGAGGATGAGCACGTGGTCGCCCGACTTGAGGCGAAGGGCGTCACGGAGCGCCTGGAGCGCGGTCGGCGCGGAGATCGGGACGGCCGCGGCCTCCTCGAAGCTGAGCGCCGGCGGTCTCGGCGCGATCTTGTCGACGCGGGCGATCGCGTGCTCGGCGAACGATCCCTTGGCCGTCCCGTAGACCGCGTCGCCGACCGCGAAGCCGTCGACGCCTTCGCCGAGCGCGGAGACGATGCCGGCGAAGGCCGACCCGCGGACCGGCCACCTGGGACGGCGCAGGCCGGCGGCGAGCCGCACCATCCTGGGCCGGCCGGCCATCAGGTGCCAGACGCCGGGGTCGACACCGGCCGCGCGGACCTCCACGAGCACCTCGCCGCGACCCGGCCGAGGCACCGGGATCTCGGAGAGCCGCAGCACGTCGGCCTCGCCGTAGCGGTCCTGCGTGATGGCCTTCATGGCTGCTCCTCCGGGAACTGGAACACGTCCTCGAGCGTCGTCCCGAGGGCTCTCGCGATGCGGAACGCGGTCTCGAGCGAGGGGGAGTACTTGCCCTGCTCGATCGCGATGAGGGTCTGGCGCGTGACGCCGACGCGCTCGGCGAGCTCCGCCTGCGTCAGCTCGCCGGCAGCGAAGCGGAGGCGGCGGATCGCGTTCGTGACCTGCGTCGGCTTCACCATGAGGCGTTGAATCCCGTCCGGTAGGCGATGACCTTGGCGATCGAGCCGAGGACGGCGGACAGGAAGAAGCCGAGGAAGATCGCGTTCGCGATCCAGAACGCCGGCTGCTGGAGCATCGCGAGGGCGAGTCCGCTGAGGGCGCCGATGATGACGAACGCCTGTCCGGTGCGGTCGGCGAACCGGCCGATCTGCCGATCGCGCTCGTCGCGCTTGTTGCTCTCGAGGTCGGTGAAGACGCGGAAGACGGCGTGCAGGACGATCGAGACGACGATCGAGCCGACGATCGTCCAGATCATCGGCCACGCGAACGGCATGGCCTCGAGCGGGCGGCCGTCGGCCCCGGCGAAGAGCAGGATGAGGTAGACGGGATACCCGACGACGGCGAGTGCGAGCATGATCCACGCGCTGCGCTCCTCGGGAGCGGACTGGAACGCCATGATGGCCCTTTCGTGATGTCAAGCATCTTTGACATCAGAAAGGTAAAGCAGACACGACACAATGTCAAATATCATTTACATGCGTTCGAGCAGGACCATCACCTCGAGATGCGCCGTCTGCGGGAACATGTCGAAGAGCCGCGCCTGCACGGGACGCAGCGACGGCATCCGAGCGAGATCCCGCTGCAGCGTCGTCGGATCGCAGCTCGAGTAGACGACCGCGGCGACGCCGGAGGACTCGAGCCAGTCCGCGAGCTCGGGTCCGAGGCCGCGTCGCGGCGGGTTGACGACGACGAGATCGGGCGCGGCGGCCTGGCGCCTCGCCCACTCGGTCGCGTCCGCGGCGATGAACGTCGTCTTCTCGAGTCCGGCCCGGGCCGCCGTCCGCTGCGCCGCCGCGATCGCGTCCGCGCTCGACTCGACACCGATCACGCGGCGTCCGTCGCCCGCGAGCGACAGCGCGAAGCCGCCGACGCCGCAGTACAGGTCCCAGATCTCGAATGGTCCGCCCTTCGAGTCGGCTCCGCCTCGCTCAGGAATCGGTGTCTCCGGCCCTTGAGCGAGCGGAGCGAGTCGAAGGGCCCCGCTCACCCACTCGCGCGCCTGCCGGTAGAGGCCGGCGGCGACGGGGGTGTTCGTCTGGAAGAACGCCCGCGGCGGGAGCCGCAGCTCGATCCCGTCGACGGGCATGACGAGCTCGGTCGCATCGGTGAGCGCGATCTCCTCCTCGCCCTCGAGCAGCGCGACGTGGGCCGGCAGCAGGTTCGCGGTCGCGACGCGCAGGCTCGGCAGCTCGCCGAGGAGCGCGGGGAGGTGCTTGCGGATGCGGGGTAGCGACTCGGTCGTGCGCAGCACGAAGCGCGCCATGAGCTCGCCGACCGGCGAGGTCGTCACGATGACGTGCTTGAGCTCGCCCCGCCGCTCGCGGACGTCGTACGGGACGAGGCCCGCCCGCGTGATGAACCGGGAGAACGCCGGGAGCGCGGCCGTGATCGCCGGGTCGAGGATCCCGCAGGCTCGCAGGTCCACGCCGCGCTGCTCCGCGTCGAGGATGCCGAGCGTCGGGGCGTCCACGGTGCCGCCGACGACCATCTTCGCCTTGTTCCGAAACGCGGCCTCGGCGCCGGCGAACGTCGGCGCCCAGGTCGCGCCCTCGCCGACCGCGGCCCGCGCCCGGGCTTCCTTCTCCTCGAGCTGGCGCGCTCGCGGCACCTCGATGAGGCTGCACGACCGGCATTCGTGACGCTCCCAGTAGCCGCACCTCACGGCGCGACTCCCCGGCCGAGCGTGCGGTGCGCGGCCGCGATCGCCTCGACCTGCGCGGCCGGGACCTCGGCGAGGGCGGCGAACTCCGGCCAGCGCTCGACCGCGTCGCGGACCCGACCGAGCTCGCGCTTCGCGTAGGGGATGCCGAAGCGGTCGGCGAGGCCGAGCATCCGGTCCGCGTCGATCAGCCGGAACGCGCCGTCGACTCCGAGGCAGTGCTGCCCGAGGTACGGGTGTCCGGGCAGGTTCGCGTAGGTCACGTCGTAGGCGGGCGCGAGCGACCAGCGCCCGCCTGCGTCCATCAGGAACGCGTGGTTCTTCGTGTGGTCGTCGTGGTTGACCGCCATGACGTTGAACGCCATGCGCCGGTAGGCCTCGACGAGGGCCTCCTCGCCCAGGTCGAGTTCGACGATCGTCTGCAGGAGCTGCGCGTAGTCGTGCGCGCCGACGAGGTCGTTGTCGAGGGCGCGCATCCCGCAGAGGGTCGTCATGTGCACCCGGACCCCGGGCTCCGGGCGGTCGAATCGGCGGGTCATGAAGTGCGCCCGCCCGCCCTCGAGCAGGAGCCGGGTCTCGCTCATCTCGATGCCGGCCTCGCGCGCCATGAGCGAGTACGCGAACTCGACGCGCGTGTACTGCTGCGCCTCCGCGAGCGTGCGCTCGTCGGTCGCGCCGTCGAACTTCAGCAGCCAGGCCGACTCGCCCTCGCGGGGCGGGAAGACGCCCGAGTGGAAGACGCCGGTCGCGTCGACGAGGTTGAGCACCGCCTTCGGCCGGGCACCGCCCGCCGAGGTGCCGACCTGGAGGAGCGTCTGCAGCGCCGTGGTCGTCGCGGTGTCGTCTCCGCCGATCCGGCCCTCGATCGCCTCCCTGGCCGCGACCGTCAGGGCGGCGAGGTCGATGATCGTCGGCGGGGTGGCGTCGGGGCCGTTCGCCGGCTCGAACTCGAGCGCGCCCATCGCGCGGCCGTCGACGTAGGCGAGCCGGTCGAGCGCCGTGATCTCGCCGGCGGTGATGCCCTGGCGTTCCATCCAGGCGTCGATGAGCGCGTTGCCGAAGCGGTCGGGGAGCGAGTCGGCGATCGTCGGCGGGAGCGTGAAGAACGTCTCGGGCCGCAGCCCGCGGAACTCGTAGATCCGCGGACCCCCGGCCAGCGGCATGAGGAACGGCGCGAGCTCGATCCCGGACCGCAGCCAGGCGGGGTCGTACTGGAACGCGGCGACGCCGGATCCGGGCACGACGGCTCCGACGGTCCGGCCGGCGTAGCGGACCTCGATCACGCGGGTGTGCTCGAACGCCATGGGATCAGCCCCGCCGGCTCACGCGCGGTGCGCGCGTCGTGGTCCGCTGGGCGCGTCGCTGCGCCGCGAGCTGCTCGATCGGCGACGGCCCGGTCCGCGGCGCGAGGGCGTCGAGCGCGTCGATCCGGTCGAGCGCGCGGAGCGCGCGGATCAGCGTCTCGAGGCGCGATCCGCGGCCGGCCTCGAGCTTCTGGACGGCGGAACGCGACAGGCTCGCCCGATCCGCGAGCTCCTCCTGCGAGAGCCCGGCATCGATGCGCCACTGGCGGATCGCGAGGCCGATCCGTCGTTCCGTGTCATCCGTAACGCTTGTAATTGCACTCATTAGTGATGATTCTAGCTGTAATGAGTGCAATTGCAATCAGCAAACTCTAGGCGAGGGCCGAGCGGAGGCTCGCCGTGAGCGTGCCCCGGTCCGACATCGTCACGTCATCCAGCCCCTGCCATTCGGCCGCGGCGCGCACGAGCGCCGCGATGCGCTGCGGATCGGCGTCGGCGCCCTCCTCGCGCCACGCCGACTGGACGCGCAGCACCTTCGCCTTCCGATCCGACTTCAGGTCGATCCGGCCGACGAGCCGGTCGTCGAGGAGGATCGGGAGCGAGTAGTAGCCGTAGACGCGCTTCGGCGCCGGCGTGTAGATCTCGATCCGGTAGTGGAAGCCGAACTGGCGCTCGGCCCGACCGCGGTCCCAGACGACAGGGTCGAAGGGGCTGAGCAGCGCGGCGGCCCGCATCCGCGACGGTCGTTTCGCGTCGCGGTGGAGCCATGCGGTCTGCTTCCAGCCGTCCACCCGCACGCGAAGGAGCTCTCCCGACTCCTCGAGCTCGGCGATCGCGGCGCGAGTGTCGTCCGAGCGGAGCCGGTAGTAGTCGGCGAGGTCCGACACCGTCCCGACGCCGATCGCGACGGCGGAGCGTCGCACGAGCTCCCGGATCGCGTCGTGCCGCGCGATCTCGACCCCGAGGACATGCGGGGGGAGCACCTGCTCCGGGAGCGCGTATCGCCGCTCGAATCGCGTTCTCCCGGCCGAGACGACGTCGCCTCGGCGGAACAGGATCTCCAGGCCCCGCTTGACCGCCGACCAGCCCCACCAGGGCCCGCGGCGGCGGTTCTCCTCGTGCTCGATGTCGCTCGCGGCGAGCGGGCCCTCGGAGCGGAGCACCTCGAGCAGCTCGCGCATGAGCGCCTCGTGATCGCCCGCGAAGTCGGGGAACCACGGATCGCGCGCGCGGTACTCGGCCTTGCGCCAGCCCCACAGCGGCAGGTCCTCGACGGGGAAGAGGGCGGCCTCGTGCGCCCACCACTCGGTCCAGCGGCCCGGATTCGCGAACGTCACGCGGTCGAGGTGTGACTTGTCGTAGCCGCCGAGCCGGGCGTGGAGCGGGAGGTAGTGACTGCGCTCGAAGACGTTGACGGAGTCGAGCTGCAGCAGCCCGAGTCGCCTCGTCACCGACTCGAGTCGACCGCGGCCGACGGTCGGGGGCAGCGCCGAGCCGAACCCCTGCGCGGCGAGGAGCACGCGACGCGCCTGACCGGGCGTCAACCGCTCGCTCGCGCGTTCTCCCACCGGCTCAAACTATCTCCACCCGCCGACATCTAAACTCGGGGCGTGAGCGACGACGCGCGAGTGCCGCAGGGACTGCGCACGGCCGGAGCGTGGTCCTGGCGCCTCCTCGTCATCCTCGGCGTCGTGGCGGTCGCCATCTGGCTCGTCATCCAGTTCAAGCTCGTCGTCATCCCGTTCCTCATCGCGATCCTGCTCGCGGCGCTCCTCATCCCGTTCTCAAGCTTCCTGCAGCGCCACCGCTGGCCGAAGTGGCTCGCGATCACCGCGAGCATGCTGGGCGGACTCGCCCTCGTCGGCGGGCTCGTGACACTCGTCGTGTTCCAGATCCGCGGCGGCTGGAACGCGCTCGTCGCGGCGACGCTGCGCGCTGTCGACGACATCAGCGTCTGGCTCGCGGCGCCGCCCTTCAATCTCGAGATCTCGGAGGTGCGGCGCACCGTCCTCGACTGGTGGGCCGAGTTCAGTCACGACACCGGATCGCTCTGGGCGGGGGCGCTCAGTGTGGGGACGACGACGGGCCACGTGCTCGCCGGCCTGCTCCTGACCCTCTTCGCGACGCTCTTCCTGCTCATCGACGGGCCGCGGATCTGGGGCTGGTTCCTCCGGCTGTTCCCGCGCCGCGCCCGGGAGCGCACCGACGTCGCCGCGCGCACC
>DATMFB010000159.1:0-1723 GCA_035556395.1 Microbacteriaceae bacterium
CGGAGAGCGGCGCGACATCCATGCCGAAGGACGGGTGGTCGACGCGCCCCTCCGCGATCAGCTCGTCCGTGATCGCGCGCACGGTGTCGACGGGCACGGCGTAGCCGATCCCGACGCTCCCGCCCCCACCGACGCCGTCGGCACTGGGCACCGTGGAGATCGCGGTGTTGATGCCGACGAGCCGACCTCGGCAGTCCACGAGTGCGCCCCCGGAGTTGCCGGGGTTGATCGCGGCGTCGGTCTGCACGGCCCCGGTGACGACCGTCAGGCCGCCGTCGCCCGTGGACAGCGTGATCGAGCGCCCAAGCGCGCTGACGATTCCCGCCGTCACGGAGTTGGACAGCCCGAGCGGCGCCCCGAGCGCGACGACGGGCTCCCCCGTCCGCACCTCGGCGGACGCGCCGAACCGGATCGCCGGGACGCTGCCATCGCGTTCGATGCGGAGCACCGCGAGGTCGGTCTGCGGATCGCGGCCGACGAGCTCGGCGTCGAGTCGCTCTCCGTCGGCGAGCGACACCGCGAGGGTTCCGGTCACGGCTCCGTCGGCGATCGCCGGCGTCAGCACATGGTCGTTCGTCACGATGAGACCGTCCGCGGTGAGGATCACGCCGCTGCCGTTGCCGTTCCCGCCCTGGCCGCCGGCCCACACGGTGACGATCGACGGGAGGGCCGCCTCGGTCACGGCCACGGCGTCGCAGGCGCCGGCCCCCCGGCCGGCGTCGACGATGACCGCGCCGATCGCGCCCCCGCCGATCCCGAGTCCCAGAGCGGCGATCGCGCCCGCGGTGATGAGGGCGGCGGGGGTGCGCCACCAGGGCTTCATGCTCGCGGTCCGTGCCATCGTGAGGAGAGTGTTTCAGAAGCGGGCCGCAGAACGCGATGACCCGCCTGCCACAATCGATTCGATGACTGCTCGACCACGCACCAGGAACGCCGCCGCACGGATCATCGGAATCGCGGGCCTGCTCGCCCTGACCCTCACGGCATGCACGGCACCGGATCCCGGTCCCACAGCCACGGCGACGAAGACCGTGACAGAGGCCGCGATCGAGCACCTCGCCGCCGACTCATGCGATTCGCCCGAGCATGCCGACCTCGGCCTGATGGTCACGGACGGACTGCTCTGCGGGACGCTCAGCGTGCCGATCGACCGCTCCGCCGCCGATTCGCCGACGGTGGGGCTGACCGTCGTGATGACCGACCAGGATGCGCCACGCGGCGTGCTGCTGCTCATCGGCGGCGGGCCTGGCGGATCGTCCATTTGGACGGTCCCCACCATCCGCGCGATCATGCCGGAGGTCGCAGCCGAGTACCAGCTCGTCGCGATGGACCTGCGCGGCACCGGCGCCGGTGCGCTCGACTGCCCCGAGGTGCAGCAGCAGACGGGCTCGAGCGATATCCTCGCCGCGTCCGCGGGAGCCATCGAGGCATGCGCGTCGAGCATCGGGGCCTGGCGCGACGCGCTGTCGACCGATTTCACCGTCCAGGACATGGAGGATCTCCGGCTCGCGCTCGGCGCGCCCACGTGGGCGCTCGACGGGACGAGCTACGGCACCTTCGTCGCCGCGCGGTACGCCTCGAGCCACCCCGAATCGGTCGGCGCGCTCGTCCTCGACTCGGTCGTGCCGGTCGAGGGCGTCGACCCGTTCCTGCTCTCCTCGTTCGCGGCGCTCCCCGAGGTGCTCGCCGAGGTCTGCGCGAGCGAGGCCTGCGAGACGGATCC
>DATMFB010000160.1:0-2990 GCA_035556395.1 Microbacteriaceae bacterium
CGCATGCCCCGCGCCTCGCTCACCTGGTGACCACAGCGTCGGTGCATGCGGTTTGCCCCGCTGCACCCCGTGCAAACCGCGTGCACCAGCGCAGCCCGCATGCACCAGCGCATGCGCGGGTCCCGGATGTGGTGAGCTAGCAGGGTGGGACCGGACTTCGCGGGGCATGCGCTCGAGGTCGCCCCGCGGCTGCTCGGGGCCGTGCTGCGCGTGCGCGGCGTCGCGGTGCGGCTCACCGAGGTCGAGGCCTACGGCGGGCCGGGGGAGGACCCGGGCTCGCACACCTTCCGCGGTCTCGGCCGCAAGAACGCGACCATGTTCGGGCCGCCCGGACACCTCTACGTCTACTTCACCTACGGCATGCACTGGTGCGCGAACGTCGTGTGCAGCCCCGAGGGCGACGCCTCCGGCGTCCTGCTGCGCGGCGGCGAGGTCATCGAGGGCATCGAGCTGGCGAGGCAACGCCGTGCCTCGGCCAAGCGGGACGCGGAGCTCGCGCGCGGCCCGGCCCGGCTGACGGTCGCGCTCGACATCACGGGCGCCGACGACGGCGCCGTGCTCGGTGCCGGCGAGCACTCGCTGGAGCTCCTCGAGACGCCCCTCACCGCGTTCTCCACCGGCCCGCGGACCGGCGTCTCGGGACCGGGCGGCGACGCGACCGCCTTCCCGTGGCGCTTCTGGCTCCCCGGTGAGCCGAGCGTCTCGCCCTATCGCCCGCACGTCCCGAAGCGCCGCAGATGAACGGCTACGGTTGAATCCGTGTCCAGCACCGCCCAGCGCACCGCCGAGAGCAACGATCCGACGTTCCCGTCCGTCTGGGACGAGATCCGGTGGCGCGGGCTCGTCGCGGTCTCGACCGACGAGGAGCAGCTCCGCACGCTGCTGAGCGGCCCGCCGGTCACCTACTACTGCGGCTTCGACCCGACCGCGCCCTCGCTGCACCTCGGCAATCTCGTGCAGCTCCTGCTCCTGCGCCGCCTCCAGCTCGCTGGCCACAAGCCGCTCGGCCTGGTCGGCGGCTCGACGGGCCTCATCGGCGACCCGCGCCCGACGGCCGAGCGCACGCTCAACTCGCGCGAGACCGTCGCCGACTGGGTGAGCCGGCTCGAGGCGCAGGTGCGGCGATTTCTGTCGTTCGACGGCGAGAACGCGGCGCGCATCGTCAACAACCTCGACTGGTTCAGCGGGTACTCGGCGATCGACTTCCTCCGCGACATCGGCAAGCACTTCCGCGTGGGCACGATGATCAAGAAGGACGCGGTCGCCGCGCGCCTGAACTCCGACGCCGGCATCTCCTACACGGAGTTCTCGTACCAGATCCTCCAGGGCGACGACTTCCTGCAGCTGTACCGGCAGTACGGCTGCTTGCTGCAGACCGGCGGCTCCGACCAGTGGGGGAATCTGACCTCCGGCATCGACCTCATCCACAAGGTCGAGGGCGTCTCGGCGCACGCGATCGGGACGCCGCTCATCACGAACTCGGACGGCACGAAGTTCGGCAAGAGCGAGGGGAACGCGATCTGGCTCGATGCCGAGATGTGCTCGCCCTATCGCTTCTACCAGTTCTGGCTCAATCAGGCGGATGCGGACGTGATCGACCGGCTCAAGGTCTTCACCTTCCTCTCCCGGGCCGAGATCGAGCGGCTCGAGGCCGCGGTCGCCGCTGAGCCGTTCCGGCGCGAGGCGCAGCGCACCCTCGCTTGGGAGGTGACGAGCCTCGTGCACGGCGAGGCGGCCGCCCAGGCCGCGATCGACGCGTCTCAGGCGCTCTTCGACGGGGGAGACCTCGCGGCGCTCGATGAGCCGACCCTCCGCGCGGTCCTCGACGAGCTCGAGACGGCGACGCTCCCGGCCGGCGCGCCGATTGTGGAGGCGCTCGTCGCGACTGGCCTGGTGAGCTCGAACGGTGAGGCGCGGCGTGCGATCCAGCAGGGCGGCGTCTATGTCGACAACCTGAAGGTCGACTCCGACGAGGCCGTGCTCGCGCCGTCGCTCGCCGGGGGGATCGTCCTGCTGCGCCGCGGCAAGAAGTCGCTCGCCGGCGTCTACACCCGCTAGAAACTAAGGAAGGTCGGCCTCCTCCCACAGCGGAATCCCAGGCGACACGCCCGGCCGGCCGGCTCGATTTGGTGCTCCCAGGGGATCTGTGTAAAGTAATCGAGTCGCCCCAAGCGGTCGGCCAGCAGGAGGAACCAGTCCACTCGGACAGGGCCCCGCGGTCGAGCCCCAAGTGGGGACCGTCCTCCGGAAATCGGATGCCTCTTGTAGGTGTGCGGTTCCGGGTCTAGGATGAACCTTCGACCGTGAATGCGGCGAGTCGGTTTGACCGGCCTGCGTTCACGAGACTAGGTTGGAGAAGTTGCCCTGCGGGCGGACCGGAGACGGGAAGCAGCAGGAGCGCTCGATCCTTGAGAACTCAACAGCGTGCACATGTCAAATGCCAAATAACCTCGTCGGCTGATTTCGGTCAGTCGAAGAGATTCCTTTGGATTGAATGAATGAATGTCAGTGACATTCGGACAGACAGTCAGATCAACTCGCTGCGTCGCGGTTTTCCCCGTCGACGCGAGCAACGGATTTGTCAGGCCCTCGGGTCTGACTGCCAAGCCTTAATGGAGAGTTTGATCCTGGCTCAGGACGAACGCTGGCGGCGTGCTTAACACATGCAAGTCGAACGGTGAAGCAGGAGCTTGCTCCTGTGGATCAGTGGCGAACGGGTGAGTAACACGTGAGCAATCTGCCCCGGACTCTGGGATAAGCGCTGGAAACGGCGTCTAATACTGGATACGACGCGGGAGGGCATCCTCTCCGCGTGGAAAGAATTTCGGTTCGGGATGAGCTCGCGGCCTATCAGCTTGTTGGTGAGGTAATGGCTCACCAAGGCGACGACGGGTAGCCGGCCTGAGAGGGTGACCGGCCACACTGGGACTGAGACACGGCCCAGACTCCTACGGGAGGCAGCAGTGGGGAATATTGCACAATGGGCGCAA
>DATMFB010000161.1:0-6460 GCA_035556395.1 Microbacteriaceae bacterium
CCTCACCGACGGGCTCGTCGCGGTCAACTTCATCGACGAGTCCGGCGACGCGGCCTGGCGGACCTACTCCGAGAAGCTGTCCTGCCCGAATCGGCACCCGATCGCCCTCACCGAGATCGAGCCGAGGACGTTCTCCTTCAACGCCCCCTTCGGCGCCTGCCCCGAGTGCACGGGGCTCGGCAGCCGCATGGCGGTCGACGAGGAGCTCATGCTCGGCGACAGCTCGCTGTCGATCGCCGAGGGCGTCCTGCTCCCGTGGTCGGCCGCCTCGGGCGGCAAGTCCCTCTTCGAGTACTTCGAGCGGGTGCTCGGCGGGCTCGCGGAGGACCTCGAGTTCTCGCTCGACACGCCGTGGCGGGATCTCCCGGAGGAGGTCCGCGAGACGGTGCTGCGCGGCAAGGACTTCAAGGTCGTCGTGAAGTGGAAGAACCGCTTCGGCCGGACGATGAGCTACACGGCCGGCTACGAGGGCGTCATCCCGTATGTCGAGCGGAAGTGGCTCGAGGCGGAGAGCGACTCGCAGCGCCAGCGCCTGCAGGCCTACCTCCGCGAGGTGCCGTGCGCGGTCTGCGGCGGGCAGCGGCTCAAGCCCGAGGTGCTCGCGGTCACGGTCGACGGGCGCTCCATCTGGGACGTCTGCGCGCTCAGCCTGACCGAGGCGACCGCGTTCGTCCAGACCGTCGAGCTCGACGAGCGCCAGGCGAAGATCGCGGCGCAGGTACTGCGCGAGATCCGGCTCCGGCTCGAGTTCCTGCTCGAGGTCGGTCTCGGCTACCTCGATCTCGCCCGCGCGGCCGCGACGCTGAGCGGCGGCGAGGCGCAGCGCATCCGACTCGCGACGCAGATCGGCTCCGGGCTCACCGGCGTGCTCTACGTGCTCGACGAGCCGTCGATCGGCCTCCACCAGCGAGACAACCGCCGACTCATCGACACGCTCGTCAAGCTGCGCGATCTGGGGAACACGCTCATCGTCGTCGAGCACGACGAGGACACGATCCGCACCGCCGACTGGATCGTCGACATCGGCCCCCGCGCGGGCGAGCACGGCGGCGAGGTGGTGCATTCCGGGCACTACGACGACCTGCTGCGCAACCGCGAGTCGATCACGGGCGACTACCTCGCGGGCCGGCGCAGCGTCTTCCAGCCGCGCGCGCGGCGCAAGGTCGACCCGAAGCGGCAGGTCACCGTCGAGGGCGCGCGGGAGAACAACCTCCGCGACGTGACCGCGAGCTTCCCGCTCGGCGTCATGACGGCGGTGACCGGCGTCTCGGGCTCCGGCAAGTCGAGCCTCGTCAACGACATCCTCTACACGGTGCTCGCGAACGAGCTCAACGGCGCCCGGCAGATCCCCGGCCGCCACACCCGGGTCACGGGAGTCGAGCAGCTCGACAAGGTCGTCCACGTCGACCAGGCGCCGATCGGCCGCACCCCGCGGTCCAACCCCGCGACCTACACCGGCGTGTTCGACAAGATCCGCGCGCTGTTCGCCGACACCCCCGACGCGAAGGCCCGTGGCTACCAGCAGGGCCGGTTCTCGTTCAACGTCAAGGGCGGCCGCTGCGAGAACTGCGCGGGCGACGGCACCATCCGGATCGAGATGAACTTCCTCCCGGACGTCTACGTCGCCTGCGAGGTCTGCGGCGGCGCGCGCTACAACCGCGACACGCTCGCGGTGCGCTACAAGGGCAAGAACATCTCCGAGGTCCTCGACATGCCGATCGACGAGGCGGCCGAGTTCTTCGAGGCGATCAGCGGCATCCACCGCTACCTGAAGACGCTCGTCGACGTCGGCCTCGGCTACGTCCGGCTCGGCCAGTCGGCGACGACGCTGTCGGGCGGCGAGGCGCAGCGCGTCAAGCTCGCGACCGAGCTGCAGAAGCGCAGCACCGGGCGCAGCGTCTACGTCCTCGACGAGCCGACGACCGGGCTGCACTTCGAGGACGTCCGTCGCCTGCTGGAGGTCCTCGACGGCCTCGTCGACAAGGGCAACACCGTCATCGTCATCGAGCACAACCTCGACGTCATCTCGGCCGCCGACTGGATCATCGACCTCGGCCCCGAGGGCGGCTCAGGCGGCGGGCTCGTCGTCGCGACCGGCACCCCGGAGGAGGTCGCCCGCGCCAAGGGCAGCTACACGGGCGCGTTCCTGCACGAGCTGCTCGGCGCGAGCGCCAAGGCGAGCTGACATGGCCGAGGACCTGCCCTGGCGACCGCGGACGGGGGAGATCCCGACGAAGCCGGGCGTGTACCGGTTCCGCGACGAGCGCGGGCGGATCCTCTACGTCGGCAAGGCGAAGTCGCTGCGCGCGCGCCTCTCGAACTACTTCGCGCCGCTGACGACGCTCCACGACCGCACGAAGCGCATGGTGATGACGGCGCGCAGCGTCGAGTGGACCGTCGTCAACTCCGATTTCGAGGCGCTCCAGCTCGAGTGGACCTGGATCAAGGAGTTCGATCCGCCGTTCAACGTCCAGTACCGGGACGACAAGTCCTATCCGTACGTCGCGATCACCCTCGCCGACGACGTGCCCCGCATTCTCGTGACGCGGTCGCGGGGCATCCGGGGGGCGCGCTACTTCGGCCCGTACTCGCGCGCGTGGGCGATCCGCGACACGGTCGACACGCTGCTCAAGGCGTTCCCCATGCGCTCCTGCTCCGACGGCGTCTACCAGCGCGCGCGGCGCTCCGGCCGGCCCTGTCTCCTCGGCGACATCGGCAAGTGCGCCGCGCCGTGCGTCGGCCGCGTGAGCCCGGCCGAGCACAAGTCGATCGCGATCGACTTCGCCGCCTTCCTCGACGGCGGCGACCAGCGGTTCATCCAGGACATCCGCCGCCGGATGTCGGAGGCCGCCGACGCGCAGCAGTACGAGCAGGCGGCTCGCTACCGGGATCAGCTCCAGGCGATGCAGTGGGCGCTCGAGCGCAACGCCGTCGTGCTCTCGGAGGAGCTCGACGCGGACTTCTTCGGCGTCGCCGACGACGAGCTCTCCGCTGCGGTCCAGCAGTTCATCGTCCGCGGCGGGCGGATCCGCGGCGTCCGGGCGTGGACCGTCGACAAGGAGCTCGACGTGCCACTGCCCGAGCTCGTCGAGTCGGTCCTCGAGACGGCCTACGCGGAGGCGCCGCCGCCGCGGATCGTCCATGTCCCGGCGCTCCCGCCGGACCCGGCGCCCGTCGAGCTCTGGCTCGCCGCGCGTCGCGCCGAGGCAGGGGAGCGGGGCCGGGTCGAGGTCTCGGTCCCGCGGCGCGGCGAGAAGGTCGCCCTCGCGAAGACGGCCGAGGAGAACGCCAGGGAGGCGCTCGTCCTGTACAAGATGCGCCGCTCGAGCGACTTCACGGCGCGCAGCAACGCGATCGCCGATCTCCAGGCCGCGCTCGGGCTCGACGAGGCGCCGCTGCGGATCGAGTGCTTCGACGTCTCCCACCTCGGCGGGACGAACATCGTCGCCTCGATGGTCGTCTTCGAGGACGGGCTGCCGCGGCGGGACCAGTACCGCAAGTTCTCGATCGAGCACGCCGCCGACGACACCGACGCCGTGCACCAGGTGCTCGCCCGCCGCCTCGCACGCCTGTCCGACGAGGAACCGGGGGAACGCGGGTCGAGTGCCGTCGAAGACGGCGTATCGAGACCCAAGCGCTTCGCCTACCGCCCCCAGCTGCTGCTCATCGACGGCGGGCAGCCGCAGGTCGCGGCGGCGAAGCGCGCGCTCGACGAGGCGGGGGACGCCGCCGCCGGGATCGAGATCGTCGGCATCGCGAAGCGCCTCGAGGAGCTCTGGCTGCCGGACGCGCAGTTCCCGGTCATCCTGCCGCGCAACTCCGACGCGCTCTTCCTAGTCCAGCGACTGCGCGACGAGGCGCACCGCTTCGCGATCGGCTTCCAGCGCGACAAGCGCAAGCGCGACCTGCGCTCAGTCCTCGCGGAGGTGCCCGGCGTCGGGCCGGCGCGCGTCAAGGAGCTGCTGCGCCACTTCGGCTCCGCGAAGGCCGTCAAGGCCGCGACCGCAGAGGAGATCGCGACGGTCCGCGGGATCGGCGAGACGACCGCGCAGGCGATCGTCGATCGTCTGCATCCCGAGGGCCGGCCGACTACAGTTGTGGGGTCATGACGAGCGACGCACCTGGTGAAGAGCTGCTCATCGTCACCGGGATGTCCGGGGCGGGGCGCTCGACCGCGGCCGACGCGCTCGAGGACCTCGGCTGGTACGTCGTCGACAATCTCCCGCCTTCGATGATCAAGCCGCTCGTCGAGCTCGGCGCGCAGGAGGGGACCGCGTTCCCGCGCATCGCCGCGGTCGTCGACATCCGCGGCGGCGTGCTGTTCTCCGACCTGCAGAACGCGATCACGGCGCTGCGCGGCGGCCGCTCGCAGGTGCGCGTCCTCTTCCTCGACGCGGACGATGACGCGCTCGTCCGCCGATTCGAGCAGGTGCGTCGCCCCCACCCGCTGCAGGCCGGGGGGACGCTCCTCGACGGCATTCGGGCCGAGCGCGAGCGGCTCGCGGATCTCCGCGGCGACAGCGACATGGTGCTCGACACCTCGAACCTCAATGTCCACCAGCTCACCACGGCGATCCTCGACCGGTTCGCGGCTCACGACGCCCCTCGCGTCTCGCTGACGATCCAGAGCTTCGGCTTCAAGTACGGCCTCCCGGCCGACGCCGATGTCGTCGCCGACATGCGCTTCCTGCCGAACCCGTACTGGGACCCCGCGCTCGCGGCGCTCGACGGGCGCGACACCCGGATCCGGGACTTCGTGCTCGGCCAGCCGGGGGCGGCGGACTTCCTCGAGGCCTTCACGAGGGCGCTGACCATCGCGCTCGAGGGCTATCGTCGAGAGAACAAGCGCCATGCGACGGTCGCGGTCGGCTGCACCGGCGGCAAGCACCGATCCGTCGCCATGGCCGAGGAACTCGCCGCCCGGCTCGCCGGGATGCCCGGTGTCACCATCTCGGTGCGCCACCGGGACCTGGGAAGGGAATGACGTGTCGCTGACCGATCGACTCAAGTCGGAGCTGCTCGCACTCCCCGTCGGCTCGACCGCGCTGCGCGCGGCCGAGCTCGCGACGCTGCTGCGCTTCGCCGGGGGTCTCCACCTCATCTCGAGCCGCATCGCGGTCGAGGTCGAGGTCGACTCCGCGCAGCTCGCCGATCGGATCGCCTCCGAGATCCAGACGCTCTTCGGCATCCGCGCCCAGCGGGGCACCAGCCCGGCCGGCGGCGCCGGGAAGCCCGAGCGGCAGCTCGTGCGGGTCGTCGAGGAGGGGGAGACGCTCGCCAGGCAGACGGGCCTGCTCGACCCCAGGCGCCGTCCCGTGCGTGGGCTCCCGAACCGCCTCACGACGGGCAATCCCGCGGAACTCGCGGCCGTCTGGCGCGGCGCGTTCCTCGCATCCGGCAGCCTGACCGATCCCGGCCGCAGCGCGGCGCTCGAGGTCGCCTGCCCGACGAACGAGGCGGCGATGGCGCTCGTCGGCGCCGCGAGCCGCATCGGAGTCCAGGCGAAGGGCCGAGAGGTCAGAGGCCTGCCACGCGTCCTCGTCCGCGAGGGCGACGCGATCGCGAGGCTGCTCGAGCGGATGGGCGCCTCCGGCACCCTCGCGGACTGGGAGTCGCAGCGCCAGCGCAAGGAGGTCCGCGCGACCGCGAACCGGCTCGTCAACTTCGACGACGCGAACCTGCGGCGCAGCGCCCAGGCCGCGGTCGCCGCGTGCGCGCGGGTCGAGCGCGCGCTCGAGATCCTCGGCCCCGAGGTGCCCGACCACCTGCAGTACGCGGGCCGGCTGCGCCTCGACCACCGCGAGGCGAGCCTCGACGAGCTCGGCCACTACGCGGACCCGCCGATGACGAAGGACGCGGTCGCGGGCCGCATCCGGCGGCTGCTCGCGATGGCCGATCGGCGAGCCGAGGAGCTCGGGGTGCCGGGCACGGAGGCCAGCCTCCCGCCCGAACTCGCCCAACTAGACTGAGACCGACGCAACGCAATAGAACACGAGTCAAGGAGTCATCATGGCCGAGTACACCCTTCCGGACCTGTCCTACGACTACGCGGCGCTCGAGCCGCACATCTCGGCGGCGATCATGGAGCTGCATCACAGCAAGCATCACGCCGCCTACGTCGCGGGCGCGAACAAGGCGCTCGCCGACCTCGCCGCCGCGCGCGAGTCGGGCGACTTCGCGAACGTGAACAAGCTCGAGAAGGACCTCGCGTTCAACCTCGGCGGCCACACGAACCACTCGATCTTCTGGACGAACCTGTCCCCGGACGGCGGCGACAAGCCGACGGGCGACCTCGAGGCCGCGATCGGCGACCACTTCGGCTCGTTCGACAAGTTCCAGGCCCACTTCACCGCCGCCGCGCTCGGCGTGCAGGGCTCCGGCTGGGCCGGGCTCTTCTGGGACTCGATCGGCGAGAACCTCATCATCCAGCAGTTCTTCGACCAGCAGTCGCAGTTCGCCG
>DATMFB010000162.1:0-2905 GCA_035556395.1 Microbacteriaceae bacterium
AACGGCGTCTCGCACGCCCAGAAGGGCTGGAGGTTCGCCGTCACGCCGAGCTGCGCGAAACGCGGGACGTCCGCCGCCTCGATCACCTCGAGGTGCGCGATGTGATTGCGCACGCGAGCGCGGTCGGCGGCCGGGACCGCGTCGAAGCCGTCGAGGGCATCCCGAACCGCGCGGTCCCCGATCGCGTGGACGTGCACGGGGATGCCGGCCGCGTTCAGGGCCGAGACGACGAGTCGGATCTGCTCCGGGGAGAAGTAGGACAGGCCGCGTTCCTCGGGATGCCCTTCATACGGCTCGAGCATCGACGCGGTGCGGGTCTCGACGACCCCGTCGAGCAGCAGCTTGGCCGTCGTCGTGGGGAATCCGCCGGCGCCGTTCAGCCGTGCCCGTTCGAGGCAGTGCGCGACGAAGCCGTCGATCTCGGCCGGTGCGATGTCGCGGGGCACCCAGACGGCGCCGGTCGGCCGCCCGCGGAGGTCGCCTGCGGCGATCGCCCGCAGGTAGGCCTCGCTGAAGTCGGGGAATCCGCCGAAGGCGCCGAGTGCTGCCTCCTGCCAACCGGTGACGCCGGCCGCGAGCAGGAGTCGCGAGGCCGCCGCGATCGCGTTCGCGAGCTCGCCGGTGTCGGGCTCGGGGAGCACGCGGGCCATGAGCTGGAGCGCGCCCTCCGCGAGGAACCCGCTCGGCGATCCGTCGGGAAGACGCGCGATCCGGCCGTCCGCCGGATCCGGCGTCGAGGCGTCGATGCCCGCGAGCTCGAGCGCTCGGGAGTTGACCCAGCCGGAGTGGTGGTCGGCGTCGTGGAAGAGGGCGGGCCGGTCGGGGACGAGCCCGTCGAGCATCCGCGCCGTCGGGCCGTCCGGAGGGAAGAGCGCTCGATCCCAGCCACCGCCGAGGATCCAGGCCGATCGCGAGCGGCCCGCGAAGTCGCGGATCCGCCGGGAGATCTCGTCGAGGTCCGACGCTCCCGCGAGATCGCAGTGCAGCGAGTCGGTCGCGACGACGCCGAGGTGGACGTGGGAGTCGACGAAGCCGGGCGTCACGAGCCCGCCGCGGGCATCGAGTTCTCGCGTCCCCGCCGGCACGGCTTCCCGCACCTCGCCGAGCGGACCGATCGCCGCGACCCGGCCGTCGCGGATCGCGATCGCGTCGCCGCGGAGCGTGCGACCGCCCGACCAGGGGACGGCGTCCCGGATGAGGAGTGCGTTCATCGGGGGGATCCTGCCCTTCGACTCGCCTGCGGCTCGCTCAGGGAGCGGTCGGCGGAATGCGGCTCGCTCAGGGAGCAGTGGGCTCAGACCGGGATGAGCGTGTACTTCGTGTCGAGGTACTCGTGAATGCCCTCGAAGGAGCCCTCGCGCCCGACGCCCGACATCTTGACGCCGCCGAACGGCGCGGCGGCATTCGACACGAGGCCCGTGTTGAGGCCCATCATGCCCGTGTCGAGGCGATCGATCATGCGGTGGCCGCGTGCGAGGTCCTCGGTGAAGACGTAGGACACGAGGCCGTACTCGGTGCCGTTCGCGAGCGCGACCGCCTCGTCCTCGGTTGAGAACGTCGTGATCGCGAGCACCGGCCCGAAGATCTCCTCGCGCAGCAGCCGTGCGTCCGGCGTCACGTCCGTCAGCAGGGTCGGGGCGTAGAACGTCCCATCGCCCTCGATGGGCCCGCCGCCGAGGACCGCCTTCGCGCCCTTCCCGATCGCGTCCTGGACGAGCTCGTCGGTCGCGTGCACCTGGTCGTCGTCGACGAGCGGGCCGATCGTGACGCCGTCGTCGGTGCCGCGACCGACCTTGAACGCACTGATGCGCTCCTGCGCCTTCGCAGCGAACGCCGTCGCGACCGACTCGTGGACGATGAACCGGTTCGCGGCCGTGCAGGCCTGGCCGATGTTGCGGAACTTCGCGAGCATCGCGCCGTCGACCGCCTTGTCGAGATCGGCGTCCTCGAAGACGACGAACGGCGCGTTCCCGCCGAGCTCCATCGAGACCCGCAGCACACCCTTCGCGGCCTGCTCCATGAGCCGGACGCCGACCTCGGTCGAGCCGGTGAAGGAGAGCTTGCGCAGCCGCGGGTCGGCGATGATCGGCGCCGACAGCTTCGACGCCGACGAGGAGGTGACGACGTTGACGACGCCGGCGGGGACGCCGACCTCCTCGAGCAGGGCGGCGAACGCGAGCGTCGTGAGCGGGGTGAGCGTCGCGGGCTTCACGACGGAGGTGCAGCCGGCGGCAATCGCGGGCGCGAGCTTGCGCGTCGCCATCGCGAGCGGGAAGTTCCAGGGCGTGATGAGGAAGGTCGGGCCGACGGGGCGCTGCGAGACGATCATCCGGCCGGTGCCCTCGGGGTTGAGTCCGTAGCGACCGTGGATGCGCGGCGCCTCCTCGGAGAACCAGCGGAGGAACTCGGCGCCGTAGTTGACCTCGCCGCGCGCCTCGGCAAGCGGCTTGCCCATCTCGAGCGTCATCAGCAGGGCGAACTCCTCGCGCCGTTCGATGAGGAGGTCGAATGCGGTGCGCAGCAGCTCCCCCCGCACCCGCGGCGCGGTCGCCGCCCAGGAGTCCTGCGCCGCGACGGCGGCGTCGAGCGCGCGGATGCCGTCGGCGGGCGTCGCGTCGGCGATCTCCTTGATGAGGGTCCCGTTCGACGGGTCGTGGACGGGGATCGTGCCGCCGTGCTCGCCATCGACCCACTGGCCGCCGATGTACAGCTGGCCGGGCACCTTCGCGAGGAGATCGAGTTCTGCGCTGACGCTCATGGGCAAAGCCTATTCCGATCGTCCGAAGCCCGGTCGGGGCATTCACTCTTCGGGAGTAGGATCTTCTGCGGCCCGTTTCGCGGAATGAGGGAAGCACCCAGTGGATCTGTTCGAGTACCAGGCCCGTGACATCTTCGAGAAGTACGG
>DATMFB010000163.1:0-5851 GCA_035556395.1 Microbacteriaceae bacterium
CCCGGCCGGCGGGACGCCTCCGCCCCCGCCGCCGCCAGCACATCCCGCACCTCCCGCACCTCCAGCGCCCCCGGCGCCGCCTGCCCCGCCCGCGCCGCCTGCACCTCCTGCGGTGCCTGCGCCTGCAGCGCCGCCTCCTGCGCCGCCTGTACCTCCAGCGCCGCCCGCGCCGCCTGCGCCTGCAGCACCTGCGCCTCCTGCGCCGCCTCCGCCTGCAGCACCTCCGGGCCCGCCCGCGCCTCCCGTAGCGCCCCCGCCGCCCCCGGCCCCGCCCGCTCCGCCGGTGTCACCACCGCCTCCGCCGCCCCCGCCGGCGCCCATCGCGCCGCCGCCCCCTCCCGCACCCCCGGTCCAGCCCGCGCCTCCGCCGCCTGCCCCGCCCGCGCCCCCGCCGCCCGCCGCGCCCGCGCCGGCGTCCCCGCCACCGCCGCCGCACCCGATCGACGACTCGGCCTCCCAGTCGTCCTCGTTCGCGCCGATCGAGATCGTCCCGGCGACCCCGGAGACCGAGGCCGCCGAGTCGGCGCAGGACGACCACACGATCCTGGTCGCCCGCCCGCCGCGGGTCGTCTGGTCGCTCGTGCTCGACAACGGCGCCTACCTCCCGCTCGACTCGGCCTCGATCGTGCTCGGACGCGCTCCGGGCCGGAAGGTCGACGGCAATCCGGCGCTCGCCGTTCCGGACGCGACGAAGACGCTCTCGAAGGTCCACGCCCGGCTCGATCGCGATGGCGAGGTCTGGACGATCACGGACCTCGGGTCGACGAACGGCGTCGTCGTCGGCGAGGGCGACGAGGAGCGCACGCTCGGCGCGGACGAGTCGGCGGTCGTCGACGGCCGGTTCATCCTCGGCGAGCTCGGCCTGCGCATCGAGCGGTCGGAGCGATGACGCGTGGTTGAGCGCACGAGCGCCCAGGTCGGCTCGATCGTCATCGAGGCCGCGACGGCCACCGATGTCGGCCTCAAGCGCCGGCACAACGAGGACGCGGTCCTCGCGCTCCCGGGCGTCTACGTCGTCGCCGACGGCATGGGCGGCTACGAGGCGGGGGACCAGGCGAGTGCCGCGGTCGTCGACGCGTTCCGCTCGGTCGCGCAGGATCGGGACATGCTCTCGCTCGACCTGCTGCGCGACGCGCTCGAGCTCGCCGACGACGGCGTCGCGGCGGTCGCGGGCGAGACGAGCCGCGGCGCGGGTTCCACCGTCGCGGGGGCCGTGATCGTCGACCACGACGGCAGCCCGCACTGGGTCATCTTCAACGTCGGCGACTCGCGCGTGTACCGGCACGTCGGCGCCGCCCTGCAGCAGGTGACCGTCGATCATTCGCTAGGCCAGGAGCTCTACAACACGGGACGCATCACGGCCGCCGAGCTCGCTGTATTCCCTGATCGGAATGTGATCACGCGCGCGATCGGCGCCCTCGATGCCGAGGCGGACAGCTGGGTCATGCCGGTGCGCAACGGCGAGCGGCTCCTGCTGTGCAGCGACGGCCTGACGTCCGAAGTACCGGATGAACTCATCCGCCAGACGCTCACGCGCGGCGGCGACCCCGCCGAGCTGGCCGAGGCGCTCGTCGCCCTCGCGATGCGCGCGGGTGGTCGCGACAACATCTCGGTCGTCGTCGTCGAGGTCGTGCGCGGCGCGGCCGACTTTGACGGCGACGCGCTCGACGAGGCGGACGACGAGTCGTTCCTCCTGGAGACGACGATCCCGGTGGCGGAATGACGGCGCGATCATGAGCGAGAACGCGAGCACGCCGGTCCCCGATGATGACGACGAGACCGTGATCATCGGCGCGGACGAGTCGACGGTGATCGTCTCGCGGGACGCGACGGTGATCGTCCCGCGGGGGGCGACCGCGCCGGACGACGTCGGCGACGCGGAAGGCGTGGACGACGAGGACACGGTCTCCATGTCGACCGATCACGGCGCGCCCGCCGATGAGGACGGTGACGACGACACCGTCATCGTGATGGAGGAAGCCGACGACCGCCCGGTCGCGGTGCCGGTCGACGACGAGGCGACGGTCCGGGTCGATCGGACGGGGCCGGATCTCCCGACGGTGCGCGTCGATCGCGGCGCCTCGTCCGGTGTCAGGCCCTCGATGGTGCCGCAGCAGCGGCGCCGGCGCGGCGAGCTGCGCCCCGCACCCGTGCCGTCCGGATTCGGCGGGGTCCCGTTCGTCGCCTCGGGGGCAGGAGCCGTCTCGTCCTACCGCGCGCGGACGCTCGTGCCGCCGTCCGCGGAGCTCGCGGCGCCGAGCGCGTCGCCCACGGCGGAGCGCATGCTCGGCGGCGTGGCCTCGGTGCGTGCGCAGTCGAGGCGCGCCTCGATCTGGGCGATCGCGGCGGCCGCGGCGTCCGTCGTGGTCATCGCGGGCGGAATGCTCTGGGCGATCAAGGACCTCGTCGGGTTCTAGGAGGAGTGGCCCGCTGAGCTGTCGGACGCCGCCGGTAGTCTGAGTCCGTGGTCGCAGCCCTCTACCGTCGCTACCGGCCCGAGACCTTCCAGGAGCTCATCGGCCAGTCTCAGGTGACGGATCCGCTGCGCACGGCGCTGCGCACCGACCGCGTCGGGCACGCGTACCTCTTCTCCGGGCCGCGCGGTTGCGGGAAGACGACGTCGGCTCGCATCCTCGCGCGCTGCCTCAACTGCGCCGAGGGCCCGACGGACACGCCGTGCGGCACCTGCCCCTCCTGCGTCGAGCTCGCCCGCGGCGGCGGCGGCTCACTCGACGTCGTCGAGATCGACGCGGCATCGCACAACGGCGTCGACGACGCCCGCGACCTCCGCGAGCGGGCGGTCTTCGCCCCGGCCCGCGACCGGTACAAGATCTTCATCCTCGACGAGGCGCACATGGTCACGCCGCAGGGCTTCAACGCCCTGCTGAAGATCGTCGAGGAGCCGCCGGAGCACGTGAAGTTCATCTTTGCGACGACGGAGCCCGAGAAGGTCATCGGCACGATCCGGTCGAGGACCCACCACTACCCGTTCCGTCTCGTCCCGCCCGCGCAGCTGCTCGAGTACGTCGGGCAGCTCTGCGAGTCGGAGGGGATCACGGTCGAGCCGGGCGTGCTCCCGCTCGTCGTCCGTGCCGGCGGCGGGTCGGTCCGCGACACGCTCTCGCTGCTCGATCAGCTCATCGCCGGGTCGGAGCCATCGACGGAAACGCAGCGCACGACCATCGCGTACGAACGTGCCGTCGCGCTCCTCGGCTACACACATGAGGCGCTCCTCGACGCGGCGATCGACGCGCTCGCCGGGCGCGACGCGCCCGCGACCTTCGCGGCGGTCGACCGAGTCGTCCAGACGGGCCAGGACCCGAGACGGTTCGTCGAGGATCTCCTGGAGCGGTTGCGGGATCTGCTCATCGTCGCCGCGTCGCCGGCCGGTGCGGCCGGGCTGCTGCGCGGTGTCCCGCAGGACCAGCTCGACTCGATGGCGAAGCAGGCGACGGCGTTCGGCACGGCCGCCCTGTCTCGCGCCGCGGACACCGTGAACGCGGCGCTGACCGAGATGGTCGGCGCGACCTCGCCCCGCCTCCAGCTCGAGCTCCTCGTCGCACGACTCCTCGTGGGCCTCGGCGCCGAGCAGGCCGCGGCCGTCCCAGCCGTCCCGGTCGCCGCGGAGGCGGGTGCGGTCGACGAGACGAGGGTGTCCGCGCGAGACGAGGGCACAGCCTCGCCGGCCGACCTCCCTCCGGCCGAATCCCCTCGCCAAGCCGCGCCCGTCACCGCCGAGCAGCTCCGCCACGCCTGGCCCGAGGTCCTCACGACGCTCGAGCGCATCCGTCGCACCGCGTGGATCGTGGCGGAGCGGGCGCAGGTGCGCGGCTTCGAGGGCGACGTCCTCGCGCTCGGCTTCCCGAGCCAGGGCGACATCGACGCGTTCAAGCCGCAGTCCGAGCACCTGCGCGAGGCGATCCAGGAGGTCGTCGGCGTGCGGGTCAAGTTCACGGCGAAGGCCGAGAACGCGGTGACGGCGGCCGTCCCGACCGTCGCGCCCCCTGCCCCGACCCCGGTGGCCGAGGAGGCCCCCGAGCCCCCCGCCCCGCTCCCTGAGCAAGCGAAGCCCCCTGTCGCGCTCCCTGAGCGAGACCAGCCTCCTGTTCCGGTCCCTGCGCGAGCGGAACCCCCTATTCCGGTCCCTGAGCGAGCGGAGCGAGTCGAAGGGCCCCTACCCCCCACCCCCGAGCCCCCACCGGACCCGGCCGGCTGGGACGTCGCTCCGATCCCGGCGGACGACGCCTCGGCCCCGCGGGCCCCCATCGGCTCGAACCACCGCCCCGAGTACGGCGAGGCGGTCGTGCGCGGACTCCTCGGCGCGAAGTTCATCGGCGAGCACCCGCTCGAGCCCACGAGCGACCCCGGGACGGCCTGACGTGTACGACGGCATCGTCCAGGACCTCATCGACGAGCTCGGTCGCCTGCCCGGCGTCGGCCCCAAGTCGGCGCAGCGCATCGCGTTCCACATCCTGCAGACGCAGACGTTCGACGTGAGCCGCCTCGCGCGCCTGCTCACCGACGTGCGGGAGCGCGTCCGGTTCTGCGAGCTGTGCGGCAACGTGGGCGAGGAGGAGCGGTGCAGCATCTGCCGCGATCCGCGCCGCGACCAGGGGCTCATCTGTGTCGTCGAGGAGCCGAAGGACGTCGCGGCGATCGAGCGCACGCGCGAGTTCAAGGGGCTGTACCACGTGCTCGGTGGGGCGATCAATCCGATCAACGGCATCGGGCCGGACAGCCTGCGGATCACGCAGCTCGTCACGCGGCTCGGCGACGGCGCGGTGCGCGAGGTCATCATCGCGACGAACCCGAACGTCGAGGGCGAGGCGACTGCGGTCTACCTGTCGCGTCTCCTGCAGTTCCCGGGGCTCGCGGTCTCCCGCCTCGCCTCGGGCCTGCCCGTCGGCGGCGACCTCGAGTACGCCGACGAGGTGACGCTCGGCCGCGCCTTCGAGGGTCGCCGGCTCGTCGGCTGACTTCGATCCCTTTCCACAGGCGCATCCGCGTGGGACTTATCCACAATTGTCGTCGGCGCCGGCGAATGCGATCCGCGCGACTGTTAGCGTCATCGTCATTCCCGAGTGATCGGCGAGAGGAGCCCTGAATGCTGAGCAATGCCGCTGCGACGATCGACGATCCGCTCGGGCTGCTCGCGCAGGGTCAGCAGCAACTCCGAGATGACCTCGCCGCGCACGTCGACGAGGAGCGCGAGCGGGACGAGCTCGCCGACAAGCGGTTCGTGGCCCTTGCCGCGACCCTCTCCGGAGCCGAGCACAATCTTGGCCTCGAGATCGCGCGGCTCGACATCAAGGTCGGCAAGCTCGCGCAGCATGTCGCGCGCATCGATGAGCACGTTGTCCATCTGACCGGCCTCGTCACCAGGCTGGACGGCCGTCTCGGCGGTGTAGGGGGTCGCCTGGATCGCCTCGAGGTCCGTTTCGACGGACTCGAGGGGATGGTCGGCGTCCTGCTCGACCACTTCGGGATCCGGCGGCCGGCCCCCGAGGGTGCGTAGCCGTAGCCGTAGCCGTAGCCGTCGCCGGCTGGGCGGCTAGCGGGACGCGCGGACCGCGTCCTCGAGGTCGGTGTACTGGAAGGCGAATCCGGCGTCGACCAGCTTCTTCGGGATGACCCACCGGCTCTTGATGACGAGCTCCGCCTCGGTGCGCAGCGCGATGCCGCCGAGTTCGAGCATCCAGCGGTAGGTCGGGAGTCCGATGCGCGCGCCGACCACACGCCGGATCGCCGCCATGAAGCTGCGATCGTCGGAGGCTTCCGGGGTCGCGAGGTTGACCGGGCCCTCGAGCTCGGGATGCGCCCGCAGGAACCGGACCGCTGCCACGTAGTCGTC
>DATMFB010000164.1:0-10023 GCA_035556395.1 Microbacteriaceae bacterium
AACATCGCGATCTCGCTCGACGGATTCGCGACGGGCGAGGGCCAGAGCCTGTCGACGCCGTTCGGGCATGCGGGCATGCGGCTCATGGAATGGTTCTTTCCGACCGAGACCTTCCAGTCGCAGACCGGTCACCGCGAGCGGCAGCCGGTGGACGGCTCGGCCGCTCCCGACGACGAGTTCGCCAGGCGCGCCTTCACCGGCTTCGGCGCCGAGATCATGGGCTCCGGCAAGTTCGGACCGCCCGGTTGGCACGACGACCCCGCCTGGCGGGGCTGGTGGGGCGAGGAGCCGCCGTTCCACACGCCGGTCTTCGTCCTGACCCATCATCCGAGACCGGAGATCGCGATGGAGGGCGGGACGACGTTCCACTTCCTCGACGCCTCCCCCGCCGAGGCGCTCGAGGTAGCGCGCGCGGCAGCGCGCGATCTCGACGTCCGGCTCGGCGGCGGCCCGACGACGATCCGCGAGTTCCTCGCCGCCGGCCTCGTCGACCTGCTCCACGTCGTGCAGGTGCCGATCATCCTCGGCCGGGGCGTGCGTCTCTGGGACGGCCTCGAGGGGCTCGAGGCCGGTTACGACATCGAGTCGGTCACGACGCCCAGCGGGGTGACGCACCTCACGTTCACGCGGCGCGATTGATCCGGAGCCCCTCAGAGTCGGGTGATGCCGTCACCGATGATGAACACTCCGATCATGAGCAGCACGACGAGCGTGAGCACGCTGCTGTGGCGCACGATGAACGCTCGCGCGCTGCGGAGCCACGCCGAGGTGCGCTTCGGCATCACGATCGACATGACGATCGGCGCGGACACCGTGATGGAGCCGATCAGGACGAACACGGCGATGCAGATGAGCGCCTCGCCGAAGTCGAGCCGTTCGCGGGAGATGGCGATCCCCGCCGCCGCCGCGAGCAGCAGGGCCTTCGGCCGGAGGTTCAGCGCGAGGGCGAAGCCGAGCGCGGGGATCGGCCCGACGCGCTCCAGCCGATCGAACCAGACGCCCTTCGACGGCTCCCGCCGACGCTGACGGCGCCACTGGACGACCGCGAGGACCATCAGCGCGAGCCCGACGACGATCTCGACCACACCGAACGACGGACCGACCTTGATGCTCCCCGGCAGCGCGGCGAGGCCGAAGGTGAACGCGGAGACCACCAGCAACAGGCCGACGAGATAGCCGAGGAGGTACAGGATCGCTCTTCCGCCCCGGCGCGGCGAGAGGAGGATGACGACGGTGGCGAGGAATGGGATCGTGCTGATCGCCATCGCGACGGCGATCGCGATGAGCGTGCCGAGGGCTTCCAGCATCCGCCCTCCCGGGGCATTCGTCAGTCGACGGCGCGCCGCCGCGGAAGCACTCTATCCCCGAGCGGGGACAGGCCGACGGAGCGCGCGGGAACGGCGGGCGCGCTGACGCACGGGTCGCGAGCGCACGGACTGCGATCGTGCAGTGCCCGCGCGCCGAGGTGCCGCGCCTTGCGGAGCCTCGGGCGCAGGCGCATCCGGCACCGGGGCCTTGCGGATCCGCTCGCTGATCAGGGAGACCGCCGTGCCCGAGGCGACGCCGATGATCACGATGCCGCCGAGCATGAGCAGCACCGCGTAGCAGCGACCGAGCACCGTCACCGGCACCATGTCGCCGTAGCCCACGGTGGTGAGCGTCACGACCGCCCACCACATCGAGTCCCAGAAGCTCGTGATCGTCGCTCCCGGCGCATCGCGTTCGACGAGCAGCGTGGAGAGCGCGATGAAGTAGACGAACACCGCCGCGTAGGCGAACGCGGATCCCACGATCTGCACCCGGACCGCCGTACCCGAATGCGGGGCGAAGCCGGGGAGCTGCCGCACGAGGTCGATGACCCGCACGGCCCGGAAGGGCGGGATCGCGACGGCGAGCAGCTGCAGCGGGTGGTGCAGGACCCAGGCCAGACGATGCCCCCGAGGGGCGAGCCAGACATGCACGATGTAGTCGACCGCGAACGCCAGCCACGACAGCACGATCCCCAGCAGCGCGAGGAGCTGCACGAGGGGCGGCAGGTCGGGCCCGAACGCGATCATCGTCATCCCGACGAAGAAGATGCCCCCGAACACCAGCAGCGGCGTGCGAACGGCGCGGTCCCAGCGATCCGGCAGGGCGGTGGATTGAGCCATGCGGACATCCAACACGAATGCGGATGCTCGCGTGCGACTTCAGATGGTGGACCCGAGGGGATTCGAACCCCTGACCCCCTGCATGCCATGCAGGTGCGCTACCAGCTGCGCCACGGGCCCGTTAGGACTCGACAAGCTTACATGGTGGCGAAGGCTCAGGCGGCGAGCTCGAGCGGGATGACCGGGCAGTCGCTCCAGAGGCGCTCGAGCGAGTAGTAGAGGCGCTCCTCCTCGTGGAAGACGTGCACGACGAGGTCGCCGAAGTCGAGCAGCACCCAGCGGCCCTCGCCCGCACCCTCGCGGCGCAGCCGCTTCGCGCCCTGCTCGAGCATGCGCTCCTCGACGGCATCCGCGATCGCCTTCACCTGGCGTTCGTTGCGGCCCGACAGGATGAGGAACGCGTCCGCGAAGGGCAGCGCCCCCGAGACGTCGAGTGCCACGGGGTCCAAGGCCTGCTTGTCGTCCGCGGCGACCGCCGCCGCATGGGCGAGGTCGCGGGCGCGCTCCGAAGCCGTCAAGTCGTCAGATCCACTTGAGTATCAGGGCGGTGACCACGAGGCCCGTGACGAGGACGGCGAGCGAGCTCGCCGCGATGAGGAGAATCGTCAGACCACGACCGCTGCGCGTCTTGCCGTCGCTGACGATCGGCGTGCCGAGCGCGTGCTGGCTCGCGATCGCAGAGGCGCGGACGGGCTGCGCGTCCTGCGCGCTCGGGTGCATCCGCTGGTCGTCGAAGAGGTCGTCCCGATCGGCCTCGACGTCGGAGAGCCGGTCGATGCTGCCGGTGGTCGCGAGGCTCGGGCTCAGCGGGATCGAGCCCGTGAGCAGGATCTCGCCGGTCGAGTCGAGCGGCCCGCCGAGATCCATCGCGGCCGGCGAATCCTGGATGATGAGCGCGCTCGTCGTCGGGCTCGCCGCACGAACCTCGCGGCTGAAGGTCGTCTCGAGGAGCGCCTCCTCATCCTCGACATCGAGCTGGCGCGTCCAGTGCCCCTCGGGCGCGGCCCAGCCGGACCTCGGCTCCTCGGGCGCCGACGGGGGCGGCGCGGCGATGACGAGCGGGGGCTGCGGGGCGGTGTCCCGCGGCTCGGTCGAGTCCGTGAACGCCCGCGGCTGCTCGGTCGTCTCGTGCGGCTCCGACGTCTCCGTGTCCTCGGGGAGGACGGCCACGAGGCCCGTCACGACCACTTCGCCCGTCGCCGTGACCCCCTGGTCGCGGAGCTCTCGCAGCCGGCGACGCGTGAGCGGCTGCTCCCCCGTCACGGGCGTCGACGGCTCGGGCGCGACGAATCGCGGTGCCTCGCCGGTAACGGCGGCACCGGAGAGGTTCGGCTGCTCACCAGTGGCGCGCGCGGCCTCCCGCGCTGCCCTGCGTGTCAGCGGAGTCTGATCCGAGACGCTCATGCACTCCCACGATACAGCCGGTGCTTGGCGATGTACTGGACGACACCGTCAGGAACGAGATACCAGACCGGCCAGCCCTTGCCGACCCGCTCGCGGCAGTCGGTCGACGAGATCGCCAGCGCGGGGACCTCGAGCAGGCTCACCCGGTCCGCCGGGAGGCCGGAGATGGTCAGCCGGTGGCCCGGCCGCGACACCGCGACGAGGTGCGCGAACTCCCAGATCTCATCGACGTCCTTCCAGCCGAGGATCTGGGCGACCGCGTCCGCGCCCGTGATGAAGAACAGCTCCGCCCGCGGGTACAAGGCTCGGAGGTCGCGAAGCGTGTCGACCGTGTACGTCGGCCCATCGCGTTCTATGTCGACCCGGCTCACCGTGAAGCGCGGGTTCGCGGCCGTCGCGATGACGGTCATCAGGTAGCGGTGCTCGCCCTCCGACACCCCGGACTTCTGGTACGGGACGCCGGTCGGGACGAAGATCACCCGATCGAGGCCGAACTTCTGCGCGACCTCGCTCGCCGCGACGAGGTGGCCGTGGTGGATCGGGTCGAAGGTGCCGCCCATGATCCCGATGCGGGTGAGATCACCGGGATCGGCGAGCTCACCAGGCTCGACCGCCTGCTCGGCCACGAATGCGTCCCGGCCTAGTGGCCGTGTCCGCCGTGCGCGTCGTGCCCGTCCGCGTGGCCGGTCTTGTGCGAGTGGCGGTTCGCGACATCGCGGTAGGTGAACGTGATGACCCCGCCGACGATGAAGAACGCCGCGGCGATCGCCGGGAAGGCCCAGATCGGCAGCGCGAGCGCCTGCGCCACGTGCTCTTCAGCGGCAAGGACGAGCGAGAACGTCATGCCGACATCCTATCGACGGATCTGGCCCGTGCCCCGCACGATCCACTTGGTGCTCGTGAGCTCCTGGAGGCCCATCGGACCGCGCGCGTGGAGCTTCTGCGTCGAGATGCCGACCTCGGCGCCGAAGCCGAACTCGCCGCCGTCGGTGAACCGCGTCGACGCGTTGACCATGACGACCGCGGCATCCACCTCCGCGAGGAAGCGCTCGGCCTGGGCGTAGTCGTTCGTGACGATCGACTCGGTGTGCTTCGTCGAATAGCGGCGGATGTGCGCGATCGCCTCGTCGAGGTCATCGACGACGCGGACGTTCATCTCCAGCGCCATGTGCTCGATCGCGTAGTCGTCCTCGGTGACGGGGATGGCGTCGACGTGGAGCTCGCGGGCGCGCTCGTCGGCGTGGAGCTGGACGTTCTCGGCCGCGAGCGCCGCGAGCACCGGCGGGACGAGCCGATCGGCGGCGGCCCGGTGGACGAGCAGTGTCTCGGCGGCATTGCACACGGACGGGCGCTGCACCTTCGCGTTGACCGCGATGTCGATCGCCATTTGTGTGTCGGCGGACTCGTCGAGATAGACGTGGACGACGCCCGCGCCCGTCTCGATGACGGGGACCTTCGACTCGCGCACGACCGCGTCGATGAGGTTCTGGCTGCCCCGCGGGATGAGGACGTCGACGTAGCCGCGCGCCGCCATGAGCTGTGTCGCGCCCTCGCGGCCGAACTCGTCGATCGTCTGCACCGCGTTCCGCGGCAGGCCGACTGACGCGAGCGCGTCCTGGATGATGCCGACGAGCACCCCGTTCGTGTGCTCCGCGGCCGAGCCGCCGCGCAGCACCGACGCGTTGCCGCTCTTCAGCGCGAGCGAGGCGATGTCGATCGTGACGTTCGGACGCGCCTCGTAGATCGCGCCGATGACGCCGAACGGCACGCGCACCTGGGTCAGCTGGAGCCCGTTCGGCAGCGTGGAGCCGCGCACGACGTCGCCGACCGGGTCGGGCAGTGCGATGATCTCGCGGACCGCCTTCGCGAGGCCGGCGAGCCGAGCGTCGGTCAGGGTGAGGCGGTCGATCAGGCCCGCGCTCAGGCCGTTCTCCCGGCCGTTCGCGAGATCGAGCTCGTTCGCCGGCAGGATCTCGCCCGCCGCCGACTCGACCGCCGCCGCGATCGCCTCGAGCCCGGCGTTGCGCTGCGCGGTCGACGCCTGCGCGAGCGCGATGGAGGCCGTGCGTGCGGCCTCGAGCTTGTCGGTCAGACCAAGCGCGATATCCGTCGTCATGCGGTCAGTGTACGCGCGCACCAGAACGCGATCCCTCCCCCTTTTCCGTGGGAGGCGCCTTGTCCGCGGCGGGGCGATGCGCCCAGAATGGGCGGATGCGGTTCGAGACCAGCATGCGGCAGACCGGCAACAACACGGGGATCGAAGTGCCCGACGATGTCGTCGAGGCGCTCGGTGCGGGACGCAAGCCGCCGGTCGTGGTGACGGTCAACGGCTTCACCTACCGGAGCACGATCGCCGCGATGGGCGGGAAGTCGCTCATCCCGTTCTCCTCGGACAAGCGCGCGGCGACCGGCATCGGCGGCGGCGACCCGATCACGGTGGAGCTCGCGCTCGACACCGAGCCGCGGACCGTCGAGGTGCCGGACGATCTCGCCGCGGCGCTCGCCGAGGCGGGAGCCGCCGACGCGTTCGCGAGCCTGTCCGTGTCGAACCGGAAGCGGCACGTCCTCGCGGTCGAGGGCGCGAAGGCCGCCGAGACCCGCGCCCGCCGGGTCGCAGGGGTCGTCGAGGCGCTCCGCGGCGCTCGCTAGACTCGCAGCACGATGTCACGCTCGCTGCTCCTTCGGAGCCGCGGCAGGGCCTGAACCGACCGGCGCCCTGCTCGCGGCGCCCTCGCTGTGCCGGTCGCACCTTCCGACCCGAGACAGGACATCCCGATGACCGCCCGCCCCAGGCCGTGGCTCATGCTTGCCGCCGCCGTGCTCGCCCAGGCCTCGACGACGATCGTCTCGACGACACCGGCGTTCCTCATCCCCCTCCTCCACGACGTCGAGGGCCTGTCGCTCGCGGAGGCCGGGCTGCTGGCCGCCGCCCCCAACCTCGGACTCGTCCTCTCGCTTGTCCTGTGGGGCGCGGCGACCGACCGCTGGGGTGAGCGGCGCATCCTGCTCGTCGGGCTCATCGCGACGGCGATCGCGGTCGCCCTCTCGATGCTGACGACCGGGTTCGTCTGGCTCGGGCTCGCCCTCGTGCTGTCCGGTGCGCTGTCCGCATGCACGAACGCCTCGAGCGGGCGCCTCATCGTCGGCTGGTTCCGACCAGAACGCCGTGGGCTCGCGATGGGCATCCGGCAGACCTGCCAGCCCGTCGGCGTCGCCGTCGCGGCGCTCGTCGTGCCCGCCCTCGCGAGCGGCGGCGGAGTCGACGCCGCGCTCGCCTTCGGCGGCGTGCTGTGCCTCGTCAGCCTGCTGATCTGCGCGATCGTCGTCGTCGACCCCGTGCGGCCGCCACACCATGCGCGCGCGGAGTCCGTGAACCCGTACCGCGAGACCGGCGTGCTCGCACGGATCCACGCCGTCTCGGTGCTCCTCGTCGTGCCGCAGTTCGCGCTGTCCACCTTCGGGCTCGTCTGGTTCATCGCCGGCTTCGGCTGGTCCGCGCTCGCCGCGGGGATCGTCGTGTCGTCGGCGCAGCTGCTCGGCGCGGCCGGCCGGATCGGCGCCGGCGCGATCAGCGACCGCCTCGGCTCGCGCCTCGGGCCGTTGCGCTGGGTCGCCGTCGCGGGGATCGCGGCCATGCTGCTGACCGCCGGGTTCGGCGCACTTGACTGGGCCATCCCGGCCGCGATCGCCTACGTCATCGCGAGCTGCGTGAGCGTCGCCGACAACGGACTCGCGTTCACCGCCGTCGCGGAGATCGCCGGACCGCGCTGGGCCGGACGCGCGCTCGGGATCCAGAACACGGGCCAGTTCCTCGCGGCGGCGATCGTGTCGCCGCTCTTCGGTGCGCTCATCGGCGCGGTCGGCTACCCGATCGCGTGGGCGATCGGCGCGGTCGCGCCGCTCGCGGCGCTCCCCCTCGTGCCGCGGAAGGACGTCGAGTCGACCTCAGTCGGCTGAGCCGTGGGGCGCGGCCTGGAACCAGGTCCCGAGGCGCTCGCCGCTCAGCGCGCGGGCGACCGAGCCGGTCTCCGCGAGCAGCACGGGGATCCCGTTCGCCGCGGCGAGCTTCGCAGCGGCGACTTTCGTCGCGGCCCCGCCGGTCCCGACCCCGGCATCGCCGATGTCGCCGAACGCGATCGTCTCGAGCTCGTCGTCATGCGCGACGTGGTCGATCCGAGCGGCACCGGGCTCCGACGGCGGGCGCGTGTAGAGCGCATCGACGTCGGAGAGCAGGATGAGCAGGTCGGCGCGCACGAGCACACTGACGAGGGCGGCGAGCCGGTCGTTGTCGCCGAAGCGGATCTCCTGGGTCGCCACCGTGTCGTTCTCGTTGACGATCGGGAGCACCCGCAGACCGAGCAGCCGCTCGAAGGCGCGTCGCGCGTTGGAGCGATTCGTCGGGTTCTCCATGTCCCCCGCGGTGAGCAGCAGCTGACCGGCGATGATGCCGTAGCGGTCGAGGCTCGTCTGGTAGCGCCACATCAGCACGTTCTGCCCGACCGCCGCCGCAGCCTGCTGGGTCGCGAGGTCGCCGGAGGCCCGGATGTTCGCCTCGAGTCCGAGGAACGGCATGGCGCTCGCGATCGCGCCGGAGCTCACGAGGATGACCTCGGAACCGCGGCCGTGGGCTTCGGCGAGCGCGTCGACGAGCGTGTCGATCTGCCCGACGTTCGCCCCCGTCACGCTCGATGAGCCGACCTTGACGACGATGCGCTGGGCCTGCGGGATGTGCTCGTGCCGCTGGACGGCCGAGACGAGCGTCGTCGGGCCGGTCAAAGGTGCGTCATTCGTCATCGTCGCTCCAGAATCCTCCAGCCCGCTCCGCCTCGAGCTCGGCGCGTGCCGCAGCCTTCGCATCCATCCAGGCGTGGTACTCCTCCTGCCGCTGCTTCGTCGTGCGGCGGCCGGGACCGCTCTCGAGCCGCGCGTCGGTGCCGCGCGGGCTCTGGATGAGCTCGGCGGCGCTCGTCAGCGTCGGCTCCCAGTCGAAGGTGACCTCGCGGTTGCCGCGGCCGATCTTGACGGTGGCTCCCGGCGTCGCCCCGACGCGGAAGAGCTCCTCCTCGACCCCGAGCTTCGCGAGCCGATCGGCGAGATAGCCGACCGCCTCGTCGTTGTCGAAGTCGGTCTGCGCGACCCAGCGCTCCGGTTTGGCGCCGAGGACGCGGTAGATCGTCGTCGTGCCGCCCTCGACGCGGATATCGAAGTCCTTCGTGTCGACCGCCTTCGGCCGCATGACGATCCGCGGCCGATCGATCGCCGCGGCCGCCTTCGCCTTCCGGTCGGCGACGACGAGCTCCGCGAGCGCGAAGCTCAGCTCGCGCAGCCCCTCGCGCGACACCGCCGACACCTCGAACACACGATAGCCGCGGGCCTCGAGGTCGGGCCGGACGAAGTCGGCGAGCTCTCGACCCTCGGGCACGTCGATCTTGTTGAGCGCGATGAGCTGCGGCCGCTCCAGCAGCGGGAGCTGACCATCCGGGACGGGGTACGCCGCGAGCTCGGCGAGGATCGTGTCGAGATCGGAGATCGGGTCGCGGCCCGGATCGAGCGTCGCGCAGTCGAGGACGTGCAGGAGCGCCGAGCAGCGCTCGACGTGCCGGAGGAACTCGAGCCCGAGCCCCTTGCCCTCGCTCGCGCCCTCGATGAGCCCGGGCACGTCGGCGATCGTGTACCGGGTCGAGCCCGCCTCGACGACCCCGAGGTTCGGGTGCAGCGTCGTGAACGGATAGTCGGCGATCTTCGGCTTCGCGGCGCTGATCGCCGCGATGAGGCTCGACTTGCCCGCGGAGGGATAGCCGACGAGCGCGATGTCGGCGACGGTCTTCAGCTCGAGGAGGACGTCGCCCTCGAAGCCCGGCGTGCCGTTGAGCGCGAAGCCCGGCGCCTTGCGCTTCGACGTCGCGAGCGCGGCGTTCCCCAGGCCGCCCTGGCCGCCGGGGGCGACGACGAACCGGACGCCCGGCTCGTCGAGGTCGATGAGCAGCTCGCCGTCCGCATCCTTGACGACCGTCCCGACGGGCACCGAGAGGACCGTGTCGGCGCCATTCGCACCGTGGCGCAGGTCGCCGGCCCCTGCGGCACCGCTGCCGGCCTTCTGGTGCGGCGCGTACTTGAGGGTCAGGAGTGTCGTCTCCTGCGGGTCCGCGATGAGGACCACGTCGCCGCCGTCGCCGCCGTTGCCGCCGTCGGGGCCGGCGAGCGGCTTGAACTTCTCGCGGCGCACCGACACGCAGCCGTTGCCGCCGTCGCCGGCGGACAGGTGCAGCGTCACCTGATCGACGAACTGGGCCATGGCGTTCTCCGGGAAATTGATTGAGCCTGTCGAAATCAGCGACAGGGGCTGGTTTCGACAGGCTCAACCAGCCTGGTCCGGAGACTACTCCGCGACGATGTTGACGACCTTGCGGCGGCCCTTCGCACCGAACTCGACCGCGCCGGCCTCGAGGGCGAACAGCGTGTCGTCCTT
>DATMFB010000165.1:0-3290 GCA_035556395.1 Microbacteriaceae bacterium
GCAGGGCGACCGCACGATGGGCATCTACGAGAAGCCGGCCGAGAGCTTCCTCGCGGCGCTCGACCGCGAGTTCTCGTTCACGGCGCCCCGCGAGCACGGCCACGACGTGGTCGAGGCGATTCGCGCCATGCGGGCCGGCGAGGTCGGCTTCTTCATGGCGATGGGCGGGAACTTCGTCTCCGCGACGCCCGACACCGAGGTCGTCGAGCACGCGATGCGCCAGGTCGACCTCACGGTCCAGGTCTCGACCAAGCTCAATCGCTCGCACGTCGTCACCGGCCGGCGGGCGCTCATCATCCCGACGCTCGGCCGCACCGATCGCGACCGCCGCGGCTCGGGCAAGCAGGACGAGCAGCGCGTCACGGTCGAGGACTCGATGGGCGCGGTGCACACCTCCCGCGGCCGCCTCGCCCCGCCGTCGGAGGACCTGCTCTCCGAGGTCGCGATCATCGCCCGCATCGCCGCGCTCCTCTTCGACGCCCCTGCGGATCACCGCGGCTCCCTGAGCGAGCGCAGCGAGTCGAAGGGTGCCGACGCGGGTCGAGTAGGCCCGGAGGGCCGTATCGAGACCTCCCCGCCCAACTACCCTCAGGCCGACTGGCCCGCCCTCGAGCACGACTACGCCCGCATCCGCACGCACATCGAGCACGTCATCCCGGGGTTCGACGACTTCGAGGCTCGCGTCGACAAGGGCCGGACGCTCATGCTGCCGAACGGTCCGCGCGACTCGCGGACCTTCGCGACGGCGACGGGGAAGGCAAGGTTCACGGCGAACGAGCTCGAGTATCCGCGCATCCCCGACGGTCGCGTGCTGCTCCAGACGCTGCGTTCGCACGATCAGTACAACACGACGATCTACGGCAAGGACGACCGCTATCGGGGCATCAAGGGCGGCCGTCGCGTGGTGATGATGCACCCGGAGGACATCGCCGCGGCCGGCTTCGCGGACGGCGACCTCGTCGACCTGGTCTCCGAGTGGACGGCGAAGGACGGTCGCATCGAGGAACGCCGGGCGCGCGAGTTCCGGATCGTCCAGTACGACACCCCGCGGAGCAACGCGGCGGCCTACTATCCCGAGACGAACGTCCTCGTCCCGCTCGAGTCGGTCGCCGACGTCTCGAACACCCCGGTCTCGAAGGCGGTCATCGTCCGCCTGGAACCTCCTACTCCCGGCCCATGACCTCGCTCGCCTAGGTTGAGGGCATGATCGCCACCGTCATCACCGTCTCGAACCGGTCGTCCCGGGGCGAGCGGCCCGACACGAGCGGACCGGTCGCCGCCGCGCGCCTGACGGCGGAGGGCTGGGATGTCACGACGATGCTCGTCCCTGACGGCGCGGCCGAGGTCGAGGCCGCGATCCGCGCTGCGCTCGAGGGGGGCGCCCGGCTCATCGTCACCTCGGGCGGCACGGGCGTGACGCCGCAGGACCTGACCCCGGAGGGCACGCGCCCGGTCATCGCGATCGAGCTGCCCGGGATCGCCGAGGAGATCCGCCGCAGGGGTGCCGCCGCAGTCCCGACCGCGATACTCTCCCGAGGACTGGCCGGCATGGCCGAGTCCGCGTCGGGCGGGGCGCTCGTCGTCAACCTGCCGGGCTCGCCGGGCGGCGTGCGCGACGGCATCGAGGTCGTGCTCGCGGTCGCCAGGCACGCGATCGAGCAGCACTCGGGAGGAGACCATTGACCGTCCGCATCGCGCGCATCACTGCTGAGCCGATCGAGCTCGCCGAGCACGTCGCGGCCGTCTCGGACGGCGCGGCGGGGGCCGTCTCCGTCTTCATCGGGACCGTGAGAGATTCAGACCCCGATGCCGCGGGTCCGGTCGTCGCGCTCGAGTACACCGCGCACCCCGACGCCGAGGTCACGCTCGCGCGGCTCGCTGCCGCGGTCGACGGGCCCGATCTCGCCGTCGCCGTGTCGCACCGGGTCGGGCGGCTCGAGGTCGGGGACTCCGCCGTCGTGATCGCGGTCGCCTCGGGTCACCGCGACGAGGCGTTCGTCGCCTGCCGCACGCTCATCGAGTCGATCAAGGCCGAGCTCCCGGTGTGGAAGCGGCAGGTCGAGGCGGACGGCTCGACCGCCTGGAAGGGCCTCGGCGGCTGAGGTCTGACCGCTGGGATCACGGACGCGATTCGGTGTCCGCCGCCCAGGCGACCCCGAGCGCGAACAGCGTGGAGACGCCGTAGTGGCCCATCGCCTGGGCGATCCGGCGGCGGCCGGTGCGGGGGTTCACGCCGATCATGCGTGATGCGGTCTCGAGCGTGATGCCCTTTCGCATGAGCGCGAGCAGCGGCGTCCAGGCGTTCGCGGCCGGGGCGGGCGGGGTCGCGGCTCGCCACAGGGTCGCGAAGTAGGCGGACACCATGCCGGCGAGCGCACCGCTGCGCACGCTCATCACGCTGGTCGGACGTCCCTCGCCCCATTCGAAGGGAACGGCGAGCTGGTCGCCGTCCACCCAGAACCAGCTCGGCGGGTCGTCGAGGAATCGGTACTCGATCCCGGCCGCGGTGAAGGCGACGAGCAGCTCGCGCATGGCGGGTTCCTCGGTCGCCGCGGTCGGGATGATCATCCGCACCCCGTCCTTGGCGCGCATCAGCTGGGAGGCCCGGGCGATGCGCTCGTCCGAGCTGGTCAGGAACCGGCTGATGTCGGGGAGGCAGGCCTCCAGCACGCCGGAGCCGTGCCGGCCGATCTCGTACCAGAGGTCCTCGGCGGCTCGCGGCCCGTGTCGGGCGAGCACGGGCATGGGCTGGGAGGAGGCCTCGCCGACCGACCAGTGCGCGATCGAGCCGGGCAGGGCCCCCACGATCTGCTCGATCTGCGCCAGGAGCTCGTCGGTGCTGCGCCGGAGCTCCGTCGTGCGGGACGCGACCGACTCGGCCGCCCAGTTCGCGGGGTGCGAGTACGTGATCCGCTCGCCACGACCGCCGAGCCGAGCGTGGCTGCGGAGTCGGCGCACCGCCGTGCGCGCCTCCTCGACCGGGACATGCGATAGCGTGGCGAGCTCGGCGATCGTGGCCGGGCGCCCGCGGTAGGCGACGGCCAGCAGGTCCTCGTCGTTCATCCGGCAACTGTGCCCGCTTGCGGACATGTCCGCAAGCGGTGCTTGTCCCAGTTTGGACGATTCAGGACACTGGTCGATGACCGGGGGAGAACGCGATGACCGAGTGCCTTGCCGAATCGTGGCTCAGCAGTCCGATATCCGTGCTGCTTCTCGTCGTCCTGGGCCTCGTGGTCGCGCTCGTCGTCGCCCTGGTCGTGATCCTCATCGTGCGCGCGCGTCGCGGCTCG
>DATMFB010000166.1:0-7590 GCA_035556395.1 Microbacteriaceae bacterium
GACCGCGTTCTGTATCCGACCCAGAGGAGTCGACATGCCCCACGTCCAGATCAGCCTTGCCGAGGGCCGGACCCCTGAGCAGATCCGCGCGATGATCCGGGAGGTCGCCGATGCGGTCGAGCGCACCGCCGGGGCGCCGCAATCGGCGATCACCGTGCACGTGACCGAGGTGCCGCTCACGCACTGGGGCAACAAGGACGCGACGCTGGCCGAGCGACGGTCAGCTGGGACGTTCTGAAGTTATCCGCTACACTTGAACGTCGGTCCGCGCCCTGCGGCCCGTGATCGCGGTGCCCTCCACCGGGTTGTTCCGAAGCAGAAGCTGCGGAACCCCCACCGGAGCGGGATTCACGAACCTCAACCGATCGAAAGCAGAACTCCTGTGACTCGTACGTTCACGCCCAAGGCGGAGTCCGTCACGCGCGAGTGGCTCGTCATCGACGCCACGGACATCGTGCTCGGCCGCCTCGCCTCGCAGGCCGCGGCCCTGCTGCGCGGCAAGCACAAGCCCGTCTTCGCGAACCACGTCGACACCGGTGACTTCGTCATCATCGTCAACGCGGAGAAGGTCGCCCTGACCGGCCAGAAGCTCGCGCAGAAGCTCGCCTACCGCCACTCGGGCTACCCGGGCGGCCTCACCGCGACCTCGTACGCGGAGCTCCTCGAGACGAAGCCCGAGCGCGTCGTCGAGAAGGCGATCCGCGGGATGCTGCCGAAGAACTCGATCGGCCGCGCGCAGTTCACGAAGCTCAAGGTCTACGCCGGCCCCGAGCACCCGCACGCTGCGCAGCAGCCGAAGCCGTACACCATCTCCCAGGTCTCTCAGCAGGCCTGAGCCGGAATCTCTCAGAAGGAAACGAACAGTGGCTGACAACGAGACCACCGCCGACGAGAACTCCGTCGACACCATCACCGGCGACTACACGACCGAGACGCCGAGCGCCGTCGCGACCGAGACGAAGGCGCCGCGTGCGCCGCTCACCGTCTCCGGCGCGGCCGTCGGCCGCCGCAAGGAGGCGATCGCGCGCGTCCGGCTCACCCCGGGTGCGGGCGTCGCGACCATCAACGGCCGCCCGCTCGAGGCCTACTTCCCGAACAAGCTGCACCAGCAGGCCATCAACTCGCCCTTCGCGGTCCTCGACCTCATCGGCTCGTACGACGTGGTCGCGCGCATCACCGGTGGCGGCCCCTCGGGCCAGGCGGGCGCGCTGCGCCTCGCGATCGCCCGTGCCCTCAACGAGATCGACCGGGAGAACAACCGCCCGGCCCTCAAGAAGGCCGGCTTCCTCACCCGCGATGCCCGCGTCATCGAGCGCAAGAAGGCCGGTCTCAAGAAGGCCCGCAAGGCGTCGCAGTACTCGAAGCGCTGACCCTTCGACTCGCTGAGCTCGCTCAGGGAACGACGAACGGGGACGCATAAGTGGGACGACTTTTCGGCACGGACGGCGTCCGGGGCCTGGCGAACGGTGACATCACCGCGCAGCTGGCGCTCGACCTCGCCCAGGCCGCTGCGTACGTCCTCACCAAGGGTCGGCACGCGGAGGAGAATCGCGCGGCCGGGCGGCGCCCGACCGCGGTCCTCGCGCGCGATCCTCGGATCAGCGGCGAGTTCCTAGCCGCGGCCGTGGCCTCCGGGCTCGCGAGCAGCGGCATCGACGTGCTCGACGCGGGCGTCATCCCCACGCCGGCGTGCGCGTACCTCGTGCAGTCCGTGCAGGCCGACTTCGGCGTGATGATCTCCGCGTCGCACAACGCGGCCCCGGACAACGGGATCAAGTTCTTCAGCTTCGGCGGGCAGAAGCTCCCGGACGAGGTCGAGGATCGGATCGAGGCGGCGCTCGGCACGCAGGAGCTCACGCCCATCGGCGGCGACGTCGGCCGCATCCGCCGCTTCGCCGACGCGGAGGACCGCTACGTCCTCCACCTGCTCGCGAGCCTCAACCATCGGCTCGACGGCCTCCACGTCGTGATCGATGCGGCGAACGGCGCCGCCGCGGGAATCTCCCCGCAGGCGTTCAAGGACGCCGGCGCTCGAGTGACGGTCATCGGGGCCGACCCGGACGGGCTCAACATCAACGAGGGGTCCGGCTCGACCCACCTCGAGGTGCTGCAGGCGAAGGTGCTCGAGGTCGGGGCCGACATCGGCATCGCCCACGACGGCGACGCGGATCGCTGCCTCGCGGTCGACGCGGACGGCGAGATCGTCGACGGCGACCGGATCATGGCGATCCTCGCGATCTCGATGAAGGAACGCGGTGCGCTCAAGGACGACACGCTCGTCGCCACCGTGATGAGCAATCTCGGACTGCGGCGGGCCATGGCCGAGCACGGCATCGAGGTCGCGCTGACCGGCGTCGGCGACCGATACGTCCTCGAGGCGCTCGCGGAGCATGGCTGGTCGCTCGGCGGCGAGCAGTCCGGCCACCTCATCATCACCGAGCACGCGACGACGGGCGACGGCATTCTCACGGGACTGCACCTCGCGGGCGAGATCGCCCGCACCGGCAAGAGCCTCGCCGAGCTCGCCGCGTGCATGACGGTCTACCCGCAGGTCCTCGTCAACGTCCGAGGCGTGGACCGGAGCCGACTCGACGGTGACGCCGAGATCGCCGCGGCCGTGGAGCGGGAGCAGCGCGCCCTCGCCGACGCGGGCCGGGTCCTGCTGCGCCCATCCGGCACCGAGCCGATGGTCCGGGTCATGGTCGAGGCCGAGGATCAGGAGACCGCGCAGGCGGTCGCGGATCGGCTCGCGACACTCGTCTCCGAACGGCTCAGATCTTCCTGACGAGCACGCGATCGACGACGTGGTTCGCGCCCTTGCGGAGCACGAGCGTCGCCCGCTCGCGGGTCGGGAGGACGTTCTCCACGAGGTTGCGGCCGTTGACGCGGACCCAGATGTCTCGCGCGGTCGCGATCGCCTCCTCGTCGGAGAGGTCGGCGTATCGGTGGAAGTACGAGTCGGGGTCGGAGAACGAGCTCGCCCGCAGCCGCAGGAACCGTTGGATGTACCACTCCTCGACATCCTCGGTCGCGGCGTCGACGTACACGGTGAAGTCGAAGAGGTCCGAGACGGCGAGCGCCTGGCCCTGAGGGGCGGGCTGCAGCACGTTGAGCCCCTCGACGATGAGGACGTCCGGGCGCTGCACGACGACCTCGGCGCCGGGGACGATGTCGTAGACGAGGTGCGAGTAGAGGGGCGCGCGCACGCGAGGCTCGCCCGACTTGATCGCCGAGACGAACTCGATGAGCGCCCGCCGGTCGTACGACTCGGGGAACCCTTTGCGCTCCATGAGGCCGCGGCGCTGGAGTTCCGCGTTCGGATGCAGGAAGCCGTCCGTCGTGATGAGGTCCACGCGCGGCGTGCCCGGCCAACGCGAGAGCAGCTCGCGCAGCACGCGCGAGATCGTCGACTTGCCGACCGCCACCGATCCCGCGACGCCGATGATGAACGGCGTGACGCCCGGGACGGAGACGGCGCCGTCGAGGAAGTCCCGGGTCTCCGCGTAGAGACGCTGCGCGCCGGCCGCGTAGAGCGAGAGGAGGCGGCTGAGCGGCAGGTAGACCTCCTGGACCTCGCGGAGGTCGAGCTGGTCGCCGGTGCCGCGCAGCGCCGTGATCTCGGTCGGGGTGAGCGGGGCCCGCATCCCCGCCGCGAGAGCCGCCCACTCCGCCCGGGCGATCTCGTGGAAGACGGAGGAGGTCTCGCTCACCGGACCAGCCTAGTTCGCGCCGTGCTCGGCGTTCTCGTACAGGCCCCCGCCTAGACTTGCGGCATGTGCGGGATCATCGGATATGTCGGTCCTCGGGACTCGACAGGCCTGCTGATGGCGGGGCTCAAGCGCCTCGAGTACCGCGGCTACGACTCCGCCGGCGTCGCCGTCCTGGACCGGGTCGGCCACCTCGACATGCGCAAGCGCGCGGGCAAGCTCAAGGTGCTCGTCGACGACCTCGCGGAGCACCCGATCGGCGACGGCGGGACGGGCATCGGGCACACGCGCTGGGCGACGCACGGCGGCCCCACCGACCGCAACGCGCACCCACACCTCGCCGATGACGGCAAGCTCGCCGTCATCCACAACGGCATCATCGAGAACTTCGCGGAGCTCAAGGCCGAGCTCGTCGCCGAGGGCGTCGAGTTCCACTCCGAGACGGACACCGAGGTCGCCGCGCAGCTGCTCGCGCGCGAGTACGCGCAGGTGCACGACCTCGCCGAGGCGTTCCGCCGCACCGTCGGTCGCCTCGCCGGCGCGTTCACACTCCTCGCGATGCACGAGGACGAGCCCGCTGTCGTCGTCGGGGCACGCCGCAACTCCCCGCTCGTCGTCGGACTCGGCGAGCATGAGAACTTCCTCGCGAGCGACGTCGCCGCGTTCGTCGAGCACACGAAGCGCGCCGTCGCGCTCGGGCAGGACCAGATCGTGACGATCCGTCCGGACTCGGTCGAGATCACCGACTTCGCCGGCGCCCGCGTCGAGGGCGACGAGTACGAGGTCGCCTGGGACGCCGCCGCCGCCGACAAGGGCGGCTGGCCGTGGTTCATGGCGAAGGAGATCCACGAGGAGCCCGACGCGCTGTCGAACACGCTGCTCGGCCGGACGCGCGACGGCCTCGTCGTCCTGTCGGATCTCGGGGACCGGCTGACCGACGACATCCTGGCCGGCATCCAGCGGATCGTGCTCATCGCCGCCGGCACCGCCTCCTATGCCGCCGAGGTCGCGCGCTACGCGATCGAGACGTGGGCCCGCATCCCGGTCGATGTGGAGCTCTCGCACGAGTTCCAGTTCCGCGAGCCGCTGCTCGACGACCGCACGCTCGTCGTGTCGATCTCGCAGTCGGGCGAGACGATGGACACCCTCCTCGCGGTGCAGCACGCCCGTGCCCACGGCGCCCGGTCGCTCTCCGTCTGCAACACGCAGGGGGCGACGATCCCGCGCGAGTCCGACGGCGTCGTCTACACGCACGCCGGGCCGGAGGTCGCGGTCGCGTCGACGAAGGCGTTCGTCGCCCAGATCGCCGCGCTCTACCTGCTCGGACTCCACCTCGGGCGCATCCGCGGCACCCTCCCCGACGACGTGCACCGCGCGATCGTCGCCGACCTGCAGGCGACGCCGGAGCGGCTGCGCGCGGTCATCGAGGAGTCCTGGCCGCACATCGAGACGCTCGCGCATTGGATGGCGGACACCCGCTCGGTGCTCTTCCTGGGCCGCAACGTCGGCTATCCCATCGCGCTCGAGGGGGCCCTCAAGCTCAAGGAGCTCGCCTACATCCACGCCGAGGGGTTCGCGGCGGGCGAGCTCAAGCACGGGCCGATCGCGCTCATCGACCACGGTCAGGTCGTCTTCGTCGTCGTGCCCTCGCCCCGACACTCGGCGCAGCTGCACGCGAAGGTCGTCTCGAACATCCAGGAGATCCGCGCCCGCGGCGCCCGCGTCATCGCGATCGCGGAAGCCGGCGACACGGCGGTCCTGCCGTTCGCCGACGAGCTCATCCCGCTGCCGCTGTCCGGCCCGTGGTCCGCGCCGATCCTCGCGGTCGCACCGCTCCAGCTCTTCGCGCTCGAGCTCGCGCACGCGAAGGGCCTCGACGTCGACCAGCCCCGGAACCTCGCGAAGTCGGTGACGGTCGAGTGATGGTCCGCGCGTGGCCGTGATCGGTGTCGGCGTCGACCTCGTCGACATCGCGCGGTTCGAGCGGGCCATGTCGCGCACCCCTCGGCTGCGGGATCGCCTGTTCGCGGCGGACGAGACGGTCCGGGGTGGAAAGGAGCTCTCGCTGCGCTCCCTCGCGGGGCGGTTCGCGGCGAAGGAGGCGTTCATCAAGGCGCTCGGCTGGTCGTGGGACATCGGCTGGCATGACATGCCGGTCGTCTCGGACGAGGTTGGCAACCCGGGGTTCGAGCTGCGCGGTCAGGCGGCGTCGGCGGCTCGCGAGCTCGGCGTGTCCCGCGTGCATCTGACGATGAGCCACGACGCCGGCATGGCGATCGCGTTCGTCGTCGCGGAGTCGTGAACGCGATGCGCGAGCTCGTCGTCGACCTCGCGGCGATCCGGGAGAACGTCAGGAGCGTCGCCGCGCAGGTCGCGCCCGCTCGCCTGATGGGGGTCGTGAAGGCGGACGGGTACGGCCACGGCATGGAGCAGGTCGCCCGGGCGATGGCGGATGCCGGCATCGACGCGTTCGGCGTCGTGGATCTCGATGAGGCGCGGCGGCTCCGCGAGGCGGGCATCCGGCAGCCGATCCTCGCCTGGATCCACGGGGCGGACGCCGACTTCGGCTGGGCGGTCTCCTCCGGCATCGAGCTCGGCATCGGATCGGTGGAGAACCTCGAGCGCGTCGCGCTCGCGGCGCACGAGGCGCTCGCGTTCGCGCGGCGCACCGGGGCCGAGGCTCGACCCGCGGTCGTGCATCTCAAGGCGGACACCGGCCTCGGCCGCGGCGGGGCGCTGGGCGCGGAGTGGCACGAGCTCGTCGCTCGGGCGGTCGAGCTGGAGCGCGCGGGGGCCATCGTCGTCCGCGGGGTCTGGACCCATCTCGCGAACACGTCGCCGGACGCCGACGAGGACCAGTTCACGGCGTTCGACAGCGCCATCGCGGTCGCGCGGGCGGCCGGGCTCGCCCCCGAGCTCGAGCACGCGTCGGCCTCCGCGTCGATGGTCTCGCATCCGCACCAGGCGAGGGGCATGGTGCGGGTCGGCCTCGCGCTCTACGGGCTCTCGACCTTCCCGGAGCGCACGTCCGCCGAGCTGGGCTTGCGCCCCGCGATGGAGGTCGGCGGCGAGGTCGTCTCGGTCAAGCGCGTCCCCGCGGGCCTCGGCGTCTCGTACGGGCACCGCTACGTGACGGAGCGCGAGACGACGCTCGTGCTCATCCCGCTCGGCTACGCCGACGGCCTGCCGCGGGCGGCGACGGGCCGCGCGCCGGTGTCGATCAACGGGAAGCGCTATACGATCGCGGCGACGATCGCGATGGACCAGGTCGTCGTCGACGTCGGGGACGACCCCGTCGAGGTCGGCGATCGCGCGGTCTTCTGGGGCGACCCCGAGCTCGGCCATCCGTCGGCGTCCGAGTGGGCCGATGCCGCCGGGACCATCCCGTACGAGATCGTGACGCGCGTCGGACCGCGCGTCCGGAGGCGGTACCTGCCGTGAGCGGCGTGACGCGGCTCACGATCGCGACCGCGGAGGACATGGAGGCCCTCGGTCGGCGCATCGGTGCGGTGCTGCGCGCGGGCGACCTGGTCGTCCTGCGCGGCGACCTCGGCGCGGGCAAGACGACGCTGACGCGCGGGATCGGCGACGGCATGGGAGTCCGGGGCCCGGTCACCTCGCCGACCTTCGTGCTGTCCCGCGTCCACCCGCCGGTGACGGGCAGTGTGCCGCTCGTGCACGTCGACGCCTACCGGCTCGCCGACGCCTGCGAGCTCGACGATCTGGATCTCGACTTCGAGGGCGCGGCGACGGTCGTCGAGTGGGGCGACGGCCTCCTCGACGGGATCTCCGACTCCTGGCTGCACATCACGATCGATCGTGGTCGCTCCCTGAGCGAGGCCGGAGGCCGAGCCGAAGGGAACGATGACGACACCCCGCGAGA
>DATMFB010000167.1:0-6121 GCA_035556395.1 Microbacteriaceae bacterium
GACGATGTAGCTGCGTCGGGCGGGTGACGCGGCGAGCGCGGCGCGCAGCTTCGAGATGAGGATGAAGGGCGCCGTCTCGTTCGCCAGCTGGACCTCGAGCAGCTCGAGCGGGTCGACGTCCTCGACGCTCTGCGTCCACGAGTTGACGTCGGCGAGGTCGGGGACGAGCCCGCCCGCATCGATCGCCGTGCCGGCGGCGTGTCGCTCGAGCGACGAGGAGCCGGGCGCGAGGGCCTGCTGCGTGAGCTCCTCGGCCCTCGCCGCGGCGGCCGCGAGGATCGGATGCGCGTCCACGGAGCGCGCGAGCGCCTGCGGGTGCGGGTCATTGGTGTGGCCGAAGGTCTGCAGCTCGGGGAGCCGGCCCTCGGGCAGGGGTGCGAGCTCGGCGTCGACGAGCGGCTGGTAGGCGCCGGGGGAGCGGCGCACCGTCTGCGCGGCGTTGTTGATCAGGATGTCGAGGGGTCCCTGCGCGGCGACCGACTCGGCGAGCGCGATGACCTGCGCGGGATCGCGGAGGTCGATGCCGACGATCCGCAATCGGTCGATCCATTCGGGGGAGTCCGGCAGCGACGTGAAGCGGCGCACGGCGTCGCGCGGGAAGCGGGTGGTGATCGTCGTGTGGGCGCCGTCGCGCAGCAGGCGCAGCGCGATGTACATCCCGATCTTCGCGCGGCCGCCGGTCAGCAGCGCGCGCTTGCCGACAAGGTCCGTGCGGGCCTCGCGCTTGGCGTGACTCATCGCCGCGCAGCTCGGGCAGAGCTGGTGGTAGAACGCGTCGACGAGGGTGTAGTCCTGCTTGCAGATATAGCACGCACGTGCCTTGAGCAGCACGCCCGCGGTCGGGAGCGCGGTCGTCACTGCGAGCGGGATGCCGCGGGTCTCGTCGTCGATGCGATCGGGGGCGCCGGTCGCCGTCGCGGCGACGACGGCCCGGTCGTTCGCCCGGATCCGCGCGCGCGTCTCGAGCTTCCGCTCCCGCTTGACTGCCTTGAACATCTTCCCGGTCGCTCGGCGCACCGTCTGGAAGTCGGGGTGCTCGTGATCGATGTGCGCGAGCTCCGCGAGCACCCGCAGCGTGGTCTCGAGGTCAGCGGGGTCGATGCCGCCGGGGGAGCGCTGGTCGTCGGATGGCACCGTTGATTCTCTCGCACGCCGGCTGAACACTCCGTCGCAATCGCCTCGACGCCGAACGAGCTTGCTAGCGTCCAGGAGAACGCCTCGACGAAGGGATCCCCATGACCGCCAATCGCGTCAGTGCCGCCGAGCTCGCCGCCCGGCTGGGGGAGCCCCGGCTCCGGGTGGTCGACGCCACCGTGTTCCTCAGCTTCGTCGGTGGACAGGCGCAGATCGAGTCGGGGAGCGCGGCGTTCCGCGCCGAGCACATCCCCGGAGCGACGTTCGCCGACCTCACTGCGCCGGGCTTCACCGACCACGGGGGAGAGGCGCCCTTCGCCGCCGCTGCTCCGGACGACTTCGCCGCCGCGGTCGGCGCGCTCGGGATCGGGGATCGCGACACCGTCGTCGTCTACGACGCGGTGAACGGCATATGGGCGACGCGCTTGTGGTGGCAGTTCCAGCTGGAGGGCCACGACGACGTGCTGGTGCTGGACGGCGGACTGGCCGGTTGGAAGGCGGCTGGGCATCCGACCGAGGCCGGCGAGGCGGCGGCGCGGGAAGCGGCGGTGTTCACCGCCCAGCACCGGCCCGAGCGGCTGGCGAGCACCGAGGACGTGCTCGCCGCGACGCAGGACGGCCGGGTGCTGCTGATCGAGGCGCTCGACGCACCGCTCTATGACCGCGGCCACATCCCGAGCGCGGTCAATGTGCCGGCCGGCACGCTCTATGGCGCGGACGGCGCGCTCAAGCCGCTGGGGGAGCTGCGCGACATCTTCGCAGCCGTCGGTGCGCTGGATCCGGACGTGCGCCCGGTCGCCTACTGCGGCGGCGGCATCGCGGCCACCGCGGTCACGTTCGCGCTCCAGGAGCTCGGGCGCAGTGACGTCGCCGTGTACGACGGCTCGAAGAATGCGTGGACCGCCGACCCCTCGCGTCCGCTCGTCACCTCGTGAGCACCACGCGACTTGCCGGGGAGGGGCGCGTCAGGCTGTCACCCTGACGGGCCGGTATCTCAGGGCGACCGCCCCCGACCGGAACTCATGGCGACTCACGAGCTCGAGCTGGATGCGTTCGCGCAGACCGGCGAGCAGGGTCGGTCCGTGTCCGGCGATGACCGGCTGGACCAGGAACTCGTACTCGTCGATCAGTCCGAGATCCGCCAACGCCAGGGGGAGTGTCACGCCACCCACCCAAAGGCCCTCGCCCGGCTCCTGCTTGAGCCGCTGAACCGCGGGGCCCAGGTCGCCTCGCACCAGTTGGGCGTTCTAATCGACCCCGCTCAGCGTGCTCGACACGACGTACTTGTTCGCCCGATCGATGGCCTCGGCGAACGGGACCTCCCATTCGTCCATCCACGCGGGCCAGGTGCCGGTGGCCGGCTTCCGCCAGGCCGACTCCATCATCTGGTAGGTCACCCGGCCGAACAGCAGCGCATCGGCACGTGCCATCTCGGCGGTCCAGTAGCGCATCGATTCCTCGTCCGGGGGGAGCCCCGCCTCGTGATGGCAGCAGCCGTCCAGCGTGACGTTGATCGAGTATCGAAGCGGTCTCATGACTTCCTCAAACTGACATAATATTGATTATCGGCTAATTTAGGCCTTGAGATAGACCCATCCGTCGGTGGCCTTGAACTTCACGATGAGCCGGTCGACGTCGGTGCGGTCGTCGTCCAAGTCCGTCGGGCGGGATGACATGTCGGCCGCGGCGCCCGCCGGACAGAACCACAGGTCGTACGAGCCGCCGCCGCGCAGCCGGAAGCATCCGTCCGGATCGGCGGGCTGCGGCGGCCAGTCGCCGGCGACGCTGCCGCCGAACGCGGTGATGACCGGTAGGGCGATCTCGAGGCAGTCGCCCCGGTGCGGCGAGCACCAGGTCGTGCCATCGATCGACTCCAGGGAGAACAACGGCGCCTCTGCGGCGGCCGTGACTGGCGGCTCGGCCGTCGCTGAAGGCGTCGGATCGGGCTCGGGGCCCGCCGGCCCCGACGCGCTAGCGCAGCCCACCAGCGCGACCGCGACGAGCGTCGTTGTCGCGAGCAGCCGGAGCAGGCTCCTCAACGGTTCACCGCATCCGGAAGCGCTCGATCAGATCGATGAGATCGAACGGCGCATAGCCCGGTCTCGCGCTCTTGAGGTCCTCGGCCGCCCACCAGCCGATGTCCTTGACGGTGTCGTGCTCCTCGGCCGTCCAGAGCTCGTGGGACGGGTCGAACGGCGCCCGGACCCGGTGCACGAAGAAGTCCCAGTGCGAGAACGAGTGCCTGGCGCCCGGGCGGTTCACGGGAAATCCATAGGAATGGACGATCGGCCCGAGATCCGGCACGAGCAGCCCGGTCTCCTCGTGCAGCTCGCGCACCGCGGTCTCGTGGGGCGTCTCGCCCGGCTCGGCGCCGCCGCCGGGCGTGATCCACTTCGCACGGCCCGGGAGGTCCGGGAACTCCTCGAGGAACAGCAGCACGCGCCCGCCCGGCTCGAAGAGCAGGATGCGGCTCGCGTACCGCGTGCTCCCGTCGCCCACCGCGCCGGCTCAGCCCGTGAAGTCGCTGACGTCGCCGACGTAGCGCGTGTGGTCCTCCGGGATCGGCTGGACCGCCGCGAGGGCGACCTCGCGGGCGAACTCGCCGACGTTGTAGAGGCGTCCCGCGGATTCGCGTCGCGAGGCGATCGCGCCGGGATTCGCGCGCTCGAGCAGCGTCGCGGTGATCGTGCCCTCGATCATGTCGCCCGAGACGACGACGAAGCCGATGCCGGCGGCGTCGAGCTCGGGGATGAGCGCCCGCAGCGCGTCCTCCCCCGCGCGCTTCGAGCGCGCGACGGGCTCGTACTCGGGCATCGTCGGCGTCGTGCGGATGAAGTGCGCCTGGTGGCTCGTCACGAAGACGACGCGGCTGCCCTGCGGAAGCAGCGGGCGGGCAGCGGACAGGAGGCCGACCTGCGCATCGCGGTTGAGCCGCATCGCATAGTCCTCCCCCATGCCGGCTTCCATGCCGCCGGAGGCATTGAGCACGAGGATGTCGAGCGGTCCGCCTTCCGCTACCGCGGCGACGAACGCCGTGACGGACTCCGCGTCCGTCAGGTCCGCCCCGACCGCGTGGGCCGCTCCCCCGTCGGCGATGATCTCCGCGACGAGCTTCTCGGCGCGCGGGGCCTTGCTCCGGTAGTTGACATAGACCTCGGCCCCCGCCGCGGCGAGCAGCCTCGCGGTGTCCGCGCCGATGCCGCGGGATGATCCGGTGACGAGTGCGCGCCTGCCGGCGAGCGATCCTGGAGCGAGTGGTTCGGTCACGACGTCGACCCTAACCCAGCTGCACGGTTAGGCTCGGAGCAGGAAGGGGTGCCAGCAGTGGACCTGACCCAGTGGACGTGGCTCGTCTGGCTCTGCATCGCGATCGTGTGCGTGATCATCGAGCTGGTCACGCTCGAGTTCACCTTCGCCATGATCGCGACGGGGACGCTCGTCGGCGGGCTCGGGACGACGCTGCTCGGCGGCCCTTGGTGGCTGCAGATCGCGCTCGCAGCCGTCATCTCCGGGCTGCTGCTCTTCACGATCCGTCCGCTGCTGCTGCGCCTGCTGCGCAAGCACCAGGACACGACGCGGCACAACGTCGACGCGATCGCCTATCAGCACGGTCGAGTCACCGGTGCGTTCGTCGATGATCTCGGCGAGGTCAAGCTGGAGAACGGCGAGACCTGGTCGGCGAAGCTCGCCCCCGGCGCGCAGGCGGCGGTCGGCGATCAGATCATCGTGCTCGAGGTCAGGGGCGCCACGGTCATCGTGGCGAGTCCGGGCCGCAACGAGGAAGGGAAGCCCTGATGTTCGACTTCAGCAAGCCGATGGGAGACGTCATCGGCCAGCTCTTCATCATCCTGCTGCTGATCGTCCTCGCGATCTTCGTGATCACGGTCATCTTCCGGTCGATCCGGATCATCCCGCAGGCCTACGCCGGCATCGTCGAGCGCCTCGGGCGCTATCAGCGCACCCTCGCCCCCGGGCTCAACATCCTCGTGCCGTTCATCGACCGACTGCGTCCGCTCGTCGATATGCGCGAGCAGGTCGTGTCGTTCCCGCCGCAGCCGGTCATCACCGAGGACAACCTCGTCGTCTCGATCGACACGGTCATCTACTTCCAGGTCACCGATGCGCGGGCGGCGACCTACGAGATCGCGAGCTACCTGTCCGCCGTCGAGCAGCTCACGACGACGACCCTCAGGAACGTCGTCGGCGGCCTCGACCTCGAGGAGGTGCTCACGAGCCGGGACAACATCAACGGCCAGCTCCGCGCCGTCCTCGACGAGGCGACCGGCAAGTGGGGCCTGCGCGTCGGCCGCGTCGAGCTCAAGGCGATCGATCCGCCCCAGTCGATCCAGTCCTCGATGGAGCAGCAGATGCGCGCGGAGCGCGACAAGCGCGCCGCGATCCTGACCGCCGAGGGCACGAAGCAGGCCGCGATCCTGCAGGCCGAGGGCATGCGCCAGGCGGCGATCCTCGAGGCGGAGGGCAACGCGCAGGCCGCCGTGCTCCGGGCGAAGGGCGAGGCGGAGGCGATCGAGACCGTCTTCAGCGCGATCCACGCGGGGAACCCGGACGAGAAGCTCCTCGCCTACCAGTACCTGCAGACGCTGCCCAAGCTCGCCGACGGCGCTTCGAACAAGCTCTGGATCATCCCGAGCGAGCTCACCGACGCGCTCAAGAACGTGGCGCGCGGATTCACCCAGCCGCCCAAGTGACCCGCTACTTCGATCCGCCCCGGCCGCGCGTGCTCGCGCACCGCGGGCTCGCGATCGACGCGCCGGAGAACACGCCCCTCGCGTTCGCCCGGGCGATCGAGGCGGGCGCCGTCCACATCGAGACCGACGTGAACGCGAGCTCGGACGGCGTCGCGATCGTCTCGCACGATCCGGACCTGTCGCGCATCGCCGGGCGGCCGGAGCGGGTCGGCGGGCTGACCGCGGCGCAGCTCGCGCGGATCGACCTCGGACACGGTCAGGGCTTCGTCTCCCTCGAG
>DATMFB010000168.1:0-15902 GCA_035556395.1 Microbacteriaceae bacterium
CGCGACCTCGTCGGTGTGCGGCGACAGCCCGAGCACCGCGAGGAGCCGGTCGCGGTTGACCTCGTCCTCGAGGACCCCGCCCTCGCTCAGCCGGTCGCTCGCATCGGCGCCCGGCCGGGTCTGGCCGTACTCGCCGGCGTAGCCGTCCCGCCCCTCGACGATCGAGCCGTCGACGACGACGCCGCCGCCGATGCCGCTCGCGCCGCCGTTGAGATAGACGAGATCGGCGATGCCGCGCCCCGATCCGAAGAGATGCTCCGCCCGCGCACCGAGCGTCGCGTCGTTCGCCGCACGGCACGGCACGCCGAGCCGCTCCTCGACGAGCGCGGCGATCGGCGATTCGCGCCAGCCGAGGTGGGGCGCCCAGCGCACGACGTCGTCGGAGGCGCGCACGAGGCCGGGGATCGCAAGCCCGACCCCCGCGACCCTGCGGCCCGTGAGCGCGGTCGCGAGCCCGTCGACGACGTCCCCGATGATCTCGACGGCCTCCTCCGGGCTCGCGATGCGATCGACCTCGTGACGCACGAACGTGTCGACGCGGGCGCCGAGGCCGACGATCCCCACGGTGATCGCGTCGACCTCCGGGTTGACGGCGATGACGACGGGGACGCGCGAGGCGGTGACGAGGGGCGAGGGCCGGCCGACGCGCGCGGTCGCGAGCGGATCGCCTTCGACGAGGATCTCGAGCTGCTCAAGCTCCGCGACGAGTGCCGCGACGGTCGAGCGGTTGAGGCCGGTCGCGGCGGTGATCGCCGCGCGCGAGAGCGCCCCCGTCCGGTGCACCCGCTCGACGACGGTCGCGAGGTTGCGCCGGCGGATGCCGTCGAGCGTGCTGCCGCGATCCTTCACGAGCCTGACTCTACCGATGACGCGGGGCACAGCGATCCTATTTGTTGTTCTTGACTACAAATCATTCTGCCGGTAGCGTCCTGGGCATCCCAATCACTTTCGACACTGTGGTCGAAACTTTCGAGAGGTGTCCGAGGATGCACAGTTCAAGGATGAACAGACGACGCACCGCTTCCCGGCTCGCGGCAGGCGCCGCGATCACCGCCGGGGCGCTCGTCCTGGCCGGCTGCGCCGGCGGGGGCGGCAGCGGGACCGAGACCGACGCGCCCGCGGGCGAGCAGGTCACCATCACCTGGTGGCACAACGCCACATCCGGCCCCCTGCCGGCCGTCTGGCAGGAGATCGCCGAGGAGTTCGAGGCGGCGCACCCGGGCGTCACGGTCGAGCAGACCGGCTACCAGAACGAGGACCTGCAGCGCACCCTCATCCCCAACGCGCTCGCGGCCGGCGACCCGCCCGACCTCTTCCAGGTCTGGCCGGGCGGCGAGATCCGCGACCAGGTCGCGAACGGCTACCTCATGCAGCTCGACGACCTCATCCCCGACACGATCGCCTCCGTGGGCGGCTCGATCGCGCCGTGGCAGGTCGGCGGCAAGACGTACGGCGTCCCCTTCACCTTCGGCATCGAGGGCTTCTGGTACAACACAGAGCTCTTCGACCAGGCAGGGATCACCGACACCCCGAGCACGCTCGACGAACTGAACGACGCCGTCGCGAAGCTACGCGCGGCCGGCGTCACGCCGATCGCGGTCGGCGCGGGCGACAAGTGGCCGGCGGCGCACTGGTGGTACCAGTTCGCGCTCCACAACTGCTCGATCGAGGCGCTCCAGGCAGGCGCGGCCGACTTCAACTTCGACGACCCGTGCTGGGTCCAGGCAGGAGTCGACCTCCAGGACTTCATCGCGACCAACCCGTTCCAGGACGGCTTCCTCGGCACCCCCGCCCAGCAGGGCGCGGGCAGCTCCGCGGGCCTCGTCGCGAACGGCCAGGCGGCGATGGAGCTCATGGGCCACTGGAACGCCGGCGTCATGGGCGGGCTCACGCCCGATGAGACGGTCCCGGCCTTCCTCGGCTGGTTCCCGTTCCCCGCGATCCCCGGCTCCGCCGGAGACCCGACGGCGACGCTCGGCGGCGGCGACGGCTTCGGCTGCTCCGCCACGGCTCCCCCGGAGTGCGCCGAGCTGCTCGCGTTCATCATGAGCCCCGAGAACCAGAAGAAGTTCGCCGCGAGCGGATCGGGCATCCCGACGGTCGCCGCCGCGGTGGGCTCGCTCGAGGACCCCAACCTCAAGCTCGTCGCGGAGGGGCTGGCAAACAGCTCCTACGTCCAGCTGTGGCTCGACACCGAGTTCGGGACCACGGTCGGCAACGCGATGAACGAGGGCATCATCAACCTCATCGCCGGCGCCGGGACGCCGGAGGACGTCGTCAAGCGGATGCAGGACGCGGCGGCGACGCTGTAGACCTGCCTTCATGACCAGTTCCGCAACGGTCGGGCCCGCGGTCTCCGCGGGCCCGACCCCCGCTCGCCGACGATCGCGTTCGAGCACGCGCAAGCGCATCGAGATCGCGATCTTCACCGGTCCGGCGCTCATCGTGTTCATCGGGTTCGTGATCGTCCCGGTCGCGTTCGCCGTCGTCTACAGCTTCTTCAACCTCCCGCCCGGCTTCCGCTGGGAGCACCTCGCCGACCCCGACCGCTTCGTCGGGATCGACAACTACCTCCGCGCCTTCACGACCCCCGAGTTCCTCAAGGCGATCGGCAACAACTTCATCATCGTCGGGCTCTCGCTCGTCATCCAGGGCCCGCTCGCGATCGTCATCGCGCTGCTGCTCAACCGCAAGCTCCGCGGCCGGTCGGTCTACCGGCTCCTCATCTTCGTGCCGTACGTCCTCGCCGAGGTCATCGCGGGACTCGCCTGGAAGCTCCTGCTCCCGCCCAACGGCGGCGTCAACGCGCTGCTGGAGTCGATCGGCCTCGGCGCCTTCACCGCGAACTGGCTCGCCGACCCGAGCATCGCGCTCTGGACCCTCTTCGCGATCCTCACCTGGAAGTACATCGGCTTCGCGATCCTGCTCATGCTCGCCGGTCTCCAGGGCGTGCCGGAGGAGCTCTCGGAGGCCGCCGCGATCGACGGCGCGAGCTGGTGGCAGATCCAGTGGCACATCACGCTCCCCCTGCTCGCCCCGACCATCCGGATCTGGGCCTTCCTATCGATGATCGGCGCGCTCCAGCTCTTCGACATGGTCTGGGTCACGGTCTCGCCGTCCGTGCGCGGCCTCGCGACGGAGACGATGGCGACGTACATGATCCAGCAGGGGCAGTTCGCCGGCCAGCCCGGCTACGGCTCGGCGATCGCCGTCATCCTCTTCGTCATCTCACTCGTCGTCGCGCTGCTCTATCAGCGCTTCGCGCTGCGCCGCGACCTGCAGGGCTCGATCACGGATCGGGGGAACTGAGATGACATTGCCCCGTAACGCACCCGGCGACTCGACGGTCGCGATCCGCACGAACCTCCCGGCCGGCCGCCGGATCGACTGGGGCCAGCCGTTCATCTACTTCCTGGTCCTGCTGCTGTGCGCCGTCGCGATCGGACCCGTCCTCTACGTCTTCATCGGCGGCTTCCGCACGACCGCCGACATCAACGCCGCCCCCGGTGGCTGGCCGAACCCCTGGGTGCTCGACAACTGGGCCGCGGTGCTCTCCGCGCCGCGATTCTGGGGCAGCCTGCTCGGCAGCATCATCCTGGCCGTCGCAACGACGGCCGGGGTCGTCATTCTCGGCATCATGGCGGCGTATCCACTCGCCCGCTACGCGTTCCGCGGGCGCCACGGCCTCTACACGGTGTTCGCCGCGGGCCTCATGTTCCCGCTCACGGTCGCGGCGCTCCCGCTCACCCTGCTGCTGCGCACCCTCGGTCTGCACGGGACTTATCTCGGCGTCATCATCCCGTCGATCGCGTTCGCCCTGCCGACGACGATCATCATCCTTGTGCCCTTCCTGCGGGCGATCCCCGCGGAGCTCGAGGAGGCGGCGGCGCTCGACGGCGCGAGCCGGCTCGGCTTCTTCTGGCGGATCCTGCTGCCGCTGTCCCGGCCCGGTCTCGTGACGGTCGGGGTGCTCGCGTTCGTCGGCAGCTGGAACGGCTACCTGCTCCCGCTCCTCGTCATCTCGACGGGCACGCTCCCGCAGGAGTTCTGGCCGCTGCCCCTCGGACTCACGCAGTTCTCGACCCAGTACTCGCAGAACACGGGCGCGGTGCTCGCCTACACCTCGCTCGCGATGATCCCCGCGCTCGCGTTCTTCCTGTTCGCGGAGAAGCGGATCGTGGGCGGCCTCACTGGCGCGGTGAAGGGATAGAGGGACAGTCGTGTCGGAACGGGTCGAGGCGCTCATCGCGGCGATGACGGTCGAAGAGAAGGTCGCGCAGCTGACCGGCGTGTGGATCTCGGCGTCGAACGACGGTGCCGAGGTCGCCCCGAACCAGAACGCGATGACGGAGGACATCGATCTCGACCGGCTGCTGCCGAACGGGCTCGGCCAGCTGACCCGCCCCTTCGGGACGGTGCCGGTCGACCCGGCCGTCGGGGCGATCTCACTCGCGCGGACGCAGCAGCGGGTCATCGCGGAGAACCGGCACGGCATTCCCGCGCTCGCGCACGAGGAGTGCCTCGCGGGCTTCGCGGCGTGGGGCGCGACCGCCTATCCGGTGCCGCTCGCGCTCGCCGCCACCTGGTCGCCCGAGCTCGTGCGCGAAATGGGCGGCCGGATCGGCGCCGACCTGCGCTCCGTCGGCGTGCAGCAGGGCCTCGCGCCCGTGCTCGACGTCGTGCGCGACGCCCGCTGGGGCCGCGTCGAGGAGACCGCCGGCGAGGATCCCTACCTGGTCGGGACGATCACGACCGCCTACATCCAAGGGCTCGAGGGGGCGGGCGTGGTCGCGACGCTCAAGCACTTCGCGGGCTATTCGGCGTCGCGCGCGGGACGCAACCTCGCGCCCGTCTCAGTCGGGCCGCGCGAGCTCGCGGACGTCGTCCTGCCGCCGTTCGAGATGGCGATCCGGGAGTCGGGCGCGCGCTCCGTCATGAACTCGTACACCGATCTCGACGGTGTGCCCTCGGCCGCCGACGAGCGGCTCCTGACCGGGCTGCTACGCGACACCTGGGGATTCGAGGGCACCGTCGTCGCCGACTACTTCGCGATCGGCTTCCTCCACACGCTGCACGGCGTCGCAGCCGACTGGACGGATGCCGCGCGCCTCGCGCTCACCGCCGGCATCGACGTCGAGCTGCCGAGTCGGCGCGCGTACAGCGACGGGCTCGTCGAGGCGGTCGGCGCCGGGCGTATCGACGAGGCGCTCATCGATCGCGCGCTGCGCCGCGTGCTCGACCAGAAGGAGGCGCTCGGCCTGCTCGATCCCGACTGGGACCCGGTGCCGCCGGTCCTGCGCGGCGTCGAGCTCTCGGACGTCGAGGTCGTGCGCGGCACCGTCTCGCTCGACGGCGAGGACAATCGCGCTGTCGCGCGCGCGCTCGCCGAGCGGTCGATCGTGCTGCTCCAGAACGACGGCACGCTCCCCCTGCGGGCGCCGCGCCGGATCGCGCTCATCGGCCCGACCGCGCAGGACCCCTACGCGGTGCTCGGCTGCTACTCCTTCCCCCTCCACGTCGGCCAGCACCATCCCGAGTTCGGCGACGGGATCGACCTGCCGACGCTCGCCGAATCGCTCCGGGCCGAGTTCCCCGACGCGGAGCTCGACATCGAGGCCGGCACGACGATCAGCGGCGGGGAGACCGACGGCTTCGCGGCGGCCGTCGCCGCCGCCCGAGCCGCCGATGTCGCGATCGTCGCCCTCGGGGATCGCGCCGGGCTCTTCGGGCGCGGCACCTCGGGCGAAGGCTGCGACGTCGGCGATCTGAGCCTGCCCGGCGCGCAGCAGCCGCTCCTCGACGCCGTCCTCGCCACGGGGACGCCGACCGTCGCGGTGCTGCTGGCGGGCCGGCCCTACGCGCTCGGCGACGCGGTGCGGCCGGGGCCGCGGGGCGGGGCCGCCGCGATCGTCGAGGCGTTCTTCGCCGGCGAGGAGGGCACGCCCGCCATCGCCGGCGTGCTGAGCGGACGCCTCAACCCCTCCGGTCGCCTGCCCGTCTCCATCCCGGCGGATCCCGGTGCGCAGCCCTCGACCTATCTCGCGGCGACCCTCGCCCGGCGGACCGGCGTCTCGAGCGTCGATCCGACGCCGGCGTTCTGGTTCGGGCACGGCCTCTCCTACACGGCGTTCTCCTGGACCGACGCGGCGGCATCTGCGGCGCAGTTCGACGACGAGGTCGAGGTCGCGATCACGATCGAGAACGCCGGAGCGCTCGCCGGCGCGGAGACCGTCCAGCTCTATCTGCACGACCCCGTCGCCTCGGTCGTGCGACCCGTCGAGCGGCTCATCGGTTACGCGCGGGTCGAGCTCGAGCCGGGCGAGGCCGCGCGGGTCGCGTTCCGCGTCTCGGCCGACCTGGCGTCGTTCACCGGCCGCGAGCTCACGCGGATCGTGGAGCCCGGCGAGCTCGTGCTCTCCTTCGGACGCTCGGCCGGCGAGCTCGTCGCCTCGCTGCCGGTGACGCTCACGGGTGAGGTGCGGACGCTCGACCACACCCGCCGCCTCCACCCCGACATCTCCATCACGCGGCGCTGACCGCTCCGGCATGCGGTTTGCGCTGGTGACCGGTGTTTGAACCGGCGTCCCAGGGGCAAACGGGGTGTCAGGACGGCGGCGCCGTCGACTCGCGCACGACGAGCCGCGTCGCGAGCTCGATGCGCGGGGTCGGCACGATCGGACCGTCGGCGAGCCGGATCGCGAGCCTCGCCGCCTCGCGCCCCATCTCCTCGAGCGGCTGCAGCACCGTCGTCATGCGGGGGCTCACCCACTCGGCGAGCGGGATGTCGTCGTACCCGACCACCGACAGGTCCTCCGGGACCCGAATCCCGCGATGCCGCGCGACGTCGTACACGCCGAGCGCCTGCAGGTCGCTGCCGGCGAAGATGGCGGTCGGCGGCTCGGGCAGGTCGAGGAGCGCGGCGGCATGACCGACGCCGCCCTCGAGATGGAAGTCACCGAAGCGGATGAGCGCCTCGTCGATGGGCAGCCCCGCCGCGGTCATCGCGGACCGGTAGCCGTCGAGCCGGGCGTGCGAGCACATCATGTCGTCGGGCCCGGTGATCACGGCGATCCGGGTGTGGCCGAGATCGATGAGGTGCCGGGTCGCGGCGAGGCCGCCGTTCCAGTTCGCGCTCGCGACCGACGGGACGGCGACGGGCGGGTCGCCCGCCGGGTCGATGATGACGAACGGGATGCCGCGGGTCTCGAGCGCCGAGCGCATGCTCGCCGGCAGCTCGGAGAAGACGAGGATGACGCCGACGGGGCGGCGCTGGATGACGCCCTCGAGCCAGTCGTCCGCCGGCGCATGCCGCGTGCCGCTCTGCGTCAGCGCGACGCTCATTCCGTGCGCGCTCGCGACCTCCTCCACCCCGCGGATGATCTCGATCGACCAGGCGCTCTGCAGCTCGTGGAAGACCAGCTCGACGAGTCGCGAGGTCGACTTCGAGGCGCCACGGCGGCGGTAGCCGTGCACGTCGAGGAGCGCCTCGACGCGCGCCCGCGTGGACGCGGCGACGTCGCTGCGCCCGTTGAGGACCTTCGAGGCGGTCGCGAGCGAGACCTGCGCCTCCTCAGCGAGCTCGGCGAGCGTCACGCGTCGGGGTGCGGTCACGGCGGCAGTCTAGGTGAAGTTTCGGACATGCAAGCGAAACTTCCGACAAGGTCGCGCGGTGCCGCCGACTGCGATAAGTTGTTCTTAGCAACATTTAGACGTCCTGAGGGACGCTCGACCCGGCATCGCATCGACGAGGAGCGATCATGACCCTCCAGCCCACGCGCGACGACAAGTTCTCCTTCGGCTTGTGGACCGTCGGATGGCCCGGCAACGACCCGTTCGGCGGCCCGACCCGCGCCCCGCTCGACACCGTCCACGCCGTCGAGCAGCTCGCCGAGATCGGGGCGTACGGCGTCACGTTCCACGATGACGACCTATTCGCGTTCGGCTCGACGGACGCACAGCGCCAGACGCAGATCGATCGCTTCAAGCAAGCGCTCGCCGACACCGGTCTGATCGTCCCGATGGTGACGACCAACCTCTTCAGCCACCCCGTCTTCAAGGACGGCGGCTTCACGAGCAACGACCGCTCCGTGCGCCGATACGCGATCCGCAAGGTGCTGCGCAACCTAGAGCTCGCGGTCGAGCTCGGCGCCAAGACGTACGTCATGTGGGGCGGCCGCGAGGGGGCGGAGTACGACTCCGCGAAGGACATCCGGCTTGCGCTCGATCGCTACAAGGAGGCCGTCGACCTCCTCGGCGAGCACGTGATCTCGCAGGGCTGGGACATCCGGTTCGCGATCGAGCCGAAGCCGAACGAGCCGCGGGGCGACATCCTGCTGCCGACGGTCGGTCATGCGCTCGCGTTCATCAACGAGCTCGCCCATCCCGAGCTCGTCGGCCTCAACCCCGAGGTCGGCCACGAGCAGATGGCGGGGCTCAACTTCCAGGCCGGCATCGCCCAGGCGATCTGGCACGGCAAGCTCTTCCACATCGACCTCAACGGTCAGCGCGGCATCAAGTTCGACCAGGACCTCGTCTTCGGGCACGGCGACCTGCACAACGCGTTCGCGCTCGTCGACCTGCTCGAGAACGGCGGTCCCGGCGGCGGACCGGCGTACGACGGCCCGCGCCACTTCGACTACAAGCCGAGCCGCACCGAGGACGAGACCGGGGTGTGGGAGTCGGCGCGGGCGAACATCCGGACCTACCTGCTCCTCAAGGAGCGCGCGAAGGCGTTCCGCGCCGATCCCGAGGTCCAGGAGGCGCTCGCGGCGGCGAAGCTCGACCAGCTCGCCCAGCCGACGCTGAACCCCGGCGAGCGCGTCGCCGACCTCGTCGCCGACCGCTCGACCTGGGAGGACTTCGACCCGGAGCCGTACTTCGACGGCCGCGGCTCCGGCTTCGTCCGGCTCCAGCAGCTCGCGACCGAGCACCTCCTCGGCGCCCGTTGACCATCGCTTTTCAGGAGTAGACGGGGGTTCGCGTGCAATACGTCGACGTACCCCCCGCCACTCCTGAAAAAGGACGGTCGCTGGTGGCGGGGGTGGACTCGTCGACGCAGTCGTGCAAGGTCGTCGTGCGCGACCTCGCGACGGGCGCGATCGTCCGGACCGGACGCGCACCGCATCCCGAGGGCACCGAGGTCGACCCGAGCGCGTGGTGGGACGCGCTCCTCGCCGCGATCGCGGACGCCGGCGGGCTCGACGACGTCGCGGCGATCTCGATCGGCGGCCAGCAGCACGGCATGGTCGTGCTCGACGCCGAGGGCCGCGTCATCCGGGACGCGCTGCTCTGGAACGACACCCGCAGCGCCGACGCCGCGCGCGACCTCATCGCGGAGTTCGGCGCCGAGGCGCTCGCCGCGCGGACCGGGAGCGTGCCCGTCGCGAGCTTCACGGCGACGAAGCTGCGCTGGCTGCGCGATCACGAGCCGCAGAACGCGATGCGGGTCGCCGCCGTCGCCCTCCCCCACGACTGGCTGACCTGGCGGCTGCTCGGCTACGGACCGGCCGGCGACTCGCCGCTCGGCCCCGAGCTCTCGGCCCTGACGACCGACCGCTCCGAGGCCTCGGGCACGAGCTATTGGTCGCCGGCAACCGGCGACTACGACCGCGATCTCCTCGTCGCCGCGCTCGGCCACGACGCGGTGCTCCCGCGGGTGCTCGCGCCGGACGAGCGGGCCGGGGTCACGGGCGGGATCGTCGTCGGAGCCGGGGCCGGGGACAACGCCGGCGCGGCCCTCGGTCTCGGCGCCGTCGCCGGCGACGTCGTCGTCTCGATCGGGACGTCCGGCACGGTGTTCGCCGTGACGGCGCATCCGATTCACGACGCGAAGGGCACCGTCGCGGGCTTCGCGGACGCCGCGGGCGGCTTCCTGCCGCTCGTCGCGACGCTCAACGCCGCCCGCGTGCTCACCACGACCGCCGCGCTCCTCGGCGTCGGTCCCGACGAGCTCGGCCGCCTCGCGCTCGCCGCCCCGGCCGGCGCGGGCGGGCTCGTGCTGCACCCCTACTTCGAAGGCGAGCGCACCCCGAACCTGCCCGACGCGACCGCGTCGCTCACCGGCATGACCCTCGCGTCCACCACTCGCGAGGGCCTCGCGAGGGCGGCGATCGAGGGGATGCTCTGCGGACTCGCCGACGGCTTCGATGCGATCCGGGCCCAGGGCGTCGAGGCGCGTCGCGTGCTGCTCATCGGGGGCGCCGCGCAGAATCCGGCGGTCTCCGCGATCGCCGCGCAGGTCTTCGACGCCCCGATCGTCGTCCCCGCGCCCGGTGAGTACGTCGCCGCCGGGGCCGCGGTGCAGGCGGCGTGGGCGCTGACCGGCGGGCGCCCCTCGTGGCCGATCGAGATCGCCGCAGAGCATCCGCGGGACACGAGGCCGATCATCCGGCGGCAGTACGCGATCAGCCCCTGATCCTCGCCCGGCTGCTGCGGAGCCGCGAGAGCGCGTCGACGCTCGCCGCGAGGATGAGCACGCCGCCGGTGACGAGGTAGTTGACACCGGCCGGGAGGTTCCGGATGAGGCCGAGGCCGTTCGTGATCACCGCGATGACCAGGCCGCCGGTCGCGGCATGGATGAGCCGGCCGCGGCCGCCGAAGAGCGAGACGCCGCCGACGACCGCGGCCGCGACGCCCGAGAGCACGTCGCCGCGGCCGAAGGCCGCGTCCACCGAGCCCACGTACGAGGCCTGGAAGACACCGGCGACGACCGCGAGCGTGGAGCAGATGACGAATGCGATCCACTTGACCCCGACGACCTTGATGCCCGCACGACGCGCGGCCTCGGCGTTGCCGCCGATCGCATAGAGATAGCGGCCGTACTTCGTCCGGTCGAGCACGAAGGTGCCGACGAAGAGGATCGCGACGACGATCGGCACGACGATCGGCACGCCCTCGAGCGGGATGCTGCCGGACGAGCGGTTCAGGTTGAGGACCGCGATGACGCCGCCGCCGAGCACGGCCACCACGCCGATCTTGATGACGGGGATCCAGATCGACCCGTCGGGCACGCCGGCCCGCCGGCGCTGGGCGCGATCGCGCCACTGCAGCAGGATCGCGACCGCGAGGCAGATGGCGAGAAACACCCAGCCGGCCCAGACGGGCAGGTTCGAGTTCTGGATCGCGATGATCTCGGGCGCCTGGATCGAGTACGCGCCGCCAGAGCCGATGATCGTCAGCTCGAGGCCCTGATAGCCGAGGAAGAGCCCGAGCGTGACGACGAACGATGGCACCCCGACTCTCGCGACGAAGAAGCCGATCATCAGACCCGTCGCGGAGCCGATCAGCAGCGCGATGAGCAGCGCGAGCGTCCAGTGCATCGCGATGCCGCCGGGATTGTTGAGGATGACGAACGCACACATCGCGACGCCGTAGGTCACCGCGGCGGACAGGTCGATCTCGCCGAGCAGGATGACGAAGACGAGCGCCGCCGCGAGCATGACGAGCGGCGCGGCCTGGTTCATCAGGTTGGCGAAGTTGCGCGGCGTGAGGAAGACCTGGTTGCCCGAGATCGCCGGGATGAGGATCGCGAAGAGGATGACGAGGACGACGAATCCCGCGACGGCTGGGAGTGCGCCCATGTCGCCGTTGCGCACCCGCTGCCACCAGGACCGCGCCTGATCGAGGACCGAGCCCTCGCGTCCCGAGCCGATGAAGTCGGTCATGGGTTCCCGGAGGTCGCTCATCGCCCCGCCACCCTGACGCCCTCGGTTCGCCCGTCGGGCGCGTTCCCCTTCGTGCCCGTGATGTAGCCGATGACGTCGTCGTACGTCGTCTCGGAGGTCTTCAGCTGCGCGACCATGGTGCCGAGATAGAGCACGCTGATGTAGTCGGCGACCTTGAAGACGTCCGCGAGGTTGTGGCTGATGATGAGGACGCCGACGCCCTGCTCGGCGAGGCGCTTCACGAGCGCGAGCACCTGCTCGGTCTGCGAGACGCCGAGCGCGGCAGTCGGCTCGTCGAGGATGACGACCCTCGCCTTCTTGAGCACCGAGCGCGCGATCGCGACCGTCTGGCGCTGGCCGCCGGAGAGCGAGGAGACCTTCTGCCTGACCGATTTGACGGTGCGCACCGAGAGCGACCGGAGGGTCTCGGACGCCTCGCGCTCCATGCGCGCCTCGTCGAAGGTGCCGAGGTGCAGCTCCTCGCGACCGAGGAACATGTTCTGCACGATGTCGAGGTTGTCGCACAGCGCGAGGTCCTGGTACACGACCTCGATGCCGAGCACCTGGGCATCACGCGGCGAGCTCAGCATGGCGTTCTCCCCCGCGAAGCGGACGGAGCCGTCATCGTACGGCTGCACGCCGGCGAGCCCTTTGATCAGCGTCGACTTGCCGGCGCCGTTGTCGCCGACGAGGGCGGTGACCCGGCCCTCGTAGACCGCCAGGTCGACGCCCTTGAGCACGTCGACGGGGCCGAAGCTCTTCCGGACTCCGGAGAGCTCGATGATCGGTGCGTCCATGCGGATCCCTCCTACGAGTCGTCATCGCGCCGTGCGCCCAAGCATCGGGCGCGGACGCGGAGAATGCGAGGGTCCCGCCCGGATCGATCGCCTGGAGCGATCCGGGCGGAACCCTCGCGTCGGGTCGTCAGCCGATGCCGAGCTCGGCGCAGACCGCGGCGACCGGGCCGGAGCACACGTCCGAGGCGCTCGCGTCGCCCGCATCGATCACGTCGACGACGTTGCCGGGACGGACGTAGATCGGCACGACCGCGATGTAGGGCGTGCCGTCGTCGAGCGTCATGTTCGCCGTCGGGGACTCGCCCTGCAGCAGCGCGATGGCGAGCTGGACCGCCGCCTCCGCCTCGATCGAGGCGGGCTTCCAGACGGTCGCCCACTGCTTCCCGAGGAGGACGTTCTGCAGACCCTCCACGGACGCGTCCTGACCGGAGACCGGGACGACGAGGCCGTTCTTGTCGAGGATCGAGATGACGCCGGCGGCATTCGTGTCGTTCGCGGCCCAGACCGCGTCGACCACGCCGCCGAGCGACGTGAGGGCCTGCTCGAAGTTGGTCGCCGACTTCGGACCGTCCCAGGCCCCGGGGGGCTCGGCGGCCGGGACGATGCCCGCGCCCTCCATGACCTCGACGGCGCCCGAACGGAACATCGCGGCGTTGCCATCGGCCGGGTCGCCGCCGATGTAGACGACCGTGGCCGTCGCCGGGTCCTTGCCCCCGTCCTCGAGCCCTTCGACGACGGCTCGACCCTGGAGCCGACCGACCTCGACGTTGTCGAACGAGACGTAGTAGTCCGCGCCGGCGAACGGCCGGTCGTAGGCGATGACCGGAATGCCCTCCGCCTTCGCCTTCGCCGCGACCGCGACCGCGGCGCCCTGGTGGTCGACGAGGATCATCACGCCGCAGCCGCTGGAGAGCTGCTGATCGGCGATCGTCGCGTACTTCGCGGTGTCGCCCTGGGCGTTCTGGATGTCGACGGCGAAGCCGGCGGCGGTGAGGCCCTCTTCGAGGGCGGGACGGTCGAGCGTCTCCCAGCGCGGGGAGGACGCGGCGTCCGGCAGGATCACGCACGCGGTGGCGGAGGTGGTGGTGCCATCGTCGCCGTTCGTCGGGGCGGGGCCGCCGCCGGACGCACAGCCGGTGAGCGCCGCAGCGGTCAGACCCGCCACGGCGACCATCGAGACCAGAGAACGCTTCATCACGTCCCCTTTCTTCGGAGCCTTGCCTGCTCCGTCTGGGACCGGCGCCACCATTGGCACCGGCACCGTCAATGCTCTGCCCATCCGGTCCCGCTCGACCCCGTGCATGAATAACGCTTCGGTAACAACAAATTACTTCGACGCCGTGCGGCCGCGTCTGCGATACTCGTCGGACCACTCACAACGGATCGTCCGGCACGTACCTGCCGGTGAATGGAGTTGATCACCCATGGCTACTGTCACCTTCGACAAGGCCTCCCGGATCTACCCGGGAACCCCCCGCCCAGCGGTCGACGCGATCGACCTCGACATCGCAGACGGCGAGTTCCTCGTCCTCGTCGGACCATCCGGCTGCGGCAAGTCGACCACCCTCCGCATGCTCGCGGGTCTCGAAGAGGTCGACAGCGGTCGCATCCTCATCGGGGACAAGGACGTGACCGACGTCCCGCCGAAGGACCGGGACATCGCCATGGTGTTCCAGAACTACGCGCTCTACCCGCACATGACCGTCGCCGAGAACATGGGCTTCGCGCTCAAGATCGCCGGCGTGGGCAAGGAGGAGCGGGGCAAGCGCGTCCTCGAGGCGGCGAAGCTGCTCGACCTCGAGCCCTACCTGGACCGCAAGCCCAAGGCGCTCTCCGGCGGCCAGCGCCAGCGCGTCGCGATGGGCCGCGCGATCGTGCGCAACCCCCAGGTCTTCCTCATGGACGAGCCGCTGTCCAACCTCGACGCGAAGCTGCGGGTGCAGACCCGCACGCAGATCGCGCAGCTCCAGCGCCGTCTCGGCGTCACGACCGTCTACGTGACGCACGATCAGACCGAGGCGCTCACGATGGGCGACCGGATCGCGGTCCTCAAGGACGGGGTGCTCCAGCAGGTCGGGACCCCGCGCGACCTCTACGAGACCCCGCAGAATGTCTTCGTCGCCGGCTTCATCGGCTCCCCCGCCATGAACCTGTGGCCGGAGGACGGGCTGACGATCGGCGTGCGCCCGGAGGATCTCGTCGTGGCGGCGAGCGGCGAGGGCCTCGAGGTCGAGGTCGACATCGTCGAGGAGCTCGGCGCCGACGGCTACCTCTACGGGCACGCGAAGGTCGAGGGCGAGCCGGTCGACATCGTCGCGCGCGTCGACGGCCGGGTCCACCCCAACGCCGGCGAGCGGGTCGTCGTGTCCCCCAAGCCCGGCCACATCCACCGCTTTGACCAGACGACCGGCGAGCGCCTGGCCGGCTGACCCGTCCCCGCCCCCGCGCCCGGGGCCTCCACAGAGGCCCTCGCCAGGGCGGGAGAACGCGAGCATGAGAGGGTGGGGGAAGAGGGGAGCTCCGTGAGTGAGGACGCGGTCGGCCACCGGCTCCGGCGGGCGCGCTTGCGCCGGGGGATCAGCCTGCGCGCGTTCGCGGCTGCGGTCGACGTCTCACCGGGCCTCATCTCCCAGATCGAGAACGGCAGGGCGCAACCCTCGATGGCGACCCTCTTCTCGATCGTCAACGAGCTCGGCATCTCCTACGACGAGCTGCTCGCTCCGACGGGCGGCCCCGGAGCGCGGGAGGAGGCGCCCGATCCCGGCATCGCGTTCCAGCGCGGCGCGGACGCCCCCGTGCTCGAGCTCGGCAACGGCGTGCGCTGGCAGCGGCTCGCGGCAAGCGATGGCGCGACGCCCGACGCAGTCATGGTGACGTACGCTCCAGGTGGCTTCACCTCATCGCAGGGTGCCGAGATGAGCCACTCCGGGATGGAGCTCGTCGTCGTGCTCGAGGGCCGGCTCACGCTCCAGCTCGACGGACGCACGCGACTGCTCGAAGCCGGCGACTCGGTTCGCTTCGATGCCGCCCATCCGCACGTCTACCGGAACGACGGCGAGACCGAGGCGAGGGGGCTCTGGCTCGTGGCCTCGCTCCCCCTCGCGCTTCAGCCGATCCGTGCCGGCGTCCGGAAGAGCAGCGCGTCGAGCGCGGCGCCGAGCGCCGCCGCGGAGGCACCTGCCGAGGTCGGCGACGCCCAGGCGATGACGCCGTCGGGCCGCACGAGCACCGCGCCGTCCGAGCCGATCCCGTAGGCCGTCTCGAACGCGCCCTCGAGCGCCTCGAGCTCTCCGCCGGGGCCGACCCGGTAGGCCGGCAGGTCGACGCCGCTCGCGGCATCGACCCACACGGCGCCCCCGACGCCGGTGAGCAGGACGACCGAGTCGCCGAAGACGTCATGGACCGAGCTCCGACCGCCGCCCGATACCGGGACGTGCGGCGC
>DATMFB010000169.1:0-7569 GCA_035556395.1 Microbacteriaceae bacterium
CGTCCTCGCCCGCTACATGCAGATCCTCTCCGACGACTTCATCAACAACGTCGGCGTGCCCGTCATCAACATCCACCACTCGTTCCTGCCCGCCTTCATCGGCGCCTCCCCGTATCGCAAGGCCAAGGAGCGCGGCGTCAAGCTCGTCGGCGCGACCGCGCACTACGTGACCAAGGACCTCGACGAGGGCCCCATCATCGAGCAGGACGTCGTGCGCGTCGACCACGCCGACACCGTCGAGATGCTCACCCGCAAGGGCGCCGAGGTCGAACGCCAGGTGCTCTCCCGCGCCGTCAAATGGCACTGCGACGACCGCGTCATCCGCGCCGGACACCAGACGATCGTTTTCTGAACGTATCGCCGGTGAGAGCATCGGAGCCTGACCCGGTTTCCCGGACGGTTTCTCTCTGTTGATCATGCCGCGGTTGCGGCGGGGGTGTGAGGTCGTTCGTAGTCGACGGGGCTGAGGTTGCCGAGGGCGGTGTGGCGGCGGGTCGGGTTGTAGAAGCCCTCGATCCACTCGAACATCGTGGACGACAGTTCTGCCTTCGATGTCCAGGTTGATCTGTCGAGGAGCTCGCGTTGCATCGTCGACCAAAACGACTCGATGAGTGCGTTGTCGACCGACGAGGCGACCCGGCTCATGGAACCGAGGAGCCCCGCCTGCCGGAGCCGGTGCCCGAAGAGCCAGGAGGTGTATTGCGCTCCGCGGTCTGCGTGAACCACGGTCCCGGGTTCGGGCCGGCGTCGCCAGCGGGCCATTTCGAGGGCGTCGACGACGATCTCCGCGGTGATGCGGTCCGAGATCGACCAGCCCACGATCCGGCGGGAAAACGCGTCGATCACGGCCGCGCAGTAAACCCACCCGTCCCTGGCGCGGTGTTGCGTGATGTCGCAGAACCACAATCGGTTCGGCTGATCCGCGCGGAAACGCCGTTTCACGAGATCCTCGTGCGTCGCGGTGTCGGGCTTCCGCCCCCGCCGTTTCCGACGGTGAGAGACCCCGGTCAGGCCATCCAGCCGTATCAGGCGGGCGACGCGCTTCTTCCCGACGTGGACGCCGAGGCCGAGCCGCAGCTCTGCGAGGACCCGCGGCGCACCATAGGCTCCGCATCACGGCGGGGCAACGAGCGCGGCGCGAGCGGGCGGAAGCCATCCTCGGGGAGCTGCTCGTCTCGCCGCCGCCGCTCGATGCACTGGTCGGCGACCTGGAGCTCAGCGACCGCCAGGCCTGCGCGATCGCGCGAACGCTGCTGCGGGACCCGCGACTGCTGATCCTCGATGAGGCCACGTCGGCGCTCGACTTCGATACCCGCAACCGCCTGTTCGGCATCGTCCGCCGCCGCGTCGACGAAGGCGCGGGGGCCATCCTCATCACGCACCGGATGGACGAGGTCCGCGAGGTCGCGGATCGAGTGACCGTCCTGCGCTCCGGCTCGACCGTCGGCACCCTCGACGGCGATGCATGGACCACCGAGGAGGTCGTTCGCCTCATGACCGGGCACGCGAACCAGGTCGCCGGCACGGCTGCCGCCGGTCGAGTGCGCGGGGAGGCGGGCGATGTCGTCCTCGAGACGAGAGGCCTGCACCTCCGGGCGGACTCCGACGCCATCGACTTCACGCTGCGTTCCGGCGAGATCGTCGGACTCGCGGGCCTCGAGGGCCAAGGACAGGACGCGTTCCTCCGCGCGCTGTGGGGTCTCGGGTCGGAGGGCGGCACCGTGACCCGCATCACTCGTGCAAGCCGCATCCCGGTGACCTCGAAGTACGCGGCTCGACGGGGCCGCATCGCCTACGTGCCGCGGGAGCGTCGCGCGGAGTCGATCTTCGACTGGATGTCGATCGTCGAGAACTTCGCCGCGGCGACGCTGCGCAAGGACCGGCGGGGGCTCTTCCTCAGCCGTGGGGCGTCGCTCAGCCGGTTCAAGGACTAGGTCGAGCGACTGCGCATCAAGTTCGGCCGGCCCGAGGACGGGATCGGGACGCTGAGCGGCGGCAACCAGCAGAAGGTGATCATCGCGCGCAGCCTCAGCTCCGACCCCGAGGTGCTCCTGCTCAACGATCCGACCCGGGGGATCGACATCGGGGCCAAACGCGACCTGTACGCGCTGCTCGCCAAGCTGGCCGAAGGGGGGCTCGCCGTCGTCATGCTGTCGACCGAGGTCGATGAGCACCTCGAGCTCATGGATCGCGTCGTCGTCTTCCGCGACGACGAGATCGCGGCCGAGTTCCCCCATGCGGAGCTGACGCGCGAACGGCTCGTCGCCAGCTTCTTCGGCGCCGCGGAGCTGGCGTCGTGAGCGCCATCATGACCGTGCCCGGACGCGCGGGGAGGACGGGCGCGCGCCAGCTGCTGCGGCGCCACACCTTCCTGCTCGCGCTCGCCCTCGCGATCGTGCTGCTCGCGGTCAACCTCATCCTCCAGCCGAACTTCGGGTGGACCGCCCAACTCGCCTCGTTCGCGCCGCTCGCCCTGGCCGCGATCGCGAGCATGCCGTCGATCCTGAGCGGACGAGGGGGCATCGACATGTCCGTGAGTCCCGTCATGACGCTGTGCGGCATCGTCTTCGCCGGCTACCTCGCCCCCGCGGGCCTCGGCGGGATCGAGGCGCTGCCCATTGTCATGGTCATCGGCGGCGCGATCGGTGCGATCAACGGACTCATCGTCGTCTGGCTGCGGCTCTCGCCCATCGTCGTGACGCTCGGCATGTACTTCATCGTGATCGGGGTCAACCTCAAGCTCGCGCCGAAGCCGGCACGGCTCGCGGACGACAACTGGGCGACCGCGCTCGCCGGCGACCTCGGCGGATTCCCCGGTCCGCTGATCAGCCTCGCCATCCCCGTCGCGCTCTGGGTCCTGCTGGGGCTCACAGCATTCCGGCGCAATCTCTACGCCGTCGGCGGCAATGACGCGACCGCCTACACGGCCGGCATCAACGTGTCCGCGGTGCGCGTCATCGCGTTCTGCGTCGGCGGCATGTTCGCCGGCATCGCCGGGCTCGTCCTCGTCGCGCTCGTGCGCACGGCCGACTCGAGCACGAGCTCGGCGTACACCCTCATCGCGATCGCGGCGGTCGCGCTCGGCGGGACCTCGCTCGCGGGCGGCAAGGGTGGCCTGGTCGGCGCACTCCTCGGCGCCGCGTGCATCTTCCTCGTCCAGTCCGTGCTGGCGGACGCGCAAGTGCCGCAGACGTGGCTCCCCGCGATCTACGGCGCGATGCTGATCGGCGCCGTCGTCATCGGCGCCGTGGTCTCCGGCGAACAGTCAGGAAAGCGAGCATGAGCACCACGAGCGAACTCCGGCTCGACGAGCCCCGCCGGCCCGGCGCGTGGCGCACGCTCGGCGCCGCGCAGCGCAAGTTCCCGATCTTGCAGGTCGTGCTGCTCGTCGCCGTCTTCCTCGTCGGCGTCGTCACGCTGCCCGGCTTCGGCGGGGGCTTGAGCATCATCTCGGTGCTTGTCATCGCCGCGCTCGCGGGGCTCGCCTCCATCGGGCAGACGGTGACGATCCTGGTCGGCGGCTTCGACCTGTCCGTCGCGGGATTCATCGTCGCCGGCGCGCTGCTCGTGACCCAGGTCGCCGAGCAGCTCCAGATCGGCTTCTGGGGATCCCTGCTGATCCTCGTGCCGGGAGCGCTCGTGCTCGGCGGTCTCGTCGGCTTCCTCGCGCACCGCTTCAACATTCAGCCGCTCATCCTCACCCTCGCGATGGGCTCGTTCGCGCTCGGCATCGTCCGGGGCCCGTCCGGCCTCGCCGTGGTCGGGCAGGCGCCCGAGTGGCTCACGCAGTTGTCCTCGCCGATCTCGACGACGTTCGGCCTGCCAGTGCCCCCGATCCTCGTGATCTGGGTGCTCGTCACCATCGCGATGGCCGTCTTCCTCCGGTTCACGGTCGGCGGTCGGCGGCTCTCGCTGACCGGCGCGAACCCGGTCGCGGCGGAGTACGCGCTCGTCAACACGCGCCGCGTGTGGATCATCGCGTTCGCGTTCAGCGCGCTCTGCTCGGCGCTTGCCGGTGTCATGCTCGTGTCCTTCGCGGGCAACGTCGACCCGAATCTCGGCAACCCCTACCTCTTCATCAGCCTCGCCGCCGTCATCGTCGGCGGCACGACGGGCGGCGGGCCGGGCGACTACACGCGCACCGTCGTCGGGGCTCTGCTGCTCACGGTCGTCTCGACGGTGCTGATCGGGCACGGACTCACGTCCGCTGACCAGCAGATCATGTACGGCGCCGTGATCCTCGTCGCCATGGCCATTTACGGGCGCGAACGCCGGATACGCGATCGCGTCTGAACCGAGACCCCCGGCACCGCTGCCGGGCACACAGAACACGAATGGAGCAACTGCAATGAACAGACTGACGAGCGCGCCGGGCAGCCCGGGCGCGACCCGAGCGATGCGGCGCGGACTCTCCGCGGTCGCGGTCGCGAGCCTCGCGTTCGCGCTCGCCGCGTGTACCGGCACGCCGCCCGGCACGGGCGAGACGCCGAGCGCCGGACCCGACCTCGGCCAGTGCGGCGTCGCCCCCGTGATCCCGGCGCAGGACGATCCCGACAACCTCGTCGCTGGCCTGCCCCAGGAGGCGCAGGACGCGTTCAGCGGGTTCACCCAGCCGATCAAGGCGAGCTCGTGGGCCGAAGGCCTCCCGGCCGCCGGCGCCCCCTACACCGTCGGCCTCTCGTTCCTCCCCGTGGCGAACGCCTGGGCGACGGCCGCGGTCGCGCAGATCGAAGCGGACTTCGCCGCGGCCAAGGACGCCGGGCTCGTGGAGGGCGAACTGCTCGTCCAGATTCCTGCGGACGCGGCGACGATGACCGCGGCCGACCAGATCGCGGGCTACAACAAGCTCGTCGAGGACGGCGCGGATGTCATCCTCATGTACCCGCTGGACGGCGAGGCCATGCAGGCGCCCGTCGACGCCGCGGGCGAGCAGGGGATCCCGACGATCACGATCGTCGGCAACGTCCCCTCGACCTATGCCGTCAACGTCGGGAACAACCCGTTCAACTACGTCGCGCAGCCCGTCGCGGAGGCGGCCAAGCTGCTCGGCGGCGAGGGGAACCTCATCATCGTGGCCGGCATCGAGGGCATCTCGATCACGACCGTGAGTCTCGACGCGGCGAACCAGGTGCTCGAGGCGTGCCCCGACATCAACGTCGTCGGCACGGTCTACGGCGGCTACTCCAACTCGGTGACGAAGTCCGCCCTCGTGACCTTCCTCGCGTCGCACCCCGAGCAGATCGACGCCGTGCTCCAGATCGGCACGATGGGCGCCGGCGTGTGGGACGCGTTCGCCTCCGTCGGGCGGCCCGCCCCACTCGTGATCGACGTCGGCACGACCGCCGCCTCGCTCGCGTACTGGGACCAGGCGCTGGCGAGCGGCTACCAGGGCGTCGGGGTGCCCGAGACCGCGATCCAGGTCGTCGACTCGGTGTGGGACGTGCTGCTGCGGACGATGGCGGGCGAGCAGCCCATCCTCAACCAGATCCCGGTCGTGCCGAAGCTCGTGACGAACGACAACCTCAGCCAGTACGTGGTGCCGGGTGAGGGCACGTCGTCCCAGGCCGACACGCAGAGTGTGGGGCCCTGGATCGACTCGTCGTTCCTCGACCTCTTCTTCAACAACCCGGGCGCCTGAGTCAGATCGCCGAATCGAGTCGCGGACCGGGTGACCTCCCGGTCCGCGACTCGACGATCGCCGCGCGAGGAGGAGTCATGACATTGTCCACACCGGAGGTGCTCGTCGAGGGCATCACCAATGCCGAGGGGCCGGTGGTGCTGCCCGATGGCCGGGTGCTCTTCACCGACACCTATCGCGGACTGCTCAACGTGTGGGACGAGGACGACGGCGAGCGCATCTTCGCGAAGGTCGGCGGATATCCGAATGGCGCGACCCTCGGCTCCGATGGCGCGATCTACGTCGCGAACAACGGCGGTGCGCTCGGGGGCCTGCGCGCGTACGACGTCTCGCACGGCTATATCCAGCGCGTCGTCGAGGGCGGCGTGCCGGAGACGATCGCGACGTCGATCGACGGGCGGAGCCTCGACCGTCCCAATGACCTGGCCTTCGGCCCGAAGGGTCTCTACTTCACGGACCCGGGACCGTGGGAACCCGAGGACCCGGAGCCGGGCTACATCTACCTGTTGCGCCCGGATGGCCGGGCCGAGACCGTCGTGGAGGCGGGCCACGGCTATCCCAACGGGCTGGCGATCGATGCCGACGGGCGACTCGTGTGGGTGGAGTCCTTCTCCCGGCTCATGCGGCGAATGGATGCGGCCGGCCGCATCGAGACCCTCCACGAGTTCGAGCCGGGGAGCATCCCGGACGGGATGGCGATCGCTGCGGATGGCACCATCTATGTCTCCACCCTCTACTCCGGCGGGTTTCACATCGCGCATCCGGAGCGCGGCGGTGCCGAGTTCGTCGACCTCGGCGGCACCGTCGTCACCAACTGCGCGTTTCGCGGCGCCGAACTCTTCCTCACGGACGACGGCCCGGAGGCGAGGAACGCGCTGGAGCACGCGTACTGGGGCGCCGGGCGGCTACTGCGCCTGCCGGTCGCGACACCCGGGATGCCCATCTACTCGGGCAGCGTGGCGATCAGCCCCGCTGCGACGAGGTAAGGAGTTCGACCATGACCATCGATGACGCGGCGATCCAGCGGCTGCTGGATCGCGAGAGCATCCGCGATGCCCTGATCCGATACAGCCGGGGACTCGACCGTCATGACACCGACGTCGTCGTCTCCGCATTCCACCCGGATGCGGTCGACACGCACGGGCGATTCCAGGGCAGTCCGGAGGAGCTCGCCGAGTGGGGCAATCGCGAGCACGCGAAGCGCTGGCTGGCGCACAATCACTATCTCGGCAACACGACGTTCGACTTCGACGGCGACACCTGCCACACGGAGACGTATGTGTTCGTCGTGCAGCGGCGGGAGGACGAGACGGGCAACGACGTGCTCGGCGGCCGCTACATCGATCGCTTCGAGCGCCGCGACGGGGATTGGCGCATCGCACGCCGGGTGCTGCTGCTCGACTGGTCCGGGGAGATGCCGCTCACTCGCGCCCGCGCGATACGACTGCTCGACGTCTACGACGGCGGTACGTGGGATCGGGACGACCTCTCCTACCGTCGGCCGCTCGACTGAGCTGCCCGTCCGGCGGCTGCCGGTCGAGCGGCTGACTCAGGACGTCGGCCCGACCCAGCCCGCTTCGCTCGTGTCGCTGAGTGCGCCGAGGAAGCGGATGACGATGTCACGCTCGTCGGGTGTCAGCGCGGCGGCGGCTCGGAAGCGGCGGGCGTGCTCACGGCCGACCGTGGCCTCGGCGGCCTCGCGGGTCTCCTCCGCGACGACGATCGCGAGCGCGCGCCGGTCCGTCGGGTGGGGCGTGCGGCGGATGTGGCCGCCGGCTTCGAGGCGGTCCAGGAGCTTGGTGACGGAGGCGCTGGAAATGGACAGGTGCTCGGCGAGGTCGCGCGCGGTCACGTGGCGGCCCTGGTCGGCCATGATGATGGCGTAGCGCAGCGCCTTCATGTCGGACTCGCCGAGGCGCATGAAGCGGCGG
>DATMFB010000170.1:0-5040 GCA_035556395.1 Microbacteriaceae bacterium
TCGCTCGTGAGCGATGACCCGACCGTGATGTTCACGATCGCCGGCATGGTCCCGTTCATCCCGTATCTCACGGGACTCGTCCCCGCACCGTACCCGCGCGCGACGAGCGTGCAGAAGTGCATCCGGACGAACGACATCGAAGAGGTCGGGAAGACGGCCCGGCACGGCACGTTCTTCCAGATGAACGGCAACTTCTCGTTCGGCGACTACTTCAAGGCAGGCGCGATCGAGTACGCCTGGGAGCTGCTCACGGCGCCTGAGGCGGACGGCGGGCTCGGCTTCGCGGAGCGCGACCTGTGGGTCACCGTCTACGAGGACGACGACGAGGCGATCGAGCTCTGGAAGCGCATCGCCGGCCTGCCGGAGCACCGGATCCAGCGGATGGGCAAGGCCGACAACTACTGGTCGACCGGGCACCCGGGGCCCGCGGGCCCCTGCTCCGAGATCTACTTCGACCGGGGTCCGGCGTACGGTCCCGAGGGCGGCCCCGCAGTCGACGACACGAGGTACACCGAGATCTGGAACCTCGTCTTCATGCAGTACCAGATCGACAATGTCCGTTCGAAGACGGACTTCGACATCCTCGGCGAGCTCCCGAAGAAGAACATCGACACCGGCATGGGGCTCGAGCGCGTCGCGTTCATCAAGCAGGGCGTCGAGAACATGTACGAGATCGACCAGGTGCGCCCAGTCCTCGACCGCGCCGCCGAGCTCTCCGGTCGTCGCTACGGCGCCGATCACGAGGACGATGTCCGCTTCCGCGTCATCGCGGACCACATCCGCAGCGGACTCATGCTCATGGCCGACGGCGTCACGCCGGGCAATGAGGGCGGCAGCTACATCCTGCGTCGCCTGCTGCGGCGCTCGATCCGCTCGATGCGCCTCCTCGGCGTCGAGGAGCCGACATTCCGCGAGCTGTTCGCGGCCTCCCGCGATGCGATGAAGGCGGCGTATCCCGAGGTCGAGACGGACTACCACCGCATCGAGCGGCTCGCCCTCGCCGAGGAGGAGGCGTTCCTCAAGTCGCTCGCCTCGGGGACGACGATTCTCGACACGGCGATCGCGCGGACCAAGTCGGCCGGCGCCGCGCAGCTGCCGAGCGACACCGCGTTCCAGCTGCACGACACGTACGGCTTCCCGATCGACCTCACGGTCGAGATCGCCGAGGAAGCCGGGCTGTCGATCGATCGGGCCGGCTTCGACACCCTGATGGAACGCCAGCGCCAGGCCGCCAAGGCCGACGCGAAGGCGAAGAAGCGGCAGCTCGCGGACGTCTCCGTGTACTCCGCGTTCCGGGCGAGCGGCGAGACCGCCTTTCTCGGCTACGACCAGCTCACGGCGGAGTCGCGCATCCTCGGCCTCATCCGCGACGGCCAGTCGGTCACCTCGGCGAAGGCGGGGGAGACCGTCGAGGTCATCCTCAGTGAGACCTCGCTCTACGCGGAGTCGGGCGGCCAGGACGCCGATGGGGGCGTGATCGTCGGCCCCGGCTACGAACTCGACGTCATCGACGTGCAGAAACCGGTCCCCGGCCTCATCGCGCACACCGCGCAGGTCCGCGTCGGCGAGGTGGCGGTCGGGGACACCGCCACGACGATCGTCGACGAGGCCTACCGGCGCGGCGCGAACCGCGCGCACTCGGCGACGCACCTCGTGCACGCGGCGCTGCGCCAGATCCTCGGCCACGACGCGCACCAAGCGGGCTCGTACAACAAGTCGGGCTATCTGCGACTCGACTTCAGCTGGAGCCAGGCGCTGTCCGCGGAGACCCGCTCCGAGATCGAGGACGTCGCGAACCGCGCGATCCAGGACGATCTCGACGTCACGACCCGGATCCTGCCGATCGAGCAGGCCCGGTCCGAGGGCGCGATGGCGCTGTTCGGTGAGAAGTACGGCGACACCGTGCGCGTCGTGCGCATCGGCGACACCGACTGGTCGCTCGAGCTGTGTGCGGGCACGCACGTCGCGCGCTCCTCCGACATCGGCCTCATCGACCTCATCGGAGAGTCGTCCGTCGGCTCGTCCGCGCGCCGCGTGGAGGCGCTCGTCGGTGCCGACGCGCTCGCCGCCTTCCAGGCAGAGCGCGAGATCGTCGGCCGCTTGACCGCCGAGCTGAAGACCCCGCGCGAGCAGCTCGTCGAGCGCATCGCGGGCCTCTCCGAGCAGCTCCGGGCCGCCGAGAAGCGGATCGCGCAGTTCGAGTCACGAGCGCTCGCCGAGCGCGTGCCGGCACTCGTCGACTCCGCGGCAGCGGTCGGCGCCGTCACGCTGGTCGCGCAGCACGTGGGACCTGTCGGCTCCGCGGACGACCTGCGCACCCTCGCGACGAGCGTCCGGGAACGGCTCGCCGCACAGGCGGCGGTCGTCGCGATCGCGGGGACGGCCGACGGCAAGCCCGCCGTCATCGTCGCGACGACGCCGGCGGCACGCGATGCGGGGGCGAAGGCGGGATCGCTCGCCAAGGCTGCCGCCGCGGTGCTCGGCGGCGGGGGCGGCGGCAAGGACGACCTCGCGCAGGGCGGCGGCTCCGACGCGGCCTCGATCCCGGCGGCACTCGACGCCGTCGCGGCGGCGCTCCGCAGCGCATGAGGCACGGGACCCGGCTCGGCGTCGACGTCGGCACAGTCCGGATCGGCGTCGCGAAGAGCGACCCGCAGGGCATCCTCGCGTCGCCGCTGGAGACCGTCCCACGCGGCGACGGCGATCTCGACCGGCTCGTCGCGCTCGCCCACGAGCATGAGGCGATCGACGTCTATGTCGGACGACCCGCCGCGCTCTCGGGCCGCACGACCGCGTCGACCGAGGACGCCATCGCGTTCGCCGTCGCGCTCGATGCGCGGCTGCAGGGCCTCGTCCGGCTGGTCGACGAGCGCCTGACCACCGTGACCGCGCAGGAACGACTGCGCGCGACGGGGAAAGATGCGCGTCGTGCGCGCGCCGTGGTCGACCAGGCCGCCGCGGCTATCATGCTGGAACACGCGCTCGACTCGGAGCGGCAGACCGGTACGCGCCCGGGCGTTGACGTGCCCGACGCGCACGACCGCTGAGATCAGGAGACGCATGGAGAAGGACGGGGGGCTCGACGATCTCTTCGGCGCGCTCGGCGACGAGGAGCCTCGTGAGCCGGCGCAGCAGGAGACACCTTCGGAGTCCTCCGCGGACGCGCTGCGTCCTGTCGATCCCTCCGCCGCGCTCAATGCCGCGTTCATCGAGGCGGCGACCGCGCCCGTCGAGCCGCTGACGCCCTCGACCCCGCCGCCGCCCGCCGCGTCGGACTCGCGGACCGAGGGCCTCGACTCGCATCCCGCGCTCCTCCCGCCCACGACTCGGCGCGAGCTGCGAGAACGCCAGCGCGCAGGCGACACGGGCGCGGTCGGCGTCGCGGCATCCGAGCCGGCCGCGCCTGCGGCGCAGCCTGAGAGCGAGTCATCCGCAGAGCCCGCGGCGGCCGCGCCCGCGGGTCCGGCACAGGAGACCCCGGAGGGCGGCGACGAAGCGCCGGCCGGCGAACCGGAGGGCTTCGTGCCGTTCGTTCCCGTCGAGCCGCACGAGCCGACGCTCGACTCGGACGCCGGTCCGGACTTCGAACCAGAGTCCGTCGAGCCCATCGACTCGGACGACGCGGCGGCGACCGAGTCGCCGATCACCGACGAGTTCATCGTCGAGGAGCTGCACGTCCAGGACCCCATCGCTGCCACTGAGGCGCCCGACGACGAGCCGGTCGCCGATGCCGAGCTCGCGGCGCTCTCGACCGCGCCGCACATCGAGCAGCAAGCAGGCGCCGTAGCGCAGGAGCCGCTGCTCGTCGCCTCCGCCCCGCGTCAGCTCAGCGGACGTGGCTTCCCGATCCGCCTCGAACCCCCGACCGATGAGGGTCCCAAGCGGCGACCCTGGTGGCTCTTCTGGGCGGTGCCGCTCATGGTCATCGTCCTGCTGATCGGCTACGTCGGCGTGTACCTCTTCACGCACATCAAGGAGCCCGGCTGGAACATCCTCGGCTTCCAGGTGCCGAGCGCCGTCGAGGAGAAGGTGCGCGAGCTCCTCGGATGGGAGATCCCGAACGACTACGAGGGCACGGGCAACGGCGAGGAGGCCATCGTCACGATCCTCCCCGGCGACTTCGGCGACGATGTCGCGATCTCGCTGCACGCCGCGGGTGTCACGAGGACCTTCGACGCGTTCCACGACCTGCTGCTGGAGCTCGGCGAGACTGGCGAGGAGCCGACGTTCCTGCCCGGAAACTACCGGCTCGAGCGCGAGATGAGCGCGCGTGCCGCGCTCGACGCGCTGCTCGACCCCGCGAACCGCATCGCGAACCGCGTCATCATCCCGGAGGGCTCGACCCTGCCCGACACGCTCGCGATCCTCGCGGGTCAGACGGGGCTGCCGCTCGAGGAGTTCACCGCTGCAGCAGCCGACCTCGGTCAGTACGGCCTGCCGGCGGACGCCGTGAGTCTCGAGGGCTACCTCTTCCCGGCCTCCTACGACCTCGACGGCACGGAGACGGCGGTCGGGCTGCTCCAGCGGCTCGTCGCCGAGACGTTCACCCGGCTGGATGCGCTCGGCGTGGCCCCGGAGAACCGCAACGCGTTCCTGACGCTCGCGTCGATCGTGCAGGGCGAGTCGGGGCCGAACCCCGATGACCCGCCGAAGATCGCCCGCGTCTTCCAGAACCGCATCGACCAGGGCATCATGCTCGAGTCCGACGCGACGACGACGTACGGCACCTGCGTGTGGGGTCCGACCCAGGGCCGGCCCGCGCCGGACACCTGCGGCTCGGTCTTCATCAACCAGTCGGACATCGACGACACGACGAACCCGTACAACACGCGGGCGGTCGCCGGCCTGCCGCCGGGACCCATCGGCATGCCCGGCCAGGCGGCGCTCGACGCCGTCGCGCACCCCGCGGACGGCCCGTGGATCTTCTTCGTGACGGTCAACCTCGCGACGGGTGAGACTCGGTTCACCGAGACGATCGAGCAGCACGAGGCCGCGGTCGACGAGCTCTACGCGTGGTGCGAGGCGAGCGACGAGAACGCC
>DATMFB010000171.1:0-9688 GCA_035556395.1 Microbacteriaceae bacterium
GACCTCCTTGCGGCTCCCTGAGCGAGCCGAGCGACCTCCTTGCGGCTCCCTGAGCGAGCGGAGCGAGTCGAAGGGTCAGCCGACCTTGTGCAGCCAGACCACGGGCGCGTCGGCGTGCGCGTGGCGGAAGGCCTCGAGCTCGTCGTCCCAGGCCTGGCCGAGCGCGATGCGCAGCTCGCGGTGCAGCTCGAACGCGTTCGCGCCGGCCGACTCGAGGGCGTAGCGCACGCGATCCTCCGGGATGACCATGTTGCCCGCGGTGTCCGTCTGGGCATGGAAGACGCCGAGGTCGGGCGTGTGCATCCACCGTCCGCCGTCGTGCCCGTGGCCGGCGTCCTCGGTGACCTCGTAGCGCAGGTGCTCCCAGCCGCGCAGCGCGGACGAGATGGCCGCTCCGGTTCCCGGCGCGCCCTCCCAGACGTAGACGGCGCGCTGGGCACCGGGCATGAGCGGCTGCTCGCGCCAGGCGAAGTTGACGGCGAGGTCGAGGGCGCGACCGGTCGCCCACTCGATGTGCGGGCACAGTGCCTTCGGCGCGGAATGCACGTACAGCACGCCGTGCGAGACGGGTCCATAGGACGCCGAACGAGCCACGATCTCCTCCATTCGAAGCCGCGTCCCCGGCGGGTGCGGCTTCCCCTCCGACCCGTGGGATGGCATGAATGGCGTTCGTGACGACTATTCGGTTGCGCACCCAGTATGCGACGACGGACCGAGGATTACAAGCGTGTCATTCCGGCGTGGCGGGCCTCGCCTTGCGGCCCCGCTTCGGCGGCGGCGCGAACCCGAACGGCACGACCTGACTGAGCCGGGTCCTCGCGGCGGCGAGCCACTCGAGCTCCGCCTGGAGCGATCCCCGGCGGCGCGCGAGCACGACGTCGGCGAGCAGATCGTCGGGCGCCTCGGCGAGCGCCCTCGCGAGCTCCCCGCGGGCGAGCGCCGACTGCGCGTTGATGAGCGAGCGCAGGTCGGCGCCCTGGAGGGTCGCCGCGAGCGTCACCTTGAGCGCGAGCTCGTCGCGGGCGCCAGGCGCGTCCTGCGGGACGGGCGCGGCGAGCCACTCCTCCGCCTCGGCGCGCCCCTGCTCAGTGAGCTCGTACGGGACCTTGCCGGACGAGTCCTTCGGCAGCGGCGCGATGACGCCGTCGCGGTGCATCCGCTTGAGCGTCATGTACATCTGCGCATCGACGACGTCCTCGGCCCCGCCCGTGCGGCGCCGGAACTCGTTCGCGAGCTGGAGGCCGTACGCCGGGCCAATGGTCAGGATCGCCAGGAGGGCGCTGCGCACGGACACGGAAAGAGCCTACCGAGCGGAATGATTTCCGCGTGCGACCTCGAGCCGGTGACTATTCCGCGTCGCACCTCGTCAGATCGGTCTCCGCGAGCGGCTCGCCCTGCTGGATCAGGTACGTCACGTCGAGGATGACCGGCTCGGTGCCCTCGTTGACGCCCTCGTGGATGTAGTCGGCGCCCTCGATGATCGCGTCGCCGGCGACGTACTGGTGGACACCGCTCGGATAGATCGGCGCGTAGTGGGTGAGCACGCCCTGCCGGACGACCCCGACGAGCTGCCCGTGGTGGCAGTGCTCCCCCGTACCCGCGCCGGGCTGGATGGTGATCTCGCGGACGACCACCTGGACGCCCTCGGAGTCGGCGACGCTCACCTCGACCGAGCTCGGGTACGCGCCCGTGGCGATGTCCTTCGCGGCGATGGGCGCCGCGGCGGCGCAGCCGGCGAGGGCGAGCACGACCGCGCCCTGAGCGAGCACAGCGAGCCGAAGGGCTCGACTGCGACGCTTCGAATCGCCTGCGGCTCGCTCAGCGAACGGAATCATTGCGGGACCTCCGGGGGTCGTCGTCGGCGCGGGGTGAGGCGCACCGTGGGCAGCGGCGGCGCGGGGATTCGCGCCCCCTCGTGGTGCGCGATCGGCGGGCCGAACCGGTCCGCGCCGGCCTCCCAGTCCTCGCGCGCCTCCGCGATCTCCTCGTGGGTCCGACCGACGAAGTTCCACCACATCACGAGGTCCTCGCCGAGCGGGCGTCCGCCGAGGAGCAGCACGACCGCGCCCTCGGCACCGGCCTGGATCGTCAGGGTCTCGCGGTCAGCCCCGAGGTAGAGAAGCGGACCGCTGCCGAGCGAGGTCCCCTCGACGACGACCTCGCCCACGGCCGCGAGCACGCCGTGCTCGAAGTCGGGGCGCAGGGGCAGCCGCGCCTGGCCGAACGGCTCGACGCGGACCTCGGCGCCGACGAGCGGCGAGTAGGTCGCGGCGGGCGACACCGCGCCGTCGAACTCGCCCATCAGCACCGTCGCCGACCAGCAGTCGCCCGAGGCGACGGGCAGGTCGGAGTGCTGCTCGAAGTGGGGCGCCTGCCAGCGCGACTCCTCCGGCAGCGCGATCCAGAGCTGCAGCAGATGCAGGGGCGCCGGCTCGTCGCCGAGCGTGAACTCGGAGTGCGCGATGCCGCGCCCCGAGGTCATCAGGTTGAGCTGCCCGGGACGGATCTCCGCGACGCTCCCGACGGTGTCGCGGTGCATGATCGTCCCCTCGATGAGCCAGGAGACCGTCTGGAGGCCGATGTGCGGGTGCGGGAGGAGGTGCGAGACGTACGGGGCCGGGCCGGCCTGGTCGAGGAAGCACCAAGCCCCGATCGTCGGCAGCGAGCGCTCCGGGATCGTCCGCGTGACCTCCATGCCGCGCGGGCCGCCGAGCGGCACAACCCGCTCGGGCACGATGCGCGCGACGGCGCCGGGCAGGCCGGCGCCCAGGAGATCGAGCTCCTGCGGATGGCGTTCGAGCGTGCTCATGGCTGCGAGCCTAGGCGCGGCCCGCAGCGGTGGTCGAGATCGACGTCACTGGAGCTGCGCGAAGCGCTCGACGCGCTCCGTCGACCCGGTGACGAGGATCGCGTCCCTCGGGCCCAGCACCGTATCGGCCGTCGCATAGGTCCAGCGCTCATCGGGCGGCTTGACCGCGGCGATCGTCACGCCGTAGCGGGAGCGGATCTCGAGCGTGCCGAGCGGCTCGCCCGTGAGCGGCACCGGCGGCTTCATCTTGACGAGGGAGAAGTCGTCGCCGATCTCGAGGAAGTCCTGCATCGAGCCGCGGACGAGATGCGCGACACGGCGGCCCATGTCGCGCTCCGGCCGCACGACGTGCGCGACCCCGAGCTGCTCGAGGATGCGAGCGTGCGGCTCGGAGACCGCCTTGGCCCAGAGCTCCTTGACGCCGGCCTGGAGCAGGAGCGACGTCGTGAGGATGCTCGCCTCGATGTCGCTGCCGATCGCGACGACGACGCGATCGAAGTCGGCGACCTCGAGCTGGTCGAGGACGTCCTGCTTCGTCGAGTCGGCCTGGACGACGCGGGAGAGCTGGCCGTTGAGGCTCTGCACGATCTCCTCCGTGTACTCGATGCCGAGCACTTCGACGCCGGCGTCCATGAGCTCGAGTGCGAGGGCTGAGCCGAATCGCCCGAGCCCGATGACCGCGACCGTCGTCGCCGGCCCGGTGTAGTGCGGGATGCGCTGTCTGCGATTAGCCAATGACGGGCCTCTCCTTCGGGTACTGATACATGATGGTCCGCGTTCGCAGCGCGAGCGAGGACGCGAGCGTGATCGTGCCGATGCGGCCGACGATCATCAGGAGGCACAGCAGCATCTGCGCGGGCCAATCGAGCGTCGGGGTGATCCCGGTCGACAGGCCGGTCGTCGCGAACGCGGACACCGCCTCGAAGAGCACCGGGGTGAGCGAGTCCCCCGTCATGATCAGGAGCGCGACCGTCGAGGCAGCGACGAACGCGACGGCGAGGAGCACGACCGTGATCGCCTCCCGGTGCACCGCGCGCGAGAGCCGCTTCCCGAACACGTTGACCGCGGTGTCGCCGCGGATCTCCGCGAGGAGGATGAAGAACAGCACTCCGAACGTCGTGACCTTGATGCCGCCGGACGTGCCGGCCGGGCCGCCGCCGATGAACATCAGGACCGACATCCCGAACAGGGTCTCGTCCTGCATCGCGCCGATGTCGACCGTGTTGAAGCCGCTCGTCCTCGTCTGCACCGACTGGAAGAAGCCGGCGAGGATGCGCGACCACGGGTCGAGCCCGCCGAGCGTGCGCGGGTTCGCCCATTCGATCGCCGTGATGAAGAGCCAACCGGCGACGAGGAGCGCGCCGCTGATCGCGAGGACGAGCCGCGTGTTCATGCTCCACAGCCGCGGCGTCCACAGGTGCTTCCTCAGCTGCATGAGCACCGGGAAGCCGAGCCCGCCGAGGATGGTCGCCCCCGCGAGCGCGAAGTTGATGACCGGATCCGAGACGAACTGCGTCATGCTCGGGTCGAACAGGCTGAAGCCGGCGTTGTTGAACGCGGAGATCGAGTGGAAGACGCCGAGCCAGATCGCCTCGAGCGGCTGCCTGCCGTAGGCGATGCCGAACTGGAGCGCGAGCACGATCGCGACGACCGCCTCGATGAGGAATGAGAGCGCGACGACGGCGCGGATGATGGACTTCGCATCCGTGATCCCGAGCGACCGGTTCTCCGTCGCCGAGGTGAGCCGGGCGCTCAGCGAGATCTTGCGCACGACGAGCAGTCCGACGAACGTCGCGAACGTCATGATCCCGAGGCCGCCGAGCTGGACGAGGACGATGATGACGACCTGCCCGAACCCGGTCCAGTACGTCGAGGTGTCCGTGACCGTCAGCCCGGTGATGGACACGCTCGAGACGGCGGTGAAGAGCGCCTCGTTCCAGGAGGCGCCCCCGGGGCCCGCTTTCGAGATCGGGAGGGCGAGGAGCAGCGCGCCGACGACGATCGCGCCGAGGAAGCCGATCGCCACGATTCGGGTCGGTTGGATCGCGTGCCGGAGTGCGAGCACGCGGCCGGATCGACGCGGGGCCACCTGGTGATGGTAGACCCGGCTGTCACCCTTCGTGGGACTGCCGGGCGCGTCTTCGCGCAGATAGGCTCGGCCCCGACATGGACGTCCAGCGGGGAACTCGGGTCATCGGCATTCTGGTGCCGTCCTCGAGCGACCTCGACCTCTCCGCGACGATCCGCCAGGCGATCGCGTTCCACGGTCGCGGCGCGGACATCGTCGACCTCGACATGCTGCCGGGAGGACCCTTCGCCGGCATCGACGAGGACGCCGTCGCCCTCCTCGTGCGCGGCCTCGGCGAGGCGGGAATCCCGGCCTCGGTCACGACGACCGACGCCTCGGTCGCCCGGATCGCCCTCGCCCACGGCGTGCGCTGGATCATCGACCCGTCCGGCACGACGGCCGATCCTGAGATGTTCAGCGTCGCGCGCCGCCCGTCGCTCGCGGGCTGGATCATCGGTCCGTGGTCGCCGCGCTTGGTCGCCGAGCGCGGCATCGACGCCTACAACGAGGGACTCGTCCGCAACCTCGCGGCGCTCCTCGAGGCAGGGGTGCATTCCGACCGCATCGTGCTGAACGCGAGCGCGGGACTCTCGGCGACCGCGAGCGATCCATGGCGGATGCTCAATCACCTCGACCGCATCAAGGCCCTCGGCTACCCCATCCTCATCGACGCGCGCGACGAGCTGCTCGCCTCGATGTCATCCGACGATTCCGCGGCCCGACTCGAGGATGCGGCGGTCGGTCTCGCGGTGCTCGCGGCCGGCGTCGGGGCGTGGGGCATCCGCACGCGCGGCGCCGAACGCGTCGCCGGTGCCGTCCAGCGCATCCTGGAGCCCCGGCGAAGCGCCTGAGCCGATAGGATGACGAGCATTCGCGTGGGTCGGCGCCCCGCGTTCTAGGCGCTCGGAGGGCCAATGGGAGACGTGCTTTCGTTCCGTGTCGCACGCAAGGGCGGCTACGAGACCGCGGACGTCGATCGCGCCATCTCCGACATCCGCTCGCAGCTCGACGGGCTGGAGTCCGAGCGGTCGAAGGACTCCAAGACGATCGAGCGCCTGCAGCGCGAGCTCGATGAGGCGCGCAGCGCGGTCCAGCGGGCGCGGGCGAAGCCGTCGTTCGCCGACCTCGGCTCCGCGTTCGAGCAGACGCTGCGCCTCGCCGAGGAGCAGGCGGCGAAGATGATCCGCGAGGCCTCCGCGGAGTCGAAGGCGCTGCGCGACGGCGCGAAGGCCGAGACCGAGGAGCTCCGTCGGGCCTCCACGCAGGCCGCCGAGGCGCTGCTCCAGGAGGCCGACCAGAAGTCGGCCGAGACGATCAGCCGCGCCGAGCGCAAGGCCGCCGAGATCGAGAACCGCGCCGACGCGCTGCTCGTCGAGGCGAAGAGCGCGCTCGACAGCGCCGAGTTCAAGGCCGCCTCGATCCGCGCGGACGCCGAGCGCTACGCCGCCGACGTCCGCACCCAGATCCACCAGGAGACCGAGGACGCGAAGGCCGAGGTGGCGCTGCTCCGGCAGATCGCCGAACGCGATGCGCTCCGGGCGAAGAGCGAGATCAAGGTCCTCCAGGAGCAGGCCGAGCAGGACCGGCTCGCGATCCACGAGGAGGCGAGCCGCCACGTGAGCCGGCGCACGGAGGAGGCCGACCAGATGCTGGCCGACGTGACCGGGCGCGCGAACGCGCTCAACACGGAGGCCGAGGACCACCTCGAGCGCGCCAAGGGCGAGGCCGGCCGGCTGCTCTCATCCGCGCGTGAGCACGCGAAGGACCTGCTCGCCAGGGCCCGCAGCCGCGCCGACCAGATCGCGATCCGCACGAACGAGCACTCCTCGAAGATGCTCGCGGATGCCGAGCTGCGGCTCGCGATCCTCGAGGAGCAGCGGCGGGTCGTCGACGAGTACGTCATCGAGCTGCGCTCGCTCTCCAGCGCCGATCAGCTCATCACGATCGACGAGCCGCAGGCGCAGCTCCAGCTGCTCGCGAGCCTCGAGGACGAGGACGACGACGCTTAGGCGTTTTGCGGGAAGCCCAGGTTGAGGCCGCCGTGCGAGGGGTCGAGCCAGCGGCTCGTGATCGCCTTCTCGTTCGTGAAGAAGCGGAAGCCGTTCTCGCCGTACGCCTTCGCGTCGCCGAAGAGCGAGTCCTTCCAGCCGCCGAATGAGTAGTAGGCGACCGGCACCGGGATCGGCACGTTGATGCCGATCATGCCGACCGTCACCTCCTGCTGGAAGCGTCGCGCGGCCCCGCCGTCGTTCGTGAAGATCGCGGTGCCGTTGCCGTAGGGCGAGGCGTTGATGAGGGCGACGCCCTCCTCATACGAGTGCACGCGGATGACCGCGAGCACCGGGCCGAAGATCTCGTCCTCGTAGACCTTCGACGTCGTCGGCACCTTGTCGATGAGCGTCGGACCGAGCCAGAAGCCGTTCGCGTCGCCGTCGGGGTTCACGTCGCGGCCGTCCGTGACGACCTCGGCGCCGTCCGCGATCGCGACGTCGATGTACGAGGCGACCTTGTCGCGGTGCTCGCGCGTCACGAGCGGGCCCATGTCGCAGTTCTTGCGGCCGTCGCCCGTGCGCAGCGTCGCGACGCGCTCCTGGATCTTGGCGACGAGCTCGTCCGCGATGGTGTCGACGACGACGAGCGCGGAGATCGCCATGCAGCGCTCGCCGGCCGAGCCGAAGCCCGCGTTGACCGCCGCGTCGGCCGCGAGGTCGAGGTCGGCGTCCGGCAGGACGAGCATGTGGTTCTTCGCCCCGCCGAGCGCCTGGACGCGCTTGCCGTGCGCGGCTGCGGTCGAGTAGATGTAGCGCGCGATCGGCGTCGAGCCGACGAACGAGATCGACCGCACGTCGGGGTGCTCGAGGAGCCCGTCGACGGCGACCTTGTCGCCGTGCAGGACGGTGAACGCGCCGTCGGGCAGACCGGCCTCGGTCAGCAGGGCGGCCATCCAGTTCGCCGCGGAGGGGTCCTTCTCCGAGGGCTTCAGCACGACCGTGTTGCCCGCGGCGAGCGCGATGGGGAAGAACCACATCGGCACCATCGCCGGGAAGTTGAACGGCGAGATGATGCCGACGACGCCGAGCGGCTCGCGCACCGAGTACACGTCGACCCCGGTCGAGACGTTCTGGCTGAACTCGCCCTTCGTCAGGTGCGGGAACGACAGCGCGAACTCGACGACCTCGAGCCCTCGCGCGATCTCGCCCGCGGCGTCGGAGAGGACCTTGCCGTGCTCGGAGGTGAGGATCTCGGCGAGCTCGGCCTTGCGGGCGTTGAGCAGCTCGCGGAAGTTGAAGAGCACGGCGAGGCGCTTCGTGATCGACAGCCCGCTCCACTCGGGGAACGCCGCCTTCGCCGATGCGACGGCCGCGTCGACCTCCTCGGGGCTCGCCAGCGGGACGCGCTTCGTGACGACGCCGAGGGCCGGATCGTAGACCGGCGCAGTGCGCCCGGAGGTCCCGTCGACCGGCTTGCCGCCGATCCAGTGCGGGAGGTTCGTCGTCGCCGCGGCCGAGCCGCCGGCATTCTGCGCTTCGGTGATCGTCACAGCTCAAGGTTACTCGCCCTCCCCTAGGGTCGAGGCATGGTTCGTCCAGCCGAACTGCCCGCGCGCATCCAGGCGGCGCTGCGCGATGGCCTCGACGCATCGTCGCTCGAGCTCATGACGATCCGCGCGGGCGACACCTTCGCGACCGCCCAGCGGCGCGACGAGCCGTTCGAGGGCGTGGCCGCGCTCGATCTGACGATCACGGACGCGCCGGGCGCCGTCGAGCGCGTGCTGCCCGTCGTCGTCAAGGCGGGCCGCGACGCGCGCGAGGTCGATGTCTACCGGCGCTTCTCGGGTCCTGCGGCGACGCATGGCCTCCTCCCGGCGTTCTACGGCGCGCACATCGCCGACGAGGAGACGCTGCTCGTCATCGAGCGGATCCAGAACGCGATCCTGCAGGACACGGCCGACGACGTCGCCGCCTGGCACCCGCCGATGCGCTGGCGGATGATCGACGCGCTCGCGCCGATCCACGCGAGCGGCCTCGGCCAGGCGCCCGCCGCGGAGCGGGGCGCGCCCGATGCAGCGCAGCTCCTCGGCTTCATCGACGCTGGGCGACGGCGCCTCCCGCGCATCGTCACCCCTGAGGTGCACCGGCTCGCGTCCGGGCTCGTCGACACGATCGGCGACTGGTATCCGCCGGGCGACGCGCTCCCCCGCACCCTCGTCCACGGCGACTTCACGGTGCGCAACCTCTGCTTCCGCGCCGACCGCACCCCGGTCGCCTATGACTGGGCGCACGCCGGGTGGGACATGCCGCAGCGCGACCTCGTCGATCTGCTCGCCTCGACCCTCCAGCCCGGCGCCGAGCAGGCCGCCCTGCGCGAGCCCGTCGAGCGCCATCGGCTCGCGCTCGGCCGAGCCGCCGGCGTCGAGCTCGACCCCGATGCCTGGCAGCAGGGCTTCCGGATCCAGCTGCGCCTCGGACTCGTGGACCGCGTGGCGCGCCAGTGGGCGGGCGCTGCCGGCCCGTACCTCGCACGGCTCACCGCCGTCACGACGGAGCTGCTGCGGCGGATGTCCTAGCGGGCGGCCCTGACGACCGCCGCGATGCCGACGCCGAGCGCCGTCAGGACGGGCAGGCCGAAGGCGAGCAGCGCGATCGGGTTCGGGCGGAAGACGAGCCGCCCGCCGCGCCGGAGGTACGCGCCCACAGGGATCGAGACGCCGCCTCCCCCGCCGCCGCTGCCCGAGAAGTCCTGACCGTTCGGGGCGCCGACGCCTTCGCCCGCCCCGAACCCGTACCCGACGAAGGAGACCGGGATGATCT
>DATMFB010000172.1:0-7032 GCA_035556395.1 Microbacteriaceae bacterium
CTCGCGGCGGCATGCCGCAGCACGTTGGTGAGCGCCTCCTGCACGATCCGATAGGCGGCGGCCTGGACGGCCCACGGCACCGGGCCGCGGGCGTCCGCCACGAGCCGGTCCTCGAGCGCGATGTCGAGGCCGGCCGATCGCACCCCGTCGACGAGGCGCTCGATGTCGGCGAGGCCCTGCTGCGGCACGAGCGGCGCATCGTCGGGCGCATCGCTGCGCAGGACGCCGAGGACGCCCCGTACCTCGTCGAGCGCCGAGCGACTCGCGGCCTTGATGTGCTCGAGTGCCCCGCGCGCGTGGTCCGGGTCGCGGTCGAGCAGGTGAAGCGCGACGCCCGCCTGCACGTTGATGAGGGAGAGGGAGTGGCCCAGGACGTCGTGCAGCTCGTTCGCGACGCGCAGTCGCTCGGCCTCCTCCGCGTCGCGCCGCCGCCGTGCCGTCTCCTCGCGATACGCGGCGGCGCGCTGGCGCCGCGTCCGAGCAAACCACCCCACGCCGAAGCAGACCGCGAGCACGGCCGTCGTCAGCGCGATCCTCGGCGGGGGCCAGACGATCCCGGCGAACGGTGCGACGAGGATCGCCGCGAGCCACACGATGCCGACCGAGACGAGGGCCCAGACGAGCGCGCCGCGCGCGACCGCGAGCACGATGGCGAATGCGAGGGCGACGTACGGCGGGCCGACATCCGGCCCGAGCAGGAGGTCGGCGAGCGCGGCCGCGGCGACGACCGCGACCGTCGGACCCGGGAGGCGGCGCGCCGCGAGCAGCGCGATGGGGCCGATCGCGGCGATCGCGACCTCGGCGGCCCCGAGCGCCAGACCCTGATCGGTCGCGATCGCGATGACGATCGCCGCCGGGACCTGCACCAGCAGGCTCAGGATGACCGGCACGAGCAGCACGACCGCCGGCGGCGGGCGGAAGCGGGGTCCGTCCCACGCGGTCCCGGACATGGCTCGATCCTAATGACGCGCTCCTCGTCGCACCTCGGCGCGAGGGAGGCGCCGCGCCTACTCCCCGGGGAGTAGGCGCGAGGCGATTCAGAGGATGGAGATCGGCTTGATGATGTCGGCGAGGATGACGAACGCACCGAGGCCGATGAGCAGGAACGTCACGACCATCGTGAGCGGCGCGAGCTTCTGGATGTCGATCGGACCGGGGTCCGGCTTGTTCCGGATCCGGGAGAACCATCGGCGCAGCCCCTCCCAGAGCGCCCCGAAGATGTGGCCGCCGTCGAGCGGGATGAGCGGGATGAGGTTGAAGAGGAAGAGCGCGACGTTGAGCGAGCCGAGGATGCCGACGATCGACGCCGCGCGATCCGCGACACTCGCCTCCTGGTAGCTCGTGATCTCACCCGCGAGCCGCCCGATGCCGACGACGCCGACGAGCCCGTTCGGATCGCGTTCCTCGTCCCCGAACATGGCGACGCCGAGATCCCAGACCCGCACCGGGAGCGTCGCGATCGCGCCGACGACGGCGGCGATGTTGTCCCCCACTGCCGGGATGACCGCGAGCGGCGACTGCTGGACGTTCTCGGTGGCGGGTCGGATGCCGAGCACACCGACATCGACGATCTGCGGCTCACCCGCCGCGTCGAGGACGACGTCGCCGTCCGGTCCGATCGCGTAGTTCTGCGAGAGGAGCGGCCGCGCGCTGAGCGTGAGCTGCTCGCCGCCGCGCTCGACGAGGATCTCGATCGGCTGGTCGGGGTGGACCCTGATCGCCTCGGCGACGTCCACCCACTGGCTCGTCGCGACGCCGTCGATCGCGACGATGCGATCGCCGGGCTCGATCCCGGCCACGACGGCCGGCGCGGCCTGGTCGCTCGGCGCGCACTCCGTGCGGTCCTCGCCGACCGGGATGATGCAGGTCGAGACGGATCCGACGAGGTTCGTGACCTGCGGGATGCCGAAGCCGCAGAGCACGATCGCGTAGCAGACGACCGCGATGAGCAGGTTCATGAACGGGCCGCCGAACATGATGACGATCCGCTTCCGGACCGGCAGCAGGTAGAACGCCCGCTTCGGGTCCTCGCTCGGCGGCGCCTCCTGGACGGCCGCGTCGAAGAAGCTCGTGGTCGAATCCCGCATCGGCTCGCCCGCATGCTGCGGCGGGTACATGCCCGCCATGGCGATGTAGCCGCCGAGCGGGAGCGCCTTGATGCCGTACTCGGTCTCGCCGCGCTTGCGCGACCAGATCGTCGGACCGAAGCCGATCATGTACTTCGAGACGTATACGCCGAACTTCTTCGCCGGCCAGAGGTGCCCGAGCTCGTGGAGTCCGATCGAGATCGCGAGACCGATGAGGACGAGGACGATGCCGAGCACGTACAGCAGTACGGTCCCAATATCCACGGCAGTGCCTCCTCCGCGACAACCGTAGTGGCGGCCACTGACCGGCCGACGTGAGAACGCTGTGCACGCGCTATCCCCGGGTGGAGTATGGACCGCATGGAGATCGACATCTTCTCGCGGGAGATCCCCGCCGCCGTCCGAGCGGCGCCCTTCGCGGGGACCGGCTTCGGCCCTGACACGACCGAGCCGCTCGGGTTCCACCGCGGGCTTCCGGGGTTCGCGCCGACCGCGCTGCGCGAGCTCCCCGGCCTCGCGGCCCGGATCGGCGTCGCCCGGGTGCTCGTCAAGGACGAGTCCTGGCGGGCGGGCCTGCCCGCGTTCAAGATCCTCGGGGCCTCCTGGGCCGCGGCGAAGGCGATCCATCGCGAGTGGCTCGGCGGCGATCCCACCATCCCCATGACGTTCTCGGCGATCCGCGACGCGCTCGCTCGGCTGCGCGAGGCCGAGCCCGCGCGCGAGCTGGCGTTCGCCGCCGCGACCGACGGCAATCATGGCCGCGGCGTCGCGAGGGCCGCGAAGCTCTTCGGCGTCGAGGCCCGGATCCTCGTCCCGGGCGCGACCGTGTCGGCCCGCATCGAGGCGATCGCATCCGAGGGCGCCGAGGTCGAGGTCGTCGACGGCAGCTACGACGAGGCCGTCGCCCGCGCGGCCGGACTCGCCTCGCCCGACCGGCTCGTGGTCTCGGACACCTCATGGGAGGGCTATCGGGTCGTGCCGCGGGATGTCATCGACGGGTACTCGACGATGTTCGTCGAGATCGACGAGCAGATCGCTGCCGCCGGGTTCACGGCGCCGACGCACCTCGTCATGCAGGCCGGGGTCGGGGCGTACCCGGCGGCCGGCGTGCGGCATTTCGCGGAGCGCGGGACCCGCTTCGTCATCGTCGAGCCGACCGCGGCCGACTGCCTCCTGCGCTCGGCGCGGGCGGGCCGGATCACCGAGGCACCGCCGCCGCACGGCTCCGCGATGGCCGGGCTGAACTGCGGCCTGCCCTCCCCGCTCGCCTGGCCGATCCTCGACCGGCTCGTGGACTCGTTCGTCTCGATCGGGGACGATGCGCTCCCGGCCGCCGCGCAGGCGCTCGCCGCCGAGGGGATCGAGGCGGGCGAGTCGGGCATGGCCGGCGTCGCCGGCGTGCTCGCCGCCGCGCGCGCGGGCCGGCTCGACGAGCTTCGGATCGGGCCGACGAGCACCCTCCTCTTCATCGTCACGGAGGGCGTGACCGACGCCGCGAACCACGCCCGGCTGCTCGCGACCTAAGGGGATTCGGCGGAAGCGAGGAGAATCGGCGCCGCTGAGCCCTCGGTACGCCGAATCCCCTAGTTTCGCGCCATACCTAGATCTGCAATGTATAGTTCTGGCAGGTATCGGGAGGAGAACGCGGTGCGGATCGATAAGGACCTTGTCGCGGCGGTCGCGACGCCCCTCGTGCTCGCGATCCTCGGCGAGGGACGCAGCTACGGCTACGCGATCCTCGCCCGTGTGCGCGAGCTGTCCGGCGGCGAGCTCGAGTGGAGCGATGGCATGCTCTACCCCCTCCTCCACCGGCTCCAGGCACTCGGCCTGCTCACGGCCGAGTGGGGCACGTCCCCCGAGGGCCGACGCCGCAAGTACTACGCGATCACCGAGGCCGGGCGCCGCGAGCTCGCGGAGCAGCGCAGCCAGTGGGCCGCGGTCACGCAGACGCTCGATCGCCTTTGGGAACGCGGCGGATCCTCGCCCCTGCTCGGAGGCGCCTGATGACCGGCGCGGCGCTCGAGGCGCGGATCGCGGAGTGGCGGGGGTACGTCGACCGCGCCCGCGCGATCGACACCGCGGAGGCCGAGGAGCTTGAATCGCATCTACGCGAGCGCATCGACGAGCTGCGCGACGCCGGCCTGGACGATGACGAGGCGTTCCTGGTGGCCGTGGGGCGGCTCGGCGCGATCGACGCGATCTCCCGCGAGTTCGCCCGCACGAACAGCGCTCGGCTGTGGAAGCAGCTCGTCGCGGGCGCGGAGCCGGTCGAGCGGACCCGCGGCAGCGGCATCGTCTCGGCGCTGCTCATCGGCGTCGTGGCCGCCGCAGTGCTCCAGCTCATCCGCCTGCTCTCGATCGGCACCCTCGCGGACGATCCAACCACCACGCTCTTCGGCCGGCCCGCTGATCCGACCTGGCTGCTGCGCAACGCCGGGCTCATCCCCGTCGCGGCGGTCGCCGCGTGGCTCCTCGTACGCCGACGGCCGGGACTGCCGATCGTCCTCGCGACCGTCGTCCCGTTCGTGCTCGTCGCGCTCGCGATCAACCTCATGCCGCTCGCCGCTCCGGATGCGGCCGGCGGACTGCTCTCTCAGAGCCTCCTCCTGACCGCGCTGCACGCCCCGATCGCCTGCTGGCTGCTCGTCGGTCTCGCCGACACGGCGACCGGCTGGCGCAGCACCGCGCGCCGGATGGATCTCGTGCGCTTCACGGGTGAGGGATTCGTCTACTACGTGCTCATCGCGCTCGGCGGCCAGCTGCTGTTCGCGCTCACCGCCGCGATCCTCGCGCCCCTCGCCCGCGACGCGGTGGCGCCGCTCGCCGAATGGGGTCTCCTGTCCCTCGCCGTCATCGCGTTCCCCTTCGCCGCCTGGCTCGTCGAGCTCAAGCAGTCCGTCATCGAGAACATCGCGCCCGTCCTCGCGCGCACCTTCACCCCGCTCTTCGCGATCGTCACGGTCGCCGGCGCCGCCGTCTACCTCGCGCTCGGTGCGACGCAGCCCTTCAACCGCGAGCTCATGATCGTCTTCGACGCGATCCTGGTCCTCGCGCTCGGGCTCCTCCTCTACAACCTCTCGGCGCGCTCCGAGGGCCGGGCGACGCGGTTCTTCGACATCGCGGGACTCATCGGAGTCATCGGAGCGCTCGGCCTCGACGCATTCGTGCTCGCCGACCTCGTCGGGCGCATCGGCGAGTACGGCTGGACGCCGAATCGCGTGGCCGCGACGGGGCTCAACCTCCTGCTGTTCGCGGTCCTCGCGGTCGCGGCAGTCCTGTCGGCGCTCCATCTCGCGGGCCGGCGGCCGATCGCGGCCCTCGAGCGCTGGCTCATGGGCACGCTGCCGGCGTACTCCCTCTGGGCCGCGTTCGTCGCGCTCGTGCTGCCGCCGCTCTTCGGGTTCGTGTAGTCAGGCGAGGGCGCGACGCGCCTCGTCGCGCGCCCACGCGTCGGCCGCGAGCACCGACTCGAGTGTCGGCGCGCCCGCGTCGGGGGCATGCGCATCGACCACCCGCTCGATCGTCTCGACGATGTCGAGGAACGCGATCCCGCCGTCGTGGAATGCATCGACCGCAACCTCGTTCGCCGCGTTGAACACCGCCGGGTAGGTGCGGCCGGCCTCCCCGACCCGCTTCGCGAGCGCGAGGGCCGGGAACGCGGTGTCGTCGACGGGCTCGAACGTCCACTGCGCCGCCCGCGTCCAGTCGAGCGGCGCGCCGACGCCGGGCACCCGTTCCGGCCAGCCGAGGCCGAGCGAGATCGGGAGGCGCATGTCGGGCGGTGAGGCCTGCGCGATCGTCGATCCGTCGACGAACTCAACCATCGAGTGCACGATCGACTGCGGGTGCACGACGACGTCGATCCGGTCGTACGGCACCCCGAAGAGCAGATGCGCCTCGATGACCTCGAGTCCCTTGTTCACGAGCGTCGCGGAGTTCGTCGTGACGACTCGGCCCATGTCCCAGGTCGGGTGCGCGAGCGCCTCCGCCGGGGTGACGTCGCCGAGCGACTCGCGACTGCGCCCGCGGAACGGCCCACCGGAGGCGGTCAGGACGAGGCGACGCACCTCCGCCCGATCGCCTGCCCGAAGCGCCTGCGCGATGGCGCTGTGCTCCGAGTCGACCGGCACGATCTGGCCCGGGGCCGCGGCATCGGTGACGAGCGCGCCCCCGATGATGAGCGACTCCTTGTTCGCGAGCGCGAGCGTCGCCCTCGTCGCGAGCACCGCGAGCGTCGGCGCGAGGCCGACCGCGCCCGTGATGGCGTTCAGCACGACGTCCGCCTCGGTGTCGCAGACGAGCCGGACCGCATCCTCGGCGCCGAGCGCGGTCGAGGCGACGGAGAACTCGGCCGCCTGCTCGGCGAGGAGCGTCGCGTTCTGCCCCGCCGCGAGCCCGACGACCCGGAACCGGTCCGGATTCGCACGGATCACGTCGAGCGCCTGCGTGCCGACCGAGCCGGTGCTGCCGAGGATCAGGACGCGGCGCATGCCATCACGCTAGCGCGCGCGAGCTGGCGGTCGCCTACTCGTACGAGACGATGTGGATGAGGAAGACGAGCGTGCGGCCCGTCGGCGAGGTCGGGTCGGACTCGTCGACCGCGCCCGGGTAGCCGAGCGACGGCGGGATCGAGACGAGCACGGTCGAGCCGACCCGCTGGCCGACGATCGCCGCGGCGAAGCCCTCGATGACGCCGTTCGTCGGGAACGTCGCGGGCGTCCCGCGCGCGTAGCTGCTGTCGAAGACCTCGCCGGTCTCCCAGCTCATGCCGAGGTAGTCGATCGTGACGGTCGCGGGGTTCGGCACGACCTCGCCGTCGCCCTCCTCGAGCACCGCGAGCAGGAGGTCCGTCGGGGCGGCGGTGTCCGGAATCGTGATCGTCGGGATGGCCGAGCTCAGGTCCACGACGGGCACGTCGCTCGTCCACGCGGTCGGCGTCGGCAGC
>DATMFB010000173.1:0-13462 GCA_035556395.1 Microbacteriaceae bacterium
GACACGCTCGTCGTCTACCTCGACAACGCCTCGCCGTACTCGGCGATGCTCGCCGACTTCATCGGCCAGGCCGCGACCGCCGCGGGCGCGCAGTACCAGTCGGTCAACGTCGGCGCCGATGCGCAGAGCATCAACTCCGGCATGAACTCCGTCGTCGCCCTCGAGCCGGATGTGGTCATCACCTTCGCGACCGACCTGACGTTCTGGCAGGACCAGTTCAAGACGCTCACCGACAACGGCGCGGCGATCGTCTACGCGGGCAACGCGAACGCGACCGACTTCGGCCTCAACGAGACCTTCGGCACGGCCGACGCCTCGGTCGTCAACGGCAGCATCATCGCCGCCGCTGCGATCGTCGCGACCTGTGGCACGGCGACGAACTTCGTCTACTACCCGGCGCCCGAGATCGTGGCCTCCGTCGACATGCTCGCGAGCTACACGGACTACATCAACGACCACGTGCCCGGCGCGACGGTCCGTTCCGTCGACATCTCGATCATGGACACCGATGGTGCGAGCAAGATCGTGTCGGACCTCCAGGCGCACCCGGAGACCGAGTTCTGCTCGCCGTCCTCGGACCAGTGGCAGATCGGTCTGTTCGAGAAGGCGCAGCTCGCCGGCATCACGAACGCCCACTGCTTCGGCGGCATCTCGCTGCCGCAGAACTACCAGCAGATCAAGGACGGCACCCAGGTCGGCACGCTCGCGTACGACCCGGCGGTCCAGTCGTGGCAGGCAGTCGACGAGGGCTTCCGCAAGCTCAAGGGCGTCTTCGAGGACTACGACATGGATGCCCTGATCCGGCTCGTGGCTCTCGCTGTCACCCAGCAGAACATCGACCGGATTGACATCGCGACCGGTTCGTTCGACGCTCTCCCGGGCTACCAGGACAAGTACCTGGCGCTCTGGAACGGCAACTAGCAGCACCAAGGCGGGAGGGGCGCCGTCCGGTCGCGGATGGCGCCCCTTTCACGCCGCACTTTCGTGATATTGTCCGACAATATCGAGAAGCGACATCGCGGTCGCAGAGAGTAGAGCCATGACGGCAGCGAACGAGCCCCTGCTGCGGATCACGGGGATGGTCAAGGAGTTTCCCGGTCTGCGCGCCCTCGATGACGTGTCGCTGGAGGTCAACGCCGGCGAGATCGTCGCGGTCGTCGGGCACAACGGCTCCGGCAAGTCCACCCTCGTCAAGATCCTCGCGGGCGTCTACACCCGTGACGCCGGCGAGGTCGAATACCCCGCATCGACCGCGGAGGAGGAGACCGGCCTCCATATCATCCACCAGGACCTCGGCCTCGCCCTGCAGCTGAACGCGATCGAGAACCTCGGCATCCCGAAGTACAAGGGGCTGCGCGCCTCGCTGTCGCTCTCGCCGGTCAAGCGCGAGAAGGCGCAGGCGCGAGAGCTGATCAGCCGATTCGGCGAGCCGTTCGACGTCACGGTGCCGGTGGGGCAGCTCGCCCCGGCCCAGCGCTCGATCATCGGCATCGCGCGGGCGCTCGACGGCTGGAAGCACCCGCGCAACATCCTCATTCTGGATGAGCCGACCGAGGCCCTGCACGCGAGCGAGGTCCGGGTGCTCTTCGCCGCGGTCAAGAAGCTCGCCGCCGAGGGCGCCGGCATCATCTTCATCTCCCACCGTCTCGATGAGGTCCTCGAGCTCGCCGATCGGATCGTCGTGCTCCGCGACGGGAAGAAGGTCGCCGACGACCAGCGGTCGACGATCGACCACGACCAGCTCGTCGCCTACGTCACCGGCATCGAAGCGGGTGAGGCGGAGACGGGGCGCACGGACCGGACCCACGGCGAGGTCGTGCTCGACATCGACGGCCTCTGGGGCGAGGTGCTCGACGGCATCGATCTCAGGGTGCACGCCGGCGAGGTGGTCGGCGTCGCCGGCGTGCTCGGCAGCGGCCGGGAGGCACTGCCCGCCATGGTGTTCGGCTCGATGCTGAGCGCCGCGGACGAGTTCAACGTTGCGGGCAGCGCCTACCCCAAGCGCACCCCGGCGGAGTCGATCAAGCGCGGGATGGCCTTCGTGCCGGGCGATCGAGGGAAGTACGGCGCGATCCGGGACTTCAACGCTCGGGAGAACATGACCCTGCCCGCGATGCAGAGCGTGACGAACGCGATCTTCTCGGTCAACGTGCGCAAGGAGAAGGAGCTCGCGCGCGAGCTCGTCGTGAAGTACGACGTGAAGCCGCCGCGCGCCGAGCAGATCTTCAAGCAGTTCTCCGGCGGCAACCAGCAGAAGATCGTGTTCGCCAAATGGCTGCGCAACGATCCCTCGGTGCTGCTGCTCGAGGAGCCGACGCAGGGCGTCGACATCGGGGCGAAGCAGGCCCTCTACGACGCGATCGACGATGCGGCCGCGCGAGGTGCGGCCGTGCTCGTCTGCTCCTCGGAGGCGAAGGAGCTCGTGCGGCTGTGCGATCGCGTGCTCGTGCTGCGCGACGGACGCGTCTCGGTCGAGCTCTCCGGTGAGGACCTCACGGAGACTCGGCTCGTGCTCGAAGGATACGGACTTGCCGACGATCACGTCGCCGGCGGAAGCGAGGAACAGCAGTGAAGAAGACCGAGGCGATCGCCACCGTGACCGAGGGGACGAGGACGGCGCCCACGAGCAGTTCTTCGTGGAGGCGGATCCTGTCGTTCCGCAACGTCTCCGCGGTCTACATCTTCGTCATCATCTTCGCGCTGTTCGCGATCATCACGCCGAAGACGTTCCTGTCCCCGGGCACCTGGGTGCTGCTGCTCGACGAGCAGACGATCACGGTGCTCGCCGCGCTCGCGGTGCTCATCCCGCTCAACGTCGCGGTCTTCAACCTCGCGATCGGCGCGGAGGTCGGCTTCGCCGTCATCCTCGTCGCCGTGCTGCAGGTCAACCTCCAGCTGCCGTGGCCGCTCGCGGTCATCCTCGCGCTCGCCTGCGGGGCGCTGATCGGCACGATCTCGGGCCTCATCATCACGCGGCTCAAGATCGACTCCTTCATCGCGACGCTCGGCATGAGCTCCCTGCTCACCGCCGGGCTGGTGCTGCTCTCGGGCCAGCGTCAGGTGCTCGGCCTCGGCGACGGCTTCCGCGAGTTCGCGACCGGTGGCATCCCGCTCGGCGGGACGTTCAAGATCACCTGGCCGGTCCTCATCATGCTCGCTGTGGCGTTCCTCCTCTGGTACGTCATGGAGAAGACGCCGCTCGGTCGCCGGATGTACGCGGCGGGCTTCAACCCCGACGGCGCGCGGCTCTCGGGCGTCAATGTCGCCCGCCTGCAGATCGGCGCGCTCGTCGCCGGCGGCATGGTCGCGGCGCTCGCGGGCACGCTGCTCGCCTCCCGCATCAACGCGGGCGACCCGACGGTCGGTCCGAACCTCCTGCTGCCCGCGCTGACCGCGGTGTTCCTCGGATCGACGCAGTTCAAGGGCGGCCGGTTCAACGTGTGGGGCACGGTCGTCTCCGTCTACGTCCTCGCGGTCGGCGTCAAGGGGCTCCAGCTGCTCGGCGCGACCGACTGGGTAGAGAACGCCTTCAACGGCCTGGCACTGCTCGGCGCCGTCGCGCTCTCCCGTTGGGAGCGGACGTCCAAGCGCACCGCCGCGATCAAGCGCGCGACCACGTTCGGGCGCCGCGCCCGGACGGAGCTCGCGGAGCAGCAGGCGGCGGCCGACCCCGCGCGCGTGCCGGAGGAGCTCAAGAAGCCGGACGCCGACCCCCAGGGGTAGGCGACCGTCCGCACGCCGTATGACGTAGCCTTCGCGTATCGGGCCCTCCCGTCCGTTACAGTCGTTACACATCGGCATCGCGGCCGATCCACGATTCGAGGTGTGACGTGACGACGACGCTCCCAGAGCTTCGCGTGCAGCGTCACGCGCTCATCCGCGAGCAGGTCGCCGTGATCCTGCGCGACGCGATCGTCGCGATGGAGTTCCTGCCAGGGCAGCAACTCGTCGAACGCGAGCTCTGCGAGATCACGCAGGCGAGCCGCCCCTCGATCCGGGAGGCGTTGCGCCAGCTCGAGTCGGAGGGCCTCGTCGAGTCGAGGAACGGCCGAGGCGCCGTCGTCGCGGGACTGAGCCGCATCCAGGCGCAGGAGCTCTACGAGCTGCGCGCCGAGCTCGAGGGCATGGCGGCCGAATGGTTCACCCGCCGAGCGACCGACGAGCAGCGGGTCGCCCTGCACGAGGCGCTCGACGCGATCGCCACGGCGGCGGCGAACGAGGGCGAAGGCATGCGCGCGGCGAAGGACGAGTTCTACCGGGTGCTCATCGAGGGCGCCGGCAACGCATTCCTCAGCGACACGCTCGCCGGCCTCCAGCGCCGGGTCTCGTGGTTGCGGGCGCTGACCCTCACGAGCCCGGGCCGCCCGGCGAAGAGCCTCGCCGAGATCAGCGCGATCGTCGCCGCGATCGACGCGGGGGACGCGGGCAAGGCGCGGCGGATCGCCGTCCTGCACGTCGAGGCGGCGGCCAAGACCGCGCTGACCTTCGCGTCCTGACGCTCAGTCGGTCTCGAGCGGCGGATACTGCGCGAACGCGGCCTCGATCCGCGCGAATCGCGCCGCGACGGCGGGCCAGCGGTCCGGATGCGTGATCGCGAACGCGTCGTCGTGCTCGATCGCCCTGACCGTGATCCGCCCGACGTCGCGCGGCTCGAGCCAGCGGGACGAGTTGGAGAACTCCAGGCCGATCTTCGCATCGCTCAGCGCCCCGGTGTTGCCCTCCGGGCGGTTCCGGGAGCTCTGGTTGATGTTCGTGCGGATCGACCCGGGCGCGAGCAGCGTCGCCTTCACCGGGCTGCCGGCCGTCGCGAGCTCGGCCTGCAGTACCTCGGTCAGCGCTGCGACCCCGAACTTCGTGACCGCGTAGGAGCCGATCGTCTCGAACGGCGTGAACGCGGCCATCGACGCGGTGTTGACGATGTGGCCGCCGCCGCGGGCCTCCAGCAGCGGGAGGAACACGTTGACGCCGTGGATCACCCCATAGAGGTTCACGTCGATGATCCAGTGCCAGTCGTCCATCGTGAGGTCCGCGATCAGGCCGGACGGCCCGATCCCCGCGTTGTTCACGACGATGTCGACGCCGCCGAACCGCTCGACGACCGCGTCGGCGAGCTCCTGGACCGACTCCAGCCGGCTCACGTCGGTGACCATCGGCACGGCGCCGATCTCCGCGGCGGTCGCCTCGACCGCCCCGCGCTCGACATCCGCGATCACGACGGAGGCCCCGGCGGCGATGAGCTCCTCGGCGATGCCGCGGCCGATCCCCGAGGCGCCGCCCGTCACGACGGCGACGGCGCCGGCGACCTGTGTCACGACTGGGCCTCGCGGTAGCGCTCCGGCCAGACGCCGTACTTGCCGGGGGACAGGATCCCGGCCGGGTCGACGGCGTCCTTGATCCGCTCGACGAAGCCGCGGTAGGCGTAGTCGTTCGCGGACAGCTGGTCGCTGATCGTGTCCATCAGGTCGATGTGGGCGCGGTACTCGGTGTAGCCGCGCTGTCCCGCCTCCTCGATGAGCGTCCGGACGGTGTCGTAGGCGAGGCGGAAGGTGGGCTCGTCCTCGACGTCGAAGGTGATCGAGTTGACCATGATCGTCGCGCGCTCGTTCGGGAAGAAGAGCGCGCAGACGTGGTTGAGCCCGATCTCCCGGCTGATCGTCTCGCCGATCAGCTTCGCCTGCTCGGCGACGTAGCCGCCACGCGTCGGCAGCACGGGGGAGAACGCGAGGTGGCCGATGTTCGCGGGCGTCGCCTGGATGATGTCGAGGTTCGGGATGCCGGCCTGCACCTTCTCCGAGAACTTCTCGATCGAGTCCCACTCGTCGCGGCCGTAGCGCCCCTCGGACACGACGGTGCCGCCGGGGATGCGCTCCTCCCAGTCGCGCTTCATCCGCGCGACCTGGTGCTCCACGATCGGCGCATCGCCCCAGGCGCCGACGCGCAGCCCCCAGCGGCCGAGGCCGGTCTCGCGGGCCAGCTCGTCGAGCCGCTCCTCGGGCGTCGTCGGGTCGGCGCGCAGGTAGAGGTGCCGCGTGTGATCGAACTGCGCGACCATCGTGACGAGGTTCTGGATGGTCGGCACGCCGCGGGCGATGCCGTCGAGCCGCCACTCGCGGACGAGGTCGATCGCCGCGGGCAGCAGATCGTTGGTCGGGATGGAGAAGAACAGCGGGGCGAAGGCCTCGGGCCGCCGCATGAGCCAGATCCCCGCCTTGGTGACGATCCCGTAGTTCGACTGGAAGAACAGCTGGTCGAGCACCGGGCCGAAGCCGCGCTGGTAGATGTGCCAGGCGTCGTTCCCCGGCTGCGCTCCGAAGCCCGTCCGCACCAGCTCGCCGGTCGCGAGCAGCACCTCGAAGCCGCAGAGCTTCTGGAAGTCCATGCCGTACGGCGCATACGTCACGCCGTTGTCGAGCGAGTTGCCGATGACGCTGCCCCAGCCGAGGTCGGGCACTGCGAACCAGAGGTCCTCGTTGCCCGAGGCGTCGAGCGCCTCGCGCAGCTCGAACCAGCTCACGCCGGGCTCGACGACCGCGTAGGCGAGCTCGCGGTCGATCTCGATCACGCGGTTCATCCGCCGCAGGCTCACGAGCACCGAGCCGGGCACTCGCGCGCTCGGGCCTCCGTAGCCGTTGTTGCGCCCCTGCGAGCTGGTCCAGATCGGGACGCCGTGCTCGTTCGCGAGGCGAATGATCTCCTGGAGCTCTTCGAGCGCCGAGGGGAAGAGCACGAGGGAGGAGTCGTAGGTCCGGTCCTCCTGGTGCCAGAACGGGTCGCGGTACTCGTCGCGCTCGGTGTCGGAGCGCAGCGCGTTGTCGTCACCGACGATCGCGATGAGGCGGGCCGCGACGGTCTCGTCGAGCTGGTACGGGGTGACGTTCACCATTGAGCATCCTGTCCGGGATCGGCGTCCATGCCGGCCTGTCGTATGTCTGACAATATACTCGGGTTGTGCAACGAAGCATCGAGGACGACGAGACCGCATTCCCACTCCATGGGAGCTACGACGAGGCCTTCCGGCCGGTCGTCGACGCATTCATCGAGAATTACCGGGTCGAGGACGAGGTCGGCTCCGCCGTCAGCATCGCCGTCGACGGCGAGACGGTGGTCGACGTATGGGGCGGCTGGACCGACCGCGAACGCACCCGCGAGTGGGAGCGCGACACGATCGTCTGCATGATGTCCGTCGCGAAGGGCATCACGGCGATCGCGTTCAATCAGCTCCTCGATCGGGGGATCGTCGAGCTCGACGCGCCCGTCGCCGAGTACTGGCCGGAGTTCGCGCAGCACGGCAAGGCGCGCATCCTGGTCCGCCACCTGCTCGACCACACGGCCGGCATCCCCGTCCTCACCAACGACACGCTCTGGCCGGGTGCCGTCAACGACCGCGACGCGATGGTCGGCGCGCTCGAGAAGCAGGAGCCGCTCTGGGAGCCCGGCACCGTCGCCGCATACCACGTGCACAACCAGGGCTGGCTGCTCGGCGAGGTGATGAAGCGCACGACGGGCAAGCTCGTCGGGCCGTGGGTGCGTGAGGAGATCGCCGAGCCGCTCGCCGCCGACTACTGGATCGGGCTCCCCGAATCCGAGTTCGACCGGGTCGCGCGCCTCATGCCGAGCGCCGGGCTGCGGCTCATGAACTCGAAGGACTCGGAGCGGCCGGAGGACGCGCTGCGCAAGCAGGCGTTCGCCCAGAACCCGGAGGGGCCCTGGGAGGACTGGGTGAACTCGACCGCCTTCCGCACGACGGAGCTCCCGAGCGGCAGCGGGCACGGGAACGCGCGCGCGGTCGCCAGGATCTACGGGGCCGTCGCCGCCGGAGAGCTCGACGGGGTGCGACTGCTCAGCGAGTCGGCGATCGATCAGATGACGACCATGCAGCACCACCAGTACGAGAAGCTCCAGGACCGCCACTACCGCCAAGGGCTCGGGGTGCTGCTCAACTCGCCCGACGCCGTCTACATGGGCCCGCATCCCGAGGCCTTCGGCCACCACGGCATCGGCGGCTCGATCGGATTCGCGGATCGCGCGGAGCGGCTCGGGTTCTCGTACTCGATCAACAAGATGCACGCGGTCGGCACGAACGGGCCGCGCGCGGCCCGGCTCATCGACGCGACCTTCGCGAGCCTGTAGCGCGGGTCGAGTAGCCGCGCAGCGGCGTATCGAGACCTAGGCGTGCTGGACCGGCACCGGCTCGGTGTCCGGTCGCGGCCCCACCGTGCCGTGGCGCAGGTCCGGCAGCCAGCGGGCGAAGACGATCGCGGCGGTGAGCCCGACGAGCGCGAAACCGGTCGACACGGCGAAGCCGCCGATCGAGCCCGTCCCGTCGATGAGGAAGCCGGCGATCGCCGAGCCGAGGGCGGCGCCGATGAGCTGTCCCATGCCGGTCCAGCCGAAGGCCTCGGCGGTCTCCGAGAAGCGCACGCTCGAGGAGACCTGCGAGCTCATGACGGCCAGCGCCGGCGCGATGCCGATGCCCGCGATCATGAGCATCCCGGAGATCCACCAGAAGTCCATGATCGCCATCGTCAGCGCGGCGCCGACGAAGACGAAGAGCATGCGGCGAGCGAGCGACCACCGAGTCATCGGCAGGCGGCCGAACACGAGACCGCCGGCGAGGGACGCGAGCGACCAGAGGGCGAGGACGATGCCGCTACGCGGGTCGGTGTCGCCGAAGACGGAGACGACCGCGGCCTCCATCGCCGCGAAGGACGCGACGAGGAGGAAGCCGATGACGAACGCGATCAGGACCGGGGGCCGGCGCAGCACCGTGCCGAGTCGTCTCGTCGAGCGCGGGATCCGCACCCGGGCGACCTCGGGCAGGAGGTTGAACCAGATGCCGCCGCCGACGAGGAACGCGACGCAGACGAGGAGCGCGACGACCGTCGAGACCTGCGTCGCGATGAACGTCGCGAGCACGGGTCCCGCGAGCCAGATCACCTCCTGCGCGGTCGCGTCGAGCGAGAAGAGCACGGTGAGGCTGCGGGACGGCACGAGCTTGGGGTAGATCGTCCGGACCGCCGGCTGGATCGGGGGGCTCGAGAGTCCGAGGAGCACGCCGACCGCCATCTGGGCGGGAATCGGCATCGGCACGAGCGTGATGACGAGCAGCGCGACGGTGCATACCGAGACGGTGAGCCACAGCACGGGGCGCATGCCCCACGCGCCCATCCATCGGCTCGTAAGCGGCCCGGCGATCGCCTGTCCGATGCACCATGCGGCGAGCACGAGGCCGGCCGCGCCGTAGGAGTGGTGGACCCGCTCGATGTGCAGCAGCAGGCACAGCGACAGCATCCCCTGGGGTGCACGGGCGGCGAGTTGCGCGGCGATGATGCGGGCGACCCCGGGGGTGCGGAGGATCTCGCGGTACCCGGACATAAGCCAGCCAGCCTACGCCTCGAGGCCGTGCGGATCCTTCACGCTTTCACGAGAGGCGAGAATTAGGTTTTGGCGAACCGAAATCATAGGGTTTCGGCATGTCGAAACTCGCGGCGCTGGCCGGTTCGGCCATCGTCGCACTCACGCTGCTCACCGGCTGCGGGGCTCCGTCCCCGGACGGCTCGTCCGCGGACGGGCGGCCCGTCGTGCTGACCACCTTCACCGTGCTCGCGGACGTCGCTCAGAACGTCGCCGGCGGGCACCTGCGGGTCGCGTCGATCACGAAGGTCGGGGCGGAGATCCATGGCTACGAGCCGACGCCCGGCGACATCCGCAGGGCGGCGGATGCGGACCTGGTCCTCGACAACGGGCTGAACCTCGAGCTCTGGTTCGAGCGGTTCGTCGAGGGACTCGACGTGCCGCATGTCGTCGTCTCGGACGGCGTCGAGGTCATGGACATCGCCGAGGACGTCTACGCGGGCAAGCCGAACCCGCACGCCTGGATGAGCCCGCTGAACGTGCAGCGCTACGTCGACAACATGGTCGTCGCGTTCTCCGAGCTCGACCCGGAGCATGCCGCCGACTTCGAGGCGAACGCGGCGACCTACAAGGCCGAGCTGCAGGAGGTGCAGGACGAGCTGGTGGACGCGCTCTCGGTGCTGCCGGCGAACGAGCGGGCCCTGGTGACGTGCGAGGGCGCCTTCTCCTACCTCGCGCGCGACGCCGGGCTGACGGAGCACTATATCTGGCCGGTGAACGCCGAGCAGCAGGCGACTCCCCGGCAGATCGCGTCGGCGATCGAGTTCGTGAAGGCGAACGACGTGCCGGCGGTGTTCTGCGAGTCGACCGTCTCCGACCGGCCGATGCGGCAGGTCGTCGAGGCCACCGACGCGGTCTTCGGCGGCACCCTCTACGTCGACTCGCTCTCTGAGGCCGGCGGTCCCGTGCCGACCTACCTGGATCTGATCCGCTACGACGCGAAGACGATCATCGATGCCTTGACGGGTCGAACCTCATGAGCGCGGCGATCGACGTCGAGCACGTCACGGTCCACTACGGGGAGGTCCTCGCCCTCGACGACGTGTCGCTGCGAGTGGCGGCCGGGCGGGTGTGCGGCCTGATCGGGATGAACGGCTCCGGGAAGTCGACCCTCTTCAAGTCGATCATGGGCATGGTCCGACCCGACCGCGGCCGCGTGCTGATCGACGGCGCCGACCCCGCCGCGGCGCGCAAGCGCGGCCTGGTCGGCTACGTCCCCCAGAGCGAGGAGGTCGACTGGGCGTTCCCCGTCTCCGTCCGTGACGTGGTGATGATGGGACGCTACGGGCATCAGGGCTTCACCCGGCGGGTGCGCCCCGTGGATCGGGAGGCGGTGGCGGAGGCCCTGGAGCGGGTGGAGCTGACCGAGTTCGCCGATCGGCAGATCGGGCAGCTCTCCGGCGGGCAGCGGAAGCGCGCATTCGTCGCCCGCGGCATCGCCCAGGGGGCGGAGATCCTGCTGCTGGACGAGCCCTTCGCCGGCGTCGACAAGCGATCCGAGGCCACCATCGTGCGGCTGCTGAAGGAGCTCGCCGGAGCCGGACACACGGTGCTGGTGTCGACCCACGACCTGCACGCCCTTCCGCAGCTGGCCGACGAGGCGATCCTGCTCATGCGCCGGGTCCTGCTGCACGCCGGCGTCGAGGAGGTCCTCAGGCCCGAGCACCTCGCGATGGCATTCGGCCTCGACGTCCTCGATGAGGACGGTGCGGCGTGAACCCGCTCGACTGGCTCCTGGAGCCCCTGGCCTACGACTTCATGGTCCGCGCGCTGGTCACCACGGTCATCGCCGCGATCGTCTGCGCGGTCCTGTCGTGCTGGCTCGTGCTCGTCGGCTGGTCGCTGATGGGCGACGCGGTCTCGCACGCGGTGCTGCCGGGTGTGGTCCTCGCCTACATCGTCGGAGCCCCGTTCGCGCTCGGCGCGCTCGTGTTCGGCTTCCTCGCCGTCGCCCTGATCGGTGCCATCCGCGGCACCAGCAGGGTGAAGGAGGACGCCGCGATCGGCATCGTGTTCACGACGCTGTTCGCCCTGGGGCTGGTCCTGATCTCGATCACGCCGAGCCAGACCGACCTCAACCACATCGTCTTCGGAAACATCCTCGGCGTCTCCACCGGAGACCTGATCCAGATCGGCGCACTTGCCGCCGTCGCGTTCGCCGTCCTCATCCTCAAGCGCCGCGACCTCACCCTCTACGCCTTCGATCCGACCCACGCGCATGCGATCGGGCTGAGCCCTCGATTGCTCGGTGCGCTTCTGCTGGGCCTGCTGGCCATGACGGCCGTGGTCGCCCTCCAGGTCGTCGGCGTGATCCTGGTGGTGGCGATGCTCATCATCCCCGGCGCCACCGCCTATCTGCTCACCGATCGCTTCGGCCGGATGCTGGTGATCGCACCGGCGATCTCGGTGGCCTGCTCAATCGTCGGCCTCTACCTGAGCTACTGGCTGGACACCGCTTCCGGGGGCATGGTCGTGCTGGTGCAGGGCGCGGCGTTCGCGCTCGTCTACCTGTTCAGCCCCCGCCACGGCCTGCTGCGTCGACGACTCTCCCGCGTGGGGCGCCGTTCCGACAGAATGGCCGCGTGACCGACCTCACCGCCGCGAGCTCGGCCGAGCTCCAGGAGCGCCTGGACCGCATGCCGTGGTCGAAGCGCCACACCCGACTCCTGGTCGGCTCGGGCCTCGGCTGGGCGCTCGATGCGATGGACGTCGGCCTCGTCTCCTTCATCGTCGCGGCGCTCGTGGAGCAGGGCTTCGCGACCGCGGGCGACCGCCCGCTCATCCTCTCGATCGGATTCGCCGGAATGGCGATCGGGGCCGCACTGGGCGGCCTGCTCGCGGACCGCCTCGGCCGGCGCTCCGTCTTCGCGATCACCCTCCTGATCTTCGGCGTCGCGACGGGGCTCACGGCGCTCGCCTGGTCCGTCGCCGCGCTCCTCGTGTTCCGCTTCATCGCCGGCTTCGGGCTCGGCGCCGAGCTCCCGGTCGCCTCGACCTACATGAGCGAGTTCGCGCCGAGACGCATCCGGGGCCGGGTGATCGTGCTGCTCGAGGCCTTCTGGGCCGTCGGCTGGTTCGCGCAGGCGCTCGTCGGTGCGTACATCGTCCCGCTCGGGCCGGACGGCTGGCGGTGGGCTCTCCTGATCGGCGCGGCGCCGGCGTTCTACGCCGCGTTCGTCCGCTTCGGGATGCCCGAGTCGGTGCGCTTCCTGCTGTCGCGCGGCCGGCGCGACGAAGCCGCGGCCGTCGTCGCCTCCTTCGCGGCGTCCGGCTGGAGTCCGCGACAGGCCGAGCTCGACCTCAGTGCCCGGCCCGGCGTCGCAGCGGCCGACACGGGACCCTCGAGGACGAAGGCGGGTGTCGTACAGCGGTTCGCGGGTCTGTGGGCGCCGGGGCTCCGCGCGACGACGATCGGGCTCTGGCTCGTGTGGTTCCTTGTCAACTACGCCTATTACGGCGCGTTCCTCTGGATCCCGTCCATCCTCGTCGCCGACGGGTACCCGCTCGCGACGTCCTTCGTGTTCACGCTCATCATCACCGTCGCCCAGCTGCCCGGCTATCTCGTCGCCGCGTGGCTCATCGAGCGCTGGGGGCGGCGGGCGACGCTCATCGTCTTCCTGCTCGGCTCGGCGGTGTCCGCGGTGCTCTTCGGGACGGTGCCGGGCGAGCCCGCGATCATCGGCTTCGGGATGGCACTGTCGTTCTTCAACCTCGGCGCCTGGGGCGCCGTCTACGCGATCACGCCCGAGTCCTATCCGACCGAGATCCGCGCGACGGGGGCCGGCTGGGCCGCTGGCGTCGGGCGCATCGCCTCGATCATCGTCCCGTTCATCGTCGCGCCGCTGCTTGCGACCGGGGGTCGGGCCTCCATCTTCGTCATGTTCACCGCGGCCTTCGTGCTGGCGGCCGCGGCGGTGCTCCTCATCCGTGAGCGGCGGGGCGCGGCGCTCGAGTGAGCCTCGCCGCGCCGCGGCTCATTACCACCCCTGACCGTTTCCCGGGCTCGGGCATACTGGTCAACTGTTGGCTGCGCAGGTGCAGTCTGGAG
>DATMFB010000174.1:0-4088 GCA_035556395.1 Microbacteriaceae bacterium
GAGGCCGAGGACGACGCCGACGCCCGCGGTGATGAGGAACACCGCCGCGATGAGGCGGAGGCCGCCCGCGCCGTCGGGGTTGAAGAGCGTGAGCAGCAGGGCGAAGAACAGGCCGATGAACGCGCCGTTCGCCGCGCCCGAGAGCGCCGCCTTGCCCCAGGAGAGCTTGCCGGTGACGCGCTCGACCGTCTTGAGGTCGTTCCCGACGATCGAGATCTGGCTCACGTCGAACTCGGCCTTCGCGAGCCGATCGACGATCGACTGCGCCTCCGGGTACGTCTCATAGGTGCCGATGACGTCGCCACGAGGCACTGACACGCCTGCCGCGCGGCCCGCATAGGGGTTGGTCACCCTGACATTGTGACACGCGCCAGTCAGGGCCACGCGGGTAGGGTTTCACGCGTGAGCATGAACCGGGTCTTCGCTGCGCGCGTCGCCGGCTGCGCGGTCTTCGACCCCAACGGCGACCGCGTCGGTCGCGTGCGCGACGTCGTCGTCGTCCGTCGCGCGACGGCGAGTCCCCGCGTCGTCGGACTCGTCGTCGAGGTGCCCGGCAAGCGCCGCGTGTTCCTCTCGATCGGCCGCGTCACCTCCATCTCCTCCGGCCAGGTCATCGTCACGGGACTCATCAACCTCCGGCGCTTCGAGCAGCGTCCGGAGGAGATCCGGATCATCGCCGAGATGCTCGGTCGGCGGGTGCATCTGCAGCCCGAGGGCGACGAGGCGCGGATCGAGGACATCGCGATCGGCCAGACGCCCGTCGGCGACTGGGAGGTCACCCAGCTCTTCGTCCGCAAGCCGCGGACCGGCGGCGGACCCTTCTCCTTCGGGAAGGGGCCGACGGCGTTCGCCTCCTGGGCCGACATCCGCGAGAGCGACGAGCGACCCGGCGAGGATCAGGACGCGGAGCACCTGGTCGAGTCGATCAACGAGCTGCTCCCCGCGGACGCCGCGAACCTGCTCCTCGACCTGCCGGAGAAGCGCCTCGTCGAGGTCGCGAAGCAGCTGCCGAACGAGCGCCTCGCGGACCTCATCGAGGAGATGGGCGAGGAGGACCAGGCGGACCTCATCGCCGCACTCGGCGACGACCGCGCCGCCGACGTCCTCGACGAGATGCAGCCCGACGATGCCGCCGACCTCATCGCGAGCCTCCCGGCGGCGAGAGGCGAGGCGCTCCTCGGCCTCATGGAGCCCGAGGAGGCGGAGGACGTCCGCTTCCTGCTCGCCTACGAGTTCGACACCGCGGGCGGCCTGATGAGCCCGGAGCCGATCATCGTCTCGGCCGACGCGACCGTCGCGGAGGGGCTTGCGCTCATCCGCCGGCACGAGCTCGCACCCGCGATGGCCTCGGCCGTGTTCGTCACGCTCCCGCCCTACGAGCCGCCGACCGGGCGCTTCCTCGGAGCCGTGCACTTCCAGCGGATGCTCCGCTACCCGCCGCACGAGCGACTGGGCGCGCTGGTCGACCCGGTCCTCGAGCCGGTCAACGCGAACGCCGGGCTGCAGGATGTCGCGCGCTCGCTCGCGAGCTACAACCTCGTCTGCCTGCCCGTCGTCGACGACGGACACCGCCTCGTCGGGGTGGTGACCATTGACGATGTCCTCGACCATCTGCTGCCGGACGACTGGCGAAGTACGGACGCCGAACCCGTGACTTCGACCACCGCACCAGGCAAGGGGACATCCGATGGCGCGCACTGACCGCCGCGCACCCGCGCGGATCGACACGCCCAAGGGCCTGCGCACCGCGCAGCGGCCCGTCGTCGCGAGCCGCGACCGCTTCGGGAGGGGCACGGAGTCGATCGCGCGCTGGATGGGCACGCCCTGGTTCATCGTGGGGCTCACGATCTTCGTCGTCGTCTGGATGCTGTGGAACACCGTGGCGCCGGACGGCTGGCGCTTCGACGACGCGCTGATCGGCTTCACGGCGCTGACCCTCGTCCTCTCGCTGCAGGCGTCCTATGCGGCGCCGCTCATCCTGCTGGCGCAGAACCGGCAGGACGACCGGGACCGGGTCTCGATGGAGCAGGACCGGCAGCGCTCCGAGCGCAACCTCGAGGACACCGAGTACCTCGCGCGCGAGATCGTCGCGCTTCGGCTCGGCCTCGAGGACCTCGCGACGAAGGACTTCGTGCGTCAGGAGCTGCGGGCGATGCTCGCGGACCTCGATCGGGAGAAGGACAAGGACACCGATTCCGGTGGCTGACGAGAGCCGGCTGCTCGAGGCCGTCGGCGCCGTCGTCGACCCCGAGCTGCGGCGCCCGCTCGGCGAGCTCGGGATGATCCGAGGGGCGACGCTCGAGGCGGGCGTGGCGACGATCGATCTCGCGCTGACGATCGCGGGCTGTCCCGCCGCGGATCGGATAGAACGCGATGTCCGCGCGGCCGCGCAGACCGTGGACGGCGTCACCTCGGTCGAGGTCGTCGTCGACACGATGTCGGCGGAGGAGCGCAAGTCGCTGATCGAGCGCGTCCGGGGCGTGCGCACGAATCGCTTCGGCCCCGGGACGCTCACCCGGGTCATCGCGGTCGGCAGCGGCAAGGGCGGCGTCGGGAAGTCGACGGTCGCCGCGAACCTCGCCATCGCGTTCTCCCGCCGGGGGCTCAAGGTCGGGATCATGGACCTCGACGTCCACGGCTTCTCGATCCCCGGTCTGCTCGGGATCGCCGGCGAACGGCCGACGCGGGTCGACGCGCTCGTCATGCCCCCCGAGGCATACGGCATCCCGGCGATCTCGATCGGGATGTTCGTCGAGGGCGATGAGCCGGTCTCCTGGCGCGGGCCCATGCTGCATCGCACGATCGAGCAGTTCCTCTCGGACGTGTGGTTCGGCGAGCTCGACCTGCTCGTCGTGGACCTGCCGCCCGGGACCGGCGATGCGGCGCTGTCCTTCGGTCAGCTCGTGCCGAACGCCGAGTTCCTGCTCGTCACGACGCCGCAGCCGGCTGCGGCCGAGGTCGCGGTGCGCGCCGGTCTCCTAGCCCGCCGGCTCGGCCAGCGCCTGCTCGGCGTCGTGGAGAACATGGCGGGACTGCCGCAGGCCGACGGCACGATCCTCGAGCTGTTCGGCAGCGGGGGCGGCGATGCGACGGCGGCGAGGCTCTCGACGCCGGACGACGCCGTGGCGGTGCTCGCGAGGATTCCGCTGTCGATCGCGCTGCGCGCGGGCGGGGACTCGGGCGCACCGATCGCCGTGACGGAACCGCGTGATCCCGCCGCGCTCGCCTTCCGCGAGCTCGCCGATGCGATCATCGCCGCGGGGGCGTCACGCGCCGGTCGCCCGCTCATCTAGCAGCGGGCGTCGGGCAGGAGTTCGCGCGGTCGCGCGACCGCGGCCGTCAGTGCTGGGCGCGCTGGCCGTAGCCGTCGCGCATCGCCACCACGAGGGAGGCCGCGATCCCCGCGACGGCGAGGATGCCGAGGATGGAGAAGAGGATGGTCATGCATCCAGTGTGCGACCTAGAACTATGGAGTGCCAGTTCACCTTGCTGAACTGACTATTAAGCTGTCCTTCATGGATGTGCGACGCCTCGAGCTGCTCAGGGAGCTCTCCGAGCGCGGCTCCGTGACGGCGGTCGCGGAGGCGACGCATCGCACGCCCTCGGCCGTCTCGCAGCAGCTCAAGCAGCTCGAGCGCGAGGCGGGCGTCGCGCTCACCGAGCGCTCCGGTCGGGGCATCGCGCTGACCGCCGCGGGCCGCGCGCTGGCCCGCACCGCCGCCGATGTCGCGACCGCGATCGAGCGCGCCGAGGCGCTCTGGGACGACTACGTCGGCGCCCCGCGCGGGGAGGTGAGCGTCCTCGTCTTCCAGACAGCCGGCAAGATGCTCGCGCCCGGCATGCTCCAGTCGGTCGCCGACCAGCCGGGCCTCACGGTGGTGTGCACGGACGCGAACGTGGAGACGGTCGACTACGCGAGCCTCACCCCCGACTACGACATCGTGCTGACCGACTCCGAGGGCATCCGCGCGAACTGGGAGGAACGTCAGCTGCACGTCGTCCCGCTCATGCGCGAGCCCCTCGACATCGCGCTGCCGGTCGGCCACCGGCTCGCGGCACGACGCAGTCTTTCGCCGGCCGCCCTCGTC
>DATMFB010000175.1:0-1652 GCA_035556395.1 Microbacteriaceae bacterium
GCAGAGCACGTCGATGATCGCCACGACCCCGAACAGGCGCCAGTACCACTCGCTGTCGTCACCCGGGATCCGGCCCTCGGTCAGGATCGGCAGCCAGAGCATGACCGCGAGGATCCCGATGAAGACGAGGGCGATCACGAGGACCACGCGCACCGGGCGCTGGCGGCGGCGGGCGAGCAGGAGCAGCAGATTCACCTGGGCCAGGCTGCCGGCGAGCACCGCGAGCGCCCCGAACGCCCGCCACAGGAAGCTGTAGCCGTCGCTGCCGATGAACTCCCAGTCCGCCCAGATGATGACGAGGATCGGGATGAGCGCGAGGACGCTCGCGGCGATCCCGGCGAAGCCGACCGCGCGCAGCGGTCGGTCGGCCTGCGCGAGATGACACAGCGCCGTCATCGCGAACACCGCGATCGCGAACGTCGTCCCGAGGATGCGCCCCTGCACATCGCTCCACCCGCCCGTCAGGAGGATCACGATGCCGAGGATCGCCGAGATCGCGACCGTCACGATGATGACGATGACCGCCGTCCGGCGAAGCCCCTTGAGCGTCGACCGACCCGGCGCCTCGGCCATGACCGCTATGCCGACTTCTCGGTGCGGCGCTGGGCGTGCGGGACGATCGTCGGTGCGGCGTTCTCCAGGACCGTCGCCCTCGTCACGATGACGCGGGCGACCTTGTCGTCGCTCGGCACGTCGAACATGATCGGGCCGAGCACCTCCTCCATGATCGCGCGGAGGCCGCGCGCACCCGTCTGGCGCAGGACCGCGAGGTCGGCGATCGCCTCGAGCGCCGGCGGCTCGAACTCGAGCTCGACGCCGTCGATCTCGAACATCCGCTGGTACTGCTTGATCAGCGCGTTGCGCGGGGTCGTGAGAATGTCCATGAGCGCGTCGCGGTCGAGCGGCGACACCGTCGCGACGACGGGCAGGCGGCCGATGAACTCCGGGATGAGCCCGAACTTGTGCAGGTCCTCGGGGAGCACCTCGGGGAAGAGCTCGCCGCCGTCGCGCTTCGCGTGGAGCTCGGCGCCGAAGCCGATGCCCTTCTTGCCGACGCGACCCGAGATGATCTCCTCGAGCCCGGAGAACGCCCCCGCGACGATGAAGAGCACGTTCGTCGTGTCGATCTGGATGAACTCCTGGTGCGGGTGCTTGCGACCGCCCTGCGGCGGGACCGAGGCGACCGTGCCCTCGAGGATCTTGAGCAGCGCCTGCTGCACGCCCTCGCCCGAGACGTCGCGGGTGATCGACGGGTTCTCCGCCTTGCGCGCGATCTTGTCGACCTCGTCGATGTAGATGATGCCCTGCTCGGCGCGCTTGACGTCGTAGTCGGCGGCCTGGATGAGCTTGAGCAGGATGTTCTCCACGTCCTCGCCGACGTAGCCCGCCTCCGTCAGCGCGGTCGCGTCGGCGACGGCGAACGGCACGTTGAGCCGCTTCGCGAGCGTCTGGGCCAGATAGGTCTTGCCGCAGCCGGTCGGACCGATCAGCAGGATGTTCGACTTGGCGATCTCGACCTGGTCGTCGACATCGGCGGGGTGCAGCTCGCCCGAGGCGCGGATGCGCTTGTAGTGGTTGTAGACCGCGACCGAGAGCGCCTTCTTAGCCGCCTCCTGGCCGATGACGTACTCCTCGAGGAACGCGAAGATCTC
>DATMFB010000176.1:0-8748 GCA_035556395.1 Microbacteriaceae bacterium
CTCGAAGTCCCGATCGATCGTGAATCGCAGGACGAGCATGACGACGAGCGCGAGGTAGATGATGCCGCCCATGAGCACGCCCCAGTTGCGGAACACGAGACCGCGGAACGTGCCCGCGATGAACACCGTGCCCTCGACCGCGAGGAACACCATGACGACCCAGAACATCGCATCCGCGCTCCCCAGCGCGGCGGCGATGAAGCACGCGACGGCGAAGAGGATCCCGATGATCCCGCCGAGGAAGATCCCGATCCAGCCGGGGCCGTAGCGACGCCAGCCGAGCCCCTGGACGACGAGCTGCGCGCCCGCGAGGACGAGCATGACGCCGTAGGCGATGCCGTCGAGGATCCATCCCTCGGCACCGCGCACGGGCGAGACGAGGGCGAAGAGGCCCCAGGCGGCGACCACCGTGCCGTGGATGATGAACCACCACCAGAGCGGACGCCAGGGCCGCTCCGTGGGAGCGTCGTCCTGGGGTCCACCCGTGACCGACACGGTTCGATCCTAGGAACTGCCACCCCTGCCGGGATAGGGGCCACGCCACACCCAGTTTGGGTCCGCCCCGAATGGGGGAGGATGGAGACGTGACGGAATGCATCCACGGCCTTGCGCTCGACGTGTGCGACGTCTGCTCGCCGAGGCGAGCACCCGAGCGCCCGCGCACCACGAGAGCCGGCTCCGGGCCGGCACGGGTCCCGCGGGCCGCCGCACCCCGCCCGCCCTCCGCACCGGTCGGCGTTCGGACCAATCGGGTCCAGCAGCGCGTCTATCTCGTCATCGCTCGGGCGCGACTCGCGGAGGTGCTGACCGCGCTCGCCGAGCAGGACTGGCGTTCTGATGTGGGCTCGGCGACGGATGCGTTCCGCTGGCCCGACGCATCCGAGGTCGAGCGCCCATCCGACCTGGTCGTGCTCGTCGCGGACCTCGCGGGAGACCTGCAGCTGGTCGCCGCCGCGAACGAGCCGGCGAGGCGGGAGACCCGCGAGGCGCTCGACTCGGCCGGCGTCGACGTGCGCGTCGTGCTGCAGCCGGCGTGGTGGGCCTGAGACCTAGACGCTCGAGGCGAGGGCGTCGGCGCGCTCCGGGTGCGCGCCGAACCAGCGCTCGGCGACCCAGCACACGGGGACGACCTTGCGCCCGTCGCCGACGATGCGGTCGACGGCGTACTCCGTCGTCAGGAACGCGAGGCCCTGACCGCGATGCGTGGGACGGGTGTAGACGCGCGTGATCGCCACGGTGTCCCCGCTGATCGCGTAGTCCGCGGTGCCGATCAGCTCGCCGTCGACGTGCAGCTCGTAGCGCCGCGCATCCGCGTTGTCGCTGAAGACGTTCTCGGCCATGGCGTCATTCTGGCAGATCGACCTCGAAGTCGATCGGGTCCGGCTCGGTGACCGGCGCATTCGGCCAGGACAGCAGGCGCCAGTTGCCCGGCTCGCCCTCCAGCTCGACGACGCCGGTGTTCGGCAGGTGGTGGACCGCGGTGAACTCGGGGTCGATGTTCGTCGCCGAGCGACCCACCCAGATGCGGATCGCCGCGCCGTGGCTCACGATGACGGGGTGGCTCGCCTCGCGGACAGCGCGCTCGATGTCGGCGTCGTAGCGGCCGAAGAACTCGTAGCCGTCCGGCCCCTCCGGGATGCGCGCGTCGAGGTCGCCGGCGCCCCAGGCGAACGCCGTCGACATGTATCGGCGGACGGCGTCATCGTCGCCGCGCATCTCGAGGGAGCCGGCCTCGACCTCGTGAATGCCGGGCAGCTCGATCCGGTCGATGAAGCGGTCGTCGGCGAGCGGGAGCGCGGTCGCGTGCGTGCGCACGAGCTTGCTCACGTAGACCGCGTCAACCGGCAGGTCGATGAGCAACCGGGGGAGGGCGGAGGCCTGCTGGTGCCCGAGTTCGGTCAGGCCGGGCCCGGGCGCGCCGGTGTCGAGCAGACCCAGGACGTTCGACGGGGTCTGCCCGTGCCGGATCAGGGTGAGCCGGGTCACGCCAGCGAGGACTCGATCGCCTCGACGATCTCCGGCGCATCAGGCTTGGTCGGCGGGCGGAAGCGGCGGACGGTGCCATCGGACGAGACGAGGAACTTCTCGAAGTTCCAGGCGACGAGCCCGCCGAGCCCCGACTCATCCTTGGTCTTCTTGAGCGCCTTGTAGAGCGGGTGCGCGCCGGGGCCGTTGACCTTGACCTTGTCAAACATCGGGAAGGACACGCCCCACGTCGTCGAGCAGTAGTCCAGGATCTCCTCGTTGGACCCCGGCTCCTGGCCCATGAACTGGTTGCAGGGGAAGCCGAGGACCGTGAACCCGCGGTCGCCGTACTCGCGCTGGAGCGCCTCGAGCTGCTCGTACTGGGGGGCCAGGCCGCACCTCGAGGCGACATTGACGATGAGCACGGTCTTGCCGCGGTAGTCGGCGAGCGTCGTCTCCCGTCCGTCGATGGTCGAGACGCCGATGTCGAAGATGTCAGGGGTCGAGGTGCTCACGTCGTCAGCGTACCGCCGTCATATGTCTGCAACATGTGACGGGTATCGTGCCAATGTGGCTTTCCGCGTGATCAGTTACAACCTGCTGCACAGCAAGGCGATCGGGGAACTCGCGGGAATCGTGTCGAGCGATCCGGAGCTCGACGCGCTGTGCCTTCAGGAGGTGCACGCGCATGCCCTCCCGGAGCACATCGGGCACCTGACGCTGTCGGAGCACACCCGCCGCAACGACCTCGCACTCGCCGTCTACCACCGGACCGAGCGGTTCGAGCTGGCCGACTCGGAGGCCTACGCCCTCAAGCGATCGGTCCACGACCTCATGTTCGAACGCACCCCGGAGCGCCTCGTCGGCGCGCTGCTGCGCGACGTCGACACGGACGAGCATCTCGTCCTCGGCTCGTTCCATGCCGCACCGCTCACCTCGCGCAACTCGCTGCGCCGCAAGCAGATCATCGCCGCGCACGAGCATCTCGACCGGCTGTCGACGACGGCGCCGGCCCTGCTCGTCGGCGACTACAACTACCCGCTCTTCCACAACCGCCTCGGCGATCGGCTCAACCAGGCGGGCTACGACCTCGTGCTCTCCGACAAGCGCACCTATGAGACCTTCAAGCTCGTCAAGGGCCATTTCGACTTCGTCACGGCCCGCGGAATGGACATTCTCGCGGTCGAGACGCTGCGTCGCGGCCGCAGCGACCACTACCCGATCCTGGTCACCGCGCAGGCGGCGCAATCGGCGCTGTCGCCCGCTCCCTGAGCGAGCCGCAGGCGAGTCGAAGGGTGCTAACATTGACCCTCGTTGCTCCCGCGGGAGCGACTGCGCGCGGGTGGCGGAATGGCAGACGCGCTAGCTTGAGGTGCTAGTGCCCGTAAGGGCGTGGGGGTTCAAGTCCCCCCTCGCGCACAGAATGAGAACGGCCCCCGATCCGGGATGCGAGTCCCAGGATCAGGGGCCGTTCCGTCGTCCGGGCGTCACTGCACAGGTCGGATGAGGCGCGCCCCTGCGGAGGCCACACGACCCGCCCCGAAGGGGGCATCATCGACATGACGTTCGAAGGAGGCCCATTCATGAAGCGCATCGCGATCGCGGGTGCGACCGGCGCGGTCGGCCGACACGTGGTCCAGGCGACCCGGGATGCGGGGCACGAGCCCATCGCCATCAGCCGCGCGACCGGCGTCGACCTCACACGACCGGACGACCTGGCCGGCATCCTGGAAGGCTGCGACGCCGTCATCGACGTGTCCTCGACCCAGACGCTCTCGACGAAGGTCGCGGTCGAGTTCTTCGGCACGGTCACCGAGAACCTGCTCGACGCAGAACGCCGTGCCGGAGTCCCGCATCACATCGCGCTGTCGATCGTCGGCGCGGCGAAGGCCGACTCGGGCTACTACGCGGGCAAGGCGGTCCAGGAGCAGCTCGTCTTCGACTCGGGGACCGGCTGGAGCGTGCTGCGGGCCACGCAGTTCCACGAGTTCGCCGCGCAGACGGTCGGCCGAGGCGCGGTGCTCGGGGTCTATCTGGCGCCGCGCATGCTGTGCCGGCCCGTCGCGGCGACCGAGGTCGCGACGGCGCTCGTCGGGATCGCCGCCGGCGGACCGCAGGGGCTCGTGCCCGACCTCGGCGGGCCCCGCATCGAGCGGATGGCGGACCTCGTGCGCCGATACCTTCGCGCGACCGGCACCCAAGGCCGCGTCCTGGAGGTCAAGCTCCCGGGGAGCATGGGCCGGGTCCTCGCCGACGGCAGTCTCATCCCGGGACCGGCGGCAGTGCTCGGTCGCCAGACCTTCGACGAGTGGCTCGAGTCCCTGACCCCGCGCTGACGCTCAGGTCTCGGCGATCACCGTCGCGAATGCGAACCCCGAGTTCTCCGTGAGGCTCAGGCGCCAGGTGCCGACGCCGAGCCGTCGCGCCTCGTCAGCGCCGCGCCCCGAGAGCTCGAGGCTCGGCGTCCCCGAAGGATCGCGCGCGACGACGAAGTCGTGCCAGTCGAACGCGCGCGGCACCCCGAGCGCCTTCGCTGCGGCCTCCTTCGCGGCGAAGCGCGCGGCGAGCGCGGGCCAGCCGAGTGCCGAGCCGCGTTCGCTCACGAGCTCCGATTCGCGGAAGAGCCGAGCGAGGAGCCCCGGGGACTGCCTCGCGTGCCGGGTGAACCGCTCGACGCTGACGATGTCGACGCCGATTCCGACGATCATCGCCCGGAGCTGCGCACCAGCTCGGCGGCGATCGCGTCGTAGTAGGCGGCGTCGAACGCGGTCCAGTCGCTGACTCGCTGGCCGCCGAGCCGCGCGATGTACGCCGCGGTGGCCGCCTCGTTGTCCGTCGTCAGGTCCTCGGCGGTGTTCGCGCTGAGGAGCGCGATCGCCCGCTGCGCCGTCACCCCGCCGTCGGCCTGGAGCAACCCGACCCACTCGTCCCAGCCGACCGGTCGCAGCTCGCGGCCGTGATCGCGTTCTGCCCGCTGCAGCGCGTCGAGGAAGGCGCGCGACGACCAGACCGCCATGGGCGGGTAGCGCACCTCGTACCCCGCCGCCGGCTCGACCTCGAGGGCGGCGTCGACGATGCTGCGCGCGAGGATGTCGACCGGATGCGCCGCCTCGGAGAAGCGCCATTCGGGTGTCGCGCCGAGCGCCAGGCACGCGCCGAAGAAGATCTGCAGCGTGTCGTTCGGGTTGAACGGCCCGCCATGGCTCGCCGGCAGTGCGCGACCGACCCGGACGACCCGGACCGGCAGGCCCTGCTCGCCCGCGTGCTGCAGTCGCCGCTCGGCGATCTGCTTGCCGCGCGCGTAGCCGTTCGGGCTCAGCTCACCGGGCTCCAGGCCGTCGTCGACCGAGATCGACGAGGTGAAGACGAGCGGCACGGTCCCGCCGCCCGCGTACCAGGCGAGGTCCGCCGCCACCGACGTCGCCTCGACGTTGTCGGCGCGGAGCGCCTCGTAGGTCTTGAAGTGATTGACCTGGGCGCCGGTGTGGATGACCGCCCGCGTGCGCTCCGCGAGCCGGCGCAGCGTCGTGTCGGGCAGCCCGAAGCCGGGCTGGCCGAGGTCGCCGACGACGACGGTGATCCGCGCTCGGTCGGAAGGGAAGCGCTCGAGCAGCCGATCGCCGCTCGCAGGGGAGTGCACGAGGGCCTCGATCGTCAGCTTCGGGTCGCGGGCGAGCAGCTCTGCGACGATGGCGCTGCCGATGAAGCCGCCGGCGCCGGTGAGGAACACGGCCGCGTCCTCCGGGGCCTGGCGGCGCGTCGAGGCCCGCAGCTCGTGCCGCGACTCGACGTCCCAGTCCCTCGAGGTCGGGGCGGCGGCCGCCGCGCTGCCGACGTCGCCCGTGATGAGCATCGCGAGGTCGTGCGGAGTCGGGGCCTGCTGCAGGACGTCGGTCGGCAGGGTCGTGTCGAAGGACTTCTCGAGTCGCGCCATGACGGCGACGCCAGCGAGCGAGTCGCCGCCGATGTCGAAGAAGCTGTCGTCGGCGCCGACGAGGTCCATCGCGAGCACGTCGGCGAAGACCTCGGCGACACGGCGTTCCGCAGCGGACTCCGGTGCGCGGTACTCGACCGTGAGCTGGTCCTCGGCGACGAGCCCTTCGCGACTGCGCGCGGGAGGCACGAGCGCCTTCTCGTCGACCTTGCCATTGGGTGTCAGCGGCATCTCGGGCAGGATCACGAACTGGTTCGGCACCATGTACGCCGGGACCCGGTCGCGCATCCGGGTGCGGATGTCCTCGATGGGGTGCTCAGACTCGAGTCCCCGCCCGCGCAGCGTCACGAACGCGACGAGACGCGGGCCGAGGTTCTCGTAGTCGTGGCGCTTGACGATCGCCTCCCGGACGAGCTCGTCGCTCATCAGGACCGCCTCGACCTCGCCGGCCTCGATGCGGAAGCCCTGCAGCGCGATCTGCCGGTCCGAGCGGCCGACGAACTGCAGCAGGCCGCCGGCGAGCATGATCGCCTGGTCGCCCGTCCGGTAGAGGACCGTGCCCATCCCGGGATCGCTCCAGTAGTCGTGCACGAACTTCTCGCGCGTGACGTCCGGCCGATTGAGGTAGCCGCGTGCGACTCCGGCGCCGCCGATGCAGAGCTCGCCCTGCTGCCCGATGACGCACTGGCGCAGGTCCTCATCGAGGATCGTCACGAAGGTGTTCGAGATCGGGTGCCCGATCGACGGCGCCTGCGTCGTGCCGCGCTGCGGGGTCGTCGGGACGCGCCGCAGCGTCGTCCAGACGGTCGCCTCGGTCGGCCCGTAGGCGTTGATGAACGTGAACGGCAGGCCGACGGGCGGGCGCCTCGTGAGTCGGTCGCCGCCCGTCAGCATGACCCGCAGGCGCAGCTCGTGCCACCACTCGTCCTCGAGGCCGAAGAGCATGTTGACGACGGCCGTCGGCACGAGCGTGCAGCTGACGCGGTCGTCGCGCAGCCAGTCGAGGAGGACGCGGAGGTTCTCGTTCGCATGCGGCGGCGCGATGCAGACGGTCGCGCCCTCGCTGAGCGCGGGCCAGATGTCCGAGACGGACGCGTCGAACGACACGTTCCCCGACCAGCCCTGGTGGTCGACCATCGTCAGGCCGACGTCGACGAGGTGGGCCGCCACGAAGTTGCGCACGTTGCCGTGCGTCAGGACCGCGCCCTTCGGGTTGCCGGTCGACCCGGAGGTGTAGATCACGTAGGCGGCGGCGCTGCCGGTGCGGTGCGGGTCGAGCCGCTCATCGACGGCCGCGTCGCCGGCGCCGTTTGCACGACCGCGCAGCACCTCGTCGATGCCGACGGACGGGGTGAGGCCCGTGATCTCGGCGACGAGGTCGGCGTCGGTCGTCTCGTGATCGATGATGGTCATGACGGGCTTCGCGTCGTCGATGAGGTACTTGATCCGCGAGATCGGGTAGTCGGAAGCGATCGGCAGGTACACGCCGCCGGCGCGCCAGATGCCGAGCAGCGTCGTGATCAGCTTGCCCGAGCGGCCGCCGACGACCGCGATGATCGGCTCCGGCTGGTCGGCGACGTCGGTGTGATCGAGCAGCCAGCGGCCGATCGTCGCCGCATCGCTCGCGAGCTGCGCGTACGACGTCGTGACCGGGCCTTCCTTGAGCGCCGGATGGTCGGGGTTCTCGGCGGCGACCGCGAGGACCTGGTCCCGCACGATCGTGCTCGGCACGGGCCACCGGGGGCCGAATGCGATGGCCGGGGGAGCGAAGGCTGCCGTCGTCACGCGGTCACTGTATCGACATCGCGCCCCAGCGGGCTCGTCCAGGTGAGGACGCCGTCCGTGTCCTGGCGCACGCGCCAGTCCGTGTGGTGCTTGAGCGTGTGATGACCGCGGCACAGGTGCGCGAGATTGGAGGCTGTCGTGGACCCGCCATGCTCCCAGGCGACGGTGTGGTCGAGATCGCAGCGCACGGCCGCTCGGCCGCATCCCGGGAACCGGCACGTCTCGTCCCGTAGTCGCAGCCATAGTCGCAGCTCGGCGGTCGGCCGATAGGCGGTGCGCGACAGATCGAGCCGCGCCCCGGTATGCGGGTCCGTGAGCAGTCGGTACAGGCTCGGCGCCTCGGCGGTCAGTCGCCGAGCCGTCACCGGATCGATGGGCCCGTAGCCCTCGATCGTCGCGGGCGGCGACCCCGCCTCGTCCTGCCCGAGGAGCGTCAGCGCGGGGACGGTCACGACCACCGTCGGCCGGATGCGGTCGTAGCGGCCCATCCGCGGTCCGCCGAGGAGTGCGTCGACGAGCAGGTCGGCGCGGAGCCGGCCGAACGACTCCGGGTCGCCCGCGAGGTCGGGGTCATCCTCATGCTCACTCTGGATCGCCAGCGCGACGCCCGACAGGCGCTCGACGATCGCGAACGCCTCGACCGCCGGCAGATAGGCCGTGAGCCACGCCATCCCGTCGTCGGCGGGGGAGACCCGCACGTGCCGCCGGAGGGCCTCGGCGGCGTGCCGCTCCGCAGCCGGGACGGCGTGCACCCGCTCGCGCAGCCGTGCGAGGCGCGGCCGCAGCCGGTGCTCCGGCACCCGCGCAGCGAGCTGCGCACCCGCGGTGTCGAATTCCGCGAATCGTGCCGCGACATCGGCGTCATCGCGTCCGCCGTCGCCGAGCCCGAGGCCCCAGGACGTCTCGACGACGAGGCTCGCCGCGCGACGCGACATCCTCCCCTCCGCGAGGGCGGCGAGCGTCGCGGGCAGTCGCCGCACGAGCGCCCGGGACTCGACCGCCCAGCGCTCCGCCTGCCGCTCCGAGACGCGCAGCCCGACCGCGAGCTCGGCGCGGACGGCCCG
>DATMFB010000177.1:0-14921 GCA_035556395.1 Microbacteriaceae bacterium
GACATCGCCTACTTCCCGTACGTCATCGACGACGACCCGTCGTCCGGCGAGGGCTTCGAGGCGGCCGTCGCCTACGCCGTCGCCGGAGAGCTCGGCTACGCGCCCGAGGACGTCGAGTGGGTGCGCACGAGCTTCGACGCCGCCATCGCGCCTGGCCCGAAGTCGTTCGACTTCAACATCCAGCAGTACACGATCACCGACGAGCGCAAGCAGGCGGTCGACTTCTCCTCGCCGTACTACCAGGCGAGCCAGGCGGTCGTCGCGATCGAGGGCAGCGCCGCGGACGGCGTCGACTCCATCGCCGGCCTCAAGGACCTTCTCCTCGGCGCCATGGCGGGCTCGACGAGCGCGACCACGATCGCGGAGGCGATCGACCCGAACGTCGCGCCCCAGCTCTACAACTCGAACGAGGACGCCGTCGCGGCGCTGCAGGCCGGACAGATCGACGCGATCGTCCTCGACCTGCCGACCGCGTACTACGCGACCGGCGTCTACATCGAGGACTCGTTCATCGTCGGCGAGCTGCCGGCCGCCGGCGTGCCGGACCAGTGGGGCCTGCTGCTCGCGAAGGACTCGCCGCTGACCGCCGCGGTGACCGCCGCGGTCGACGCGATCCGGGCGAACGGCCAGCTGCAGAAGATCACCGACGAGTGGCTCGGTTCCGGGCAGGGCGTGAAGCTGCTCAAGTGACGCTCCGCTAGCGTCACCCCATGACCGCGCATCAGCCGAGCGAGCTCGAGCTCGATCGCCGCGGGTACCGTCGCAGCCGGGAACGGCGCTCGGTGCTCGTGGCGATCGGCTCGACGCTCGCGTTCGCGGCGATCGTCTGGCTGACGATCATCAACACGCCCGGTTGGTCGGAGGTGCAGCGCGCCTTCTTCAACCCGGAGGTCGCCTGGGCCGCGCTGCCGAAGGTCTGGGACGGGTTCCTGCTCAACCTGCAGGTGATGGGCCTGTCCGTCATCACCGTCGGCGCGTGCGCCCTGCTCATCGCGCTGCTGCGCACGCTTCGCGGTGCCGTGTTCTTCCCGCTCCGAGTGCTCGCCGCGGCCTACACCGACCTGTTCCGGGGCATCCCGTTCATCATCGTGCTGTACATCGTCGGCTTCGGCATCCCGACCATCGCCGACACGCGCATCCCGCCGATCGTGCTCGGCGTCATCGCGGTGACGCTCACCTACTCGGCCTACGTGTCCGAGGTGATCCGAGCGGGGATCGAGGCCGTGCACCCCTCGCAGCGGCTCGCCGCGCGCGCCCTCGGGCTGCGGCACGGACAGGCCATGCGCCACATCGTGCTGCCGCAGGCGCTGCGCAAGATGACGCCGCCGCTCATGAACGACTTCATCTCGATGCAGAAGGACGTCGGCCTGATCTCGATCCTCGGCGCGGTCGACGCGGTCCGCGCGGCGCAGATCTTCCAGGGTCAGACCTACAACTTCACGCCGTACGTCGTCGCCGGACTGCTCTTCGTCCTGCTCGCGATCCCCACGATTCGCGTCACCGACTGGTACACGGCGCGGTTGCGGGCCCGCGAGCAGTCAGGATCGATCCTGTGACGGCGCTGCTGCGAGCCACCGGGCTGTGGAAGGCGTTCGGCGAGCGCGAGGTGCTCCGCGGCGTCGACGTCGAGGTCGCGAAGCACGAGGTCGTCGCGCTCATCGGCGCGAGCGGCTCCGGCAAGTCGACGCTGCTCCGGTGCCTGGGGCTCCTGGAGACGATCGACGACGGGCAGATCCTCCTGGCCGATCAGGACATCTCCGACCCGCGGGTCGACGCCAACCGCCTCCGAGCGCGGTTCGGCGCCGTGTTCCAGAGCTACAACCTGTTCCCGCACCTGTCCGTGCTGGAGAACGTGACGCTGGCGTCGCGGATCGTGCACAAGGTGCCGAGGCGCGAGGCCGAGCAGCGCGCGCTGGAACTGCTCGACCGGGTGGGCCTCGCGGATCTGGCGAAGAGCCATCCCGATCGGCTCTCCGGCGGCCAGCAGCAGCGGGCCGCCATCGTCCGGGCGATCGCGACCCAGCCCGAGGTGCTCCTCCTCGATGAGATCACCTCCGCCCTCGACCCCGAGCTCGTCGGCGAGGTGCTCGAGCTCGTCAGCCAGCTCGCCGCCGATGGCGCGACCATCCTGATGGCGACGCACGAGATGGCGTTCGCCCGCGAGGTGGCCCACCGCATCGTGTTCCTCGACGACGGCGAGGTGCGCGAGGAGGGCCCGGCATCGCAGGTGTTCGGCGCCCCGCGCGAGGCGCGCACCCGCGACTTCCTGGCCCGTTTCCTCGCCTGAGGCGTCGACGGCTCAGTTCGCGACCGCGATCAGGCCGAGCTCCGCCGGGGTCGCCAGCCGGGCGTGGTGCGGGGTCACGCGGACCGTGTAGCCGAACGGACCCGGGCGCTCGAGCGCGATCGTCCCGCCGTAGACGCCGACGCCATCGGAGACCGACTCGAGCGCGAGCACCTGCCGCACGACGTCCGTGATCCGGTCGCCGTCGCCGGCTCGCCCGTAGACGACCTCGACCTTGACCTCGGCCGGCTTGAGCCCGCCGAGGGCGACGCGGGCGCGCACCCCGAGCGTCTCGCCGACGGTCGGCACGGCGTCGACCCCGCCCGACTCGACATGCAGGACCGCGACGTCCGGCCACGCCGCGACGACCCTCGATCGCCAGTCCGCGAGCGCGCTGGCCGGCTGAGCGTCGTCCGCGGTGATCTCGCGGAACGCCGCCGCCGCGGGCGCGTAGAGCCGCTCGACGTACTCCCGGACCATCCGCTCGGCCGACAGCACCCCGGAGAGCCCTGCGAGGCTGTGCCGGATGGTGCGGACCCAGCGCCGGGGCACGTCGGACTCGTCCCGCTCGTAGAACGCGGGCGCGATCTGATGCTCGATCAGGTCGTACATGCTCGCCGCCTCGAGCGCATCGCGTTCTGCCGCGTCGCCCGCCGAGTCGGCCGACGGGATCGCCCAGCCGTTCTCGCCGTCGTAGGACTCTGCCCACCAGCCGTCGAGGATGGAGAGGTTGAGCGAGCCGTTGATCGCGGCCTTCATGCCCGAGGTGCCGCACGCCTCGAAAGGGCGCAGCGGGTTGTTGAGCCACACGTCGGTGCCGGGATTCAGCTGACGGGCCATGCCGATGTCGTAGTTCGGCAGGAACGCGATCCGGCGACGCACGTCCGGGTCCGCGGCGAACTCGAGGAGCTCCTGGATGAGGCGCTTGCCCGCGTCATCCGCAGGGTGCGACTTACCGGCGACGACGATCTGCACGGGACGCTCGGGGTGGGTCAGGATCGCGCGCAGCCGCTCCTTGTCGGTGAGCATGAGCGTGAGTCGCTTGTAGGTCGGCACGCGCCTCGCGAAGCCGATCGTCAGGATCTCGGGATCGAGCACGCCGTCGACCCAGTCCGGGGTCGGCGTCGCGCCGTACTGCTCGAACCACTGCTGGCGCAGGCGCGCGCGGGCGTCGCCGACGAGCTCGGCGCGCAACTCGCCGCGGACCCGCCAGAGCGCCTCGTCGGTCAGCGCGGGCGAGCGCCAGTCGGCCGTCGACGTGTCCGTGCTGCCGAACGCCGCGCGCGCGAGGTCGACGATGAGCGGGTCGGTCCAGGTCCCGGCGTGCACGCCGTTGGTGATCGAGGTGATCGGCACGTCCTCGGCGTCGAATCCCGGCCACAGCGCACCGAACATCCGTCGCGAGACCTCGCCGTGGAGCTTCGAGACGCCGTTCGCGCGCTGCGCGAGTCGCAGCCCCATGACGGCCATGTTGAACGTCGCCGCGTCGCCGCCGTCGTAGTCCTCCGCTCCGAGCGCGAGGACGTCCTCGACGGCCACGCCCGGCAGCAGGCCGGTCGAGCAGTAGCGGCGCACGAGGCTCGCCTCGAAGCGGTCGATGCCCGCCGGCACGGGCGTGTGCGTCGTGAAGACCGTCGCGGCGCGGGTGACCTGGAGCGCGGCCTGGAACGTCAGCCCGTCGCCGATGAGGTCGGCGATCCGCTCGAGGCCGAGGAACCCCGCGTGGCCCTCGTTCGTGTGGAACACCTCGGGGAACGCCGTGCCGGTCAGCGCGCAGTAGGCCTTGAGCGCGCGCACGCCGCCGACGCCGAGCAGGAGCTCCTGCAGCAGCCGGTGCTCGCCTCCCCCGCCGTAGAGGCGGTCCGTGACGCCGCGCAGCCCCTCGTCGTTCTCCGGGACGTTGGTGTCCAGCAGCAGCAGCTTGACGCGGCCGACATCGGCGACCCACACCCGGGCGCGCAGCACCGCGTCGTCGGGCAGCGCGAGGACGATGCGCACGGCGCTGCCGTCCGCGTCCCGCAGCAGCGTCAGCGGCATGCCGTCCGGATCGAGGACGGGGTAGCTCTCCTGCTGCCAGCCATCGCGGGAGACCGACTGCCGGAAGTAGCCGGCGGCGTAGAACAGGCCGACGCCGATGAGCGGCAGCCCGAGGTCACTCGCCGCCTTGAGGTGGTCGCCGGCGAGGATCCCGAGGCCGCCCGAGTACTGCGGGAGGGCGGCGGCGATGCCGAACTCGGGCGAGAAGTAGCCGATCGAAGCGGGCGCGTGCTGGAGCGTCTGGTACCAGCGCGGCTCGGTCAGATAGGTCTGCAGGTCCTTAAGGAGGCCCTCCGCACGCGCGACGAACGCCGTGTCGGCGGCGAGCTCGCGCAGCCGCTCGGGCGAGACGGCGCCGAGGAACGCGATGGGGTCCTGACCGGCCTCCGCCCACAGCAACGGGTCGATCGACTTGAAGAGCCGCCGGGTCGGCGTGTGCCACGACCAGCGCAGGTTCGCGATGAGCGCCTCGAGGGAGGACAGCTCGGGCGGCAGGACGGTGCGAACGGTGAACCTGCGGATGGCCTTCACGTCGGCGAGCCTAGGGCGGCCACGTAACGGCCGGGTTACGAGAGTAGGTTTGGCATCGTGATCGGCCGAATCCCCATCCGGTTCGTCGGCCCGGTCGAGCCCGAGGGACGCTGGCCCGCGAAGGCGTATGCCGGGGAGGTCGTGCCGTTCCGGGCGACCGTGTTCCGCGAGGGTCACGGGCGACTCGGCGCCGAGCTCATCCTCACCGCCCCCGACGGCTCGGAGCACGTGCATCGGATGCGTCTCATCGGCGAGGGCACCGACCTCTGGGAGGCGCCGGTCCGCCTCGACGCCGTCGGCACGTGGCGGTTCCGGGTGCGCGCCTGGGGCGACGAGTGGGCGTCCTGGCTGCGCACGGCCGCCGTGAAGCTCGCCGCCGGCCAGGACGAGGAGCTCACGCTCGAGGCGGGGGCCATGCTGCTCGACGTCTGCGCGCGCCGCAAGATCTTCCGCGACGCCGCGGCCGCCCTCCGGGACCGGACCCGAGACCCGGAGGACCGCTTGGCCGCCGTCCGCGCGCCGCGCCTCGCCGCCGCGATCGCGCGGGAGCCGAGCCTGCGCTCGCTCCTGACGGAGTCCGAGGAGCACGTCGTCGTCGTGGAGCGCGCCCGCGCCGGCGTCGGCCAGTGGTACGAGCTCTTCCCCCGATCGGAGGGCGCGAAGCGCGCGAAGGACGGGACCTGGACGAGCGGGACCTTCCGCACCGCCGCCCGCCGCCTCCCCGCCGTCGCGGCGATGGGCTTCGACGTCGTCTACCTCCCGCCCATCCACCCCATCGGCGTGCGCCACCGCAAGGGGCGCAACAACTCCCCCGAGGCGCAGCCCGGCGACCCGGGCAGCCCGTGGGCGGTCGGCGGCTTCCTCGCCGACGGGACGCGCGGCGGTCATGACGCGATCCACCCCGACCTCGGCACGCTCGCCGACTTCCGCGCCTTCGTCCGCAAGGCGCGAGAGCTCGGGATCGAGGTCGCGCTCGACCTCGCGCTGCAGGCCTCGCCCGACCACCCCTGGGTGGAGGAGCATCCCGAGTGGTTCCAGCACCGCCCCGACGGGACGATCGCCTACGCGGAGAACCCGCCGAAGAAGTACCAGGACATCTTCCCGATCAACTTCGACCTCGACCCCGACGGCCTCTTCGCCGAGATCGTCCGCATCCTCGAGCACTGGATCGCCCAGGGCGTGCGCATCTTCCGAGTGGACAACCCGCACACCAAGCCCCTCGCGTTCTGGGAGCGCCTGATGGCCGACTTCCGCGAGCGCCACCCGGACGTCGTGTTCCTCGCCGAGGCGTTCACGCGCCCCGCGATGCTGCGCTCGCTCGCGGGTGCGGGATTCCAGCAGTCCTACACCTACTTCACCTGGCGCAACACGAAGCCGGAGCTCGAGGAGTTCCTCACCTCGATCTCGCACGAGACCTCGGCGTACCTGCGCCCGAACCTGTTCGTCAACACGCCCGACATCCTCAGCGAATACCTGCAGCACAGCGGCCCCGCGGGCCACCAGGTGCGGGCGACGATCGCCGCGACCGCGTCGCCGACCTGGGGCGTCTACGCCGGCTACGAGCTCGTCGAGCACGTCGCGCGGCCCGGCGCCGAGGAGAACATCGACAACGAGAAGTACGAGTACAAGCAGCGCGACTGGGCCGGAGCGCTCAAGGCGGGGACCTCCCTCGCGCCCTTCATCGCGCAGCTCAACGCGATCCGCGCCGAGCATCCGGCGCTGCGCCAGCTGCGCAACCTCGACACCCACTGGAGCGACTCGGAGGACGTGCTCGTCTACTCGAAGTTCCTCGATGCAGAGTTCCTTGATACAGAGTTCACCCAGAGCGGCTCCCACGACGCGATCATCGTCGTCGCGAACCTCGACGCCCACCGGGTGCGCGAGACGAACATCTATCTGGACCTCGAGCGGCTCGGACTCGACGCCGACGCGGGGTTCGACGTCGTCGAGCTCCTCACCGGCGCGCGCTGGCACTGGGGGCGGCGCAACTGGGTGCGCCTCGACCCGCACGAGCTGCCCGTGCACGTCCTCGCGATCGACTACGCGACGGTGACGCCGTGAGCGCGATAGGTCGGACGCACGGTCTCGGCGAGGTCGACATCCACCTCATCGCGGAGGGCCGGCACGAGCAGCTCGCCGACGCGCTCGGCGCGCACGTCGGGTCGCAGGGCGGCGTCGCGGGCACGTGGTTCGCGGTCTGGGCCCCGAACGCGATCGAGGCCCGTCTCGCGGCCGATCGATGGCACTGGGTCGCCGAGGACGGTCCGGCGCTGCGCCCGATCGGCGGCGGCGTGTGGGAGGCCTTCGTACCGGGCGTCGGCGCCGGCGACGCCTACAAGTTCGCGATCCGCGGACCGGACGGCGACTGGCGACTGCACGCCGATCCCCTCGCGCGCTGGACGGAGGTCCCGCCGCGCACCGCCTCGCGCGTCGTCGCCTCGGACTACGAATGGGGCGACGCGGACTGGCTCGCGCGACGGCGTTCGCTCGATCCCCACACCGGCCCGATGAGCGTCTACGAGGTACACCTCGCCTCGTGGCGACCCGGGCTGAGCTACCTCGAGCTCGCCGAGGAGCTCGTCGACTACGTCAGCGGGCTCGGCGTCACCCACGTCGAGTTCCTCCCGGTCATGGAGCACCCGTACGGCCCGTCCTGGGGCTACCAGGTGACCGGCTACTACGCACCGACCTCGCGCTTCGGCCACCCCGACGACTTCCGGCACCTCGTCGACGCGCTCCACCGGGCCGGCATCGGCGTCATCCTCGACTGGGTGCCGGCGCACTTCCCGCGCGACGACTGGGCGCTCGCGCGGTTCGACGGCACGGCGCTCTACGAGCACCCCGACCCGATGCTCGGCGCGCATCCCGACTGGGGCACGCTCATCTTCGACTTCGGCCGCCGGGAGGTCCGCAACTTCCTCGTCGCGAACGCCCTGTACTGGCTCGAGGAGTTCCACGCGGACGGCCTGCGCGTCGATGCCGTCGCGAGCATGCTCTACCTCGACTACTCGCGCGAGCCCGGTCAATGGCGGCCCAACCGCGAGGGCGGGCGGGAGAACCTCGAGGCGATCGCCTTCCTCCAGGAGGTGACCGCGACCGCGTACCGGCGCAATCCGGGGATCGTCATGATCGCCGAGGAATCGACCGCGTGGCCCGGCGTCACCGCCCCGACCTCCGGCGGCGGGCTCGGCTTCGGCCTGAAGTGGAACATGGGCTGGATGCACGACTCGCTGCAGTACATGAGCGAGGACCCGGTCAACCGGTCGCACCATCACGACGAGCTGACGTTCTCGATGCTCTACGCCTATTCCGAACGCTACCTGCTCCCGCTCAGCCACGACGAGGTCGTGCACGGGAAGGGCTCGCTGCTGCAGAAGATGCCGGGCACGCGCCCCGAGCAGTTCGCGAACCTGCGCGCCTACCTCGCCTTCCAGTGGGCGCACCCGGGCAAGCAGCTGCTCTTCATGGGCAGCGAGTTCGCGCAGTCCTCCGAGTGGAGCGAGGAGCACGGGCTCGAGTGGTGGCTCACCGAGCACCCGGAGCACGCCGGCACCCAGCACCTCGTCCGCGAGCTCGGCCGCCTCTACCGCGACCACGGCGCGCTCTGGGAGCTGGATCACGAACCGGCCGGCTTCTCCTGGATCGATGAGCGGGACGCGGCGCAGAACGTGATCGCCTTCCTGCGCTGGTCTCGCGGCGGCCACGCGATCGCGGCCGCCTTCAACTTCTCCGGCGTCGGCATCGACTACCGGCTCGCGCTGCCGAGCGGCGGGCGGTGGCGCGAGATCCTGAACACCGACGCGATCGAGTTCGGCGGCTCCGGCGCGGGGAACCTCGGCGCGATCGACGCGACGGCCGGGGCGCACTTCGGTCGGCCGGCGTCGGCCCGAGTCCACCTTCCCGCGCTCTCCGCGGTCTGGTTCGCGCCCTAGCGCCGTCAGTAGAGCAGCGAGGCGAGCCGCCGCCTGGCCGGTCCGACCCGCGGGTCGTCGCCCAGGATCTCGAAGTACTCCAGGAGGCGCTCCTTGACGAGCTCGCGCTCCTCGGCGTCGCCCGCCGCGAACGCCGTGAACAGCATGTCGAACGCCGCGGCGGCGTCGCCCGAGGCGAAGGCGCGGTCGGCCTCGTCGGCCTCTCCCCCGAGTCGCGCGAGCAGTCGGACCTGCGCGAGCCCTGCGACCGCCTCGGTGTCGCGCGGGTTGTCCTTGAGGGCCTGCTCGTACGCCGTGATCGCGGCCGGATAGTCGCCCGCCTCGATCGCGTCGTAGGCGGCCTGGTGCAGCGGGGCGAGGGGCGGAGCCTCCGGCTGCTGCTCACCGCTCGACTCGCCGAGCGAGCCCGACACCCCCTGCTGGGACGCGATCTGCAGCACCTGGTCGATGACGCCCCGGACCTCGGTCTCCGGCAGCACGCCGGCGAAGAGCGGGACGGGGCGGCCGGCGATGACCGCCGCCGCGAGCGGGATCTGCTGCACCTGGAACGCCTGGACGAGCTGCGGGTTCGCGAGCGCGTCGACCCGGGCGAGCGCGATCCGGCCGTCGTAGGACTCGACGATCGCGCCGAGGCCGGTCTCCGGAGTGCGGTCATCGATGAACTCGATGAGCACGGGCACGGTCTGCGAGAGCTCCATGACGCTCGCGAACGACAGGTCGTCCGCCGCGAACACGCGTGCGCCGGCCGCGGGCGGCGGCGTCGCGGGGGCGTTCGCCCGCCGGACGAGGCCGGACAGGTCGACGGCGCCCTGGAGGTTCGCGCCGGGGATCGGATCGCTCATGGCCGCTCCGCAGAAGAGACGATGCCGCCCGAGTAGCCGAGCACGACGATCGGGTCGTCGCTGTCGAGCGGCGGGACGTAGAAGAGCAGCTGGCCGGCGTAGACCGAGGTGTAGCCGCGTTCGCTGCGCTCGACACCGCTGAGCAGGTTGATCGCGCCCTGGGCGATGACCTTCGCGCCCGCCTCGGCGGGGGTCACGTCGACCGTCTGGCGCACCGTGCCGAAGACGAGCGCGCCGCCCTCGGTCGTCGCGAGCGCGACGGGGGGGTTCTCCCCCGCGACGGTCGAGAACGCCATGTTGTTCGGCGATTCCTGCGCCTGCTGATTCGCCTGCTGCGCCTGCTGCTTGACGAGGCCCCAGCCGAGCACGAATCGGTCGTCGGTGACGTCGAACGCCTCGTAGCTCTCGCTCGCCGTGTCGCTCACGAGGATGTCGACATACGCGCTCGCGACGTCGGCGATCGGATACGAGACGAGGGAGCTGTCCGGCGGCAGCACGGCGGTGCCGTCCTCGGTCGCGGGCACCTCCGGGATGTCGGCCTGGAGCGCGACGAGGTAGGTGATCTTGTAGTCCGAGCGCGGCTCCGCCTGGGTCAGCACCATGGCGACCGGCGGCAGCACGGCCGGGGCCGTCTCGACCGTCGGCTCGGCACCGGGGGTCGGCGTCGGCGTCGAGGTCGGCGCGGGCTGCCCGCCCTCGAGCGCCTGCGGCTGCGCGATGACGACGAAGAGCCGACGCGGCCAGGCCGTCGAGTTCGCCGGCACCTGCTGCGGGAGGCTCAGGACGATCTCGCCGTCGGTCGGGATCACGGGGGTCGACGCGATCTGCGCCCCGTCGCGGCTGCGCAGGAGGTAGTCGGCCGTCTTGAGCTCGAGTGCCGGGCCGGCGACCCGCGTCGCCGCGAGCTCGGCGTCGTTCGTCGCGTCGGCCGCGGTGACGGTCGTGACCGCTCGGTCGACGATGCGCCGCACCTGGCGCTCGTCGAGCGCGGGGATCGGCAGGCCGGGCTCGCTCGTGCCGGGCGTCGGGGTGGGCGTCGGCGTCGTGGCCGCCTGAGCGCTCGAGACGGGCGAGAACGCGAGGGCGCCGACGGCGAGCGCCGCGATGATCGCGACGGTCCCGCTCGTGCCGGCGCGGGCGGCGACCTTCGGCGATCGGACGGACTTGATGGTCGGCACCTTGGGCACCTTCGGCATCCGGCGCTTGGGACCGCCCCCGCCGCGCATGCGATGGATGGCGGTGAGCAGCAGGACGAGCCCGATGACGCCGAGCACCGCGCCGGCGATGATGAACCACGCCGAGAACTCGCGCGACACGGGGGCCGGCGTGGGCCAGGCGATCTCGATCTGACGCGGGGCCGCGCTCGTGCCGTCCGAGGCGATGACGTACGTGAGATCGGACGGGAGGGTCTCCGTCATGCGCAGCGAGCCGGTGTCACGGTAGTCCTCCATCCACAGATCGGCGCCGTAGGGGTCGGGGACGGTCGTCTCGGTGCCCGCGTGGCGGATCGACTCGAGCGCGCAGAGCTCCGGCTGCAGCGGGTCGGGCGCGCAGGCCTCGCCGTTCTCGTCGAGGAAGGCGATCTCGTTGTACGACGCCTCGCCGATCCAGGCGAGGACGTCCGCCCGGCGGGCGTAGGCCGCGACGATCTCCCCGCTGCCGCTGATCGTCATCGTCTGACGGCCGTCGAGGGCATTGAGTGTCGTCCCGTCGATGATGGTGACCGGCGCGGAGCCGGTGGACTCGACCGAGTAGTCGTACTTCTGGACCGTCTCCGGGGCGACGCGGATGCCGATCCCGAGCGCGAGCAGGATCGCTGCTGCGACGAACGTGATGATGGCAAGGACAAGGCGCACTGGGTCGACACTCCTGTAAAACGACATCCCAGGGTATCGGGACCGACCCTGGGAGGACGAACCAGGCCTGCAGGCCCGGTCGAACTCCCACTAAACTCGGAGGCTTGCGGGCGATCCCCTGGGGAGGGCGACGGTGGCCGACGAGAGCAAGTTCGGCAACGAGATGCGCGGCTATCGTCGCGATGAGGTGGACCGCGCGTTCGCCGCACTCAAGGTCCGCGTCGACCGCGCCGCCGCGGAACGGGCGACCGCGCAGAAGGAGGTCCAGCGCCTCCTCGCGGTCAACGAGGACCTGCAGGCGGAGCTCGACGAGCTCGGCCGACCCACCTACGCGGGCCTGGGCTCGCGCCTCGAGTCGACGCTGCGGATCGCCGAGGAGCAGGCGACCCGGCTCATCGGCCAGGCCGACATCGACGCGCAGCGCACACGCGCGGCCGCCGCGACCGAGGCGGGCGCCGTTCGCGCCGAGGCCGAGGATGCGGCGGCCCGTCAGGTCGCCGAGGCGACGAGTCGCGCCGAGTCGCTCGTCACGACCGCCTCCGCGGAAGCCGAGGCGCTCCTCGCCCGTGCGCGCGAGGAGGCGAGGATCTCGCTCGACACGGCACGGCGCGAGACGGAGGTGCTCCGCGCCGCAGCCGCGACCGAGTCCGCCGAGCTGCGAGCGACGGCGCAGCGCGAGGCCGCCGCCGAGGTCGCGGCCGCCCAGCGCGAGGCCGCGGAGCTGCGAGCGGAGGCCGAACGGGCGACGTCGGAGGCGAGGCAGGCGGCCGAGGCGGCCGCGCGCGACGCCGAGCACGCCCGCACGACGTTCGCGAACGAGGACACCGCCGCCCGCGCCGAGCTCGCCACCGAGCTCGCAGCCGGCCGCGAGGCGCTCGCGAGGGAGCTCGAGACGGGCAGGGCGCAGCTCGCGGCCGAGCAGGAGCACGTCAGGGGCGCCGCGGCCGCGGAGATCGCCGCCGAGCGAGCCCGGCACGAAGCGGCGATGGCCGCCGCGATCGCGACGCACGAGCGAGCGAGCGCCGCAGAACGCGCGCAGCTCGCCGACGAGGCTGCGGGCGACCGGGGCCGGCTCGCCGCCGAGATCACCGCGGAACGGACACGACTTGCGGCCGAGGCCGCGGCGGAGCGGGCGCGGCTCGCGGCCGAGGTCGACGACGCGCGCCAGCGGCTCGCGACGGAAGTCGAGACCCGGACCGAGGCGCTCGAGGCCGAGGTCGCCGAGACGCGGGCCGCGCTCGAGGCCGAGGTCGCCTCCGCCCGAGCCGCGCTCGAGCGCGAGCTGGCCGCCCGGCGGACCGAGGCCGAGACGACGCTCGCCGACGAGCTCGCGGGGAAGCGCAGCGCCGTCGACGCCGCGATCAAGATCGATCGCACGGCCGCGGATCGCGACGTCGCGCTCGCGCGCGCCGAGGTCGAGCGGGAGGTCGAGGAGGCCCGATCGGCGCTCGCCGCCGAGCTCGAGCGCACCCGACAGGATCAGGAGCTCGCGTTCGCCGCTCGCGCCGACGAGGCGGAGCAGGGCGCGCTCGCGAAGCACCGCGCAGCGCTCGATGAGACGCAGGCCTTCCTCTCGACCGCGGAGACCCGCCTCCAGGAGGCGACGGCCCAGGCCGAGACCGAGCGTGCGACCGCGCTGCGCCTCCAGGAGGAGTCGGCGGCGCACGCGCGCAGCGCGCGCGAGCGCTCGGACGCCGTCGCCGCCGAGATCCTCTCGAACGCGGAATCCAGGGCGCGCGCGATCCTCTCCGAGGCCGAGCAGCGCGCCGCAGACCTGCTGGGCGACTCGGAATCGCGCCTCGAGGCGCTGCGCGCCGAGCGCGACGAGGTCGCGGCCTACCTGGAGAATCTCCGCGGGGCGCTATCGAAGGTCGAGTCGGTCACGACAGACTAGGGCTCGTGAGGATCCTGAACCCATTTCGGACGGGCCTGTTCGCCGGTCTCGGTGTGCTCGTCGCGATCGGGCTCGGCGCCGCGTTCGCCTCGATCGGGACGATCATCACCTATATCGGCGCCGCGCTCTTCCTCGCACTCGGCCTCGACCCGATGATCACCTGGCTCGAGACCAGGAAGGTGCCGCGCTGGGCCGCGATCATCATCGTGCTCGTCGCCTTCGCCGGGCTCATCTCCGGCCTCGTGTTCGCGATCATCCCGGTCGTCGCGGACCAGGTGGGCAACGCGATCGCGGCATTCCCGGACCTCGTCTCACGGTTCAGCAGCACCGGCGACATCGGCAAGTGGATCACCCAGAACCTCGCGTGGCTCGGCATCGACGAGATCGTCGCCCAGCTCCAGGCCTGGCTCAAGAACCTGGACTACGCCGCGCTCGGCCTCGGCGTGCTCAACTTCGGCATCACGGTCCTCACCGGCCTCGGCGGGGCGCTCATCGTCCTCATCCTCACGATCTACTTCACGGCCTCGACCGCGGGGATCAAGCGCACGCTCTACCGGCTCGTGCCCGCGAGCAAGCGCCCCCTCTTCATCGAGATCGCCGAGGAGGTCAGCGTCTCGGTCGGTCGATTCGTCATGGGCCAGGGCGCGCTCGGGCTGCTCAACGGCGTGCTCACGGGCGTCATGCTCGGCGTCGTCTTCCCGCTCTTCGGCCTGCCGGTCGACTACTGGGCGCTCCTCGCGTTCCTCGCGATGCTCGGCTCGATGATCCCGCTCGTCGGCACGATCGCCGCCGTGATCCTCAACACGCTGCTCGTCCTGCTCTTCAACGGCCCCGCGAGCGCGTTGGCCGTCGGCATCTACGCCGTCGTCTACATGCAGCTCGAGGCATACTTCGTGAGCCCGCGGATCATGGCCGAGGCCGTCAAGGTACCCGGTCCGATCGTCATCATCGCCGCGCTCGCGGGCGGGGCGCTGCTCGGACTGCTCGGCGCGCTCATCGCGATCCCCGTCGCCGCCGCGATCATCCTCATCATCAACAAGGTCTACGTCCCCAGACAGGACGCGTTGTAGCGCAGAACGCGATCTATCCGGCCCACACGGTCGGCAGCGGCAGTGCCGCGGGGTTCAGCCGCGCGACGATCTCGCTGAGCACACGGTAGGTCTGCTCCTCCCCGACCCAGAGGTGCTTGCCACCGGCGACCTCGACGAGCTCGACGTTCGGCGCGATCGCGAACCGCTCGCGCGCCTCCGGCGGCCGGAGGTAGTCGTCGAGTTGGGGGATGATCGCGACGACCGGCACGTCGGCGTCGGCCCACCTGGCGAGCTCGTCGGCGGTCGTCCGGCGCAGCGGCGGCGACAGCAGGATCGCCCCGGCGATCGGCGTGCCGGACGCGGCACGGTCCGCGGCGAGGTCGCGCGCGTGCTTGAGCAGCACCTCCGTGCCGAAGGACCAGCCGAGCAGCCATGGCGACGGCAGGCCGCGGGCGTGCACGAACGCCATCGCCGCGGCGAGGTCGTGGCGTTCCTCGTCCCCGTGGCCGAACTC
>DATMFB010000178.1:0-12446 GCA_035556395.1 Microbacteriaceae bacterium
GGAACGCGACGGCGACGCGTTCGTCGCGGTGACCCGGCTCGCCGTTCCGACGCTCAACGGCGTGTGGCTGCCGGATGGCGTGACCGGGGACCCCGCGGCGATCGAGGCCCGGCTGGATCGTGTCGCGGCTGAGGGCGTCGCGTATTGCCTCGAGTTCCCGGCGGGTGATGTCGAGGCGCGTCGGATCGCGGAGGCGCGGGGGATGGCTCGGGAGGACGACATCCCGCTCATGCGGCTCGACGGCGAGCCCGGCGGCGAGCATTCCGACGGCCTGCGGATGCGGCGGCTCGCGCCGGAGGGGGCGCCCCTGCACGGTCGAATCGCCGCTGCCGGCTTCGGCGTGCCCGAGGAGGTGCTCGAGCCGTTCGTCGCCCCCGGGATCGCGAGCCGCCCGGAGATCCGCTACTACGTCGGCGAGATCGGCGGGGAGCCCGTCGTGACCGGGATGGGGCTGCTCGTCGACGGCCGACTCGGGGTGTGGGACATCGGCACGCCGCCCGAGCATCGCCGCCACGGGTACGGCTCGGCGATCACCGCGGCGATCGTGCGCGACGGGCTCGCCCTCGGAGCCGAATGGGCTTGGCTGCAATCGAGTCCGGCGGGAGCGCCGGTCTATGCGAGGCTCGGCTTGGAGACGGTCGCGACCTGGGAGTGCTGGGTCGCCGAGTAGTGCGGAGCCCGCTCAGCGCAGCTCGACGAGCTGCGTGAGGTCGTCGGCCGGCAGCACGTCGGCGCTCGCGGTCACCTCGAGGCTCGTCAGGGTCACGTCGGCACCGTGGGATGACACGAACGCCGTGTCCGCGGCGTCTCGTCCGGTCGAGATGCGCAGCAGCGTCCCGCGCGGTGCGAGCGCGGTCGCGTCGACGACCTGCCAGGTGCCGTCGATCGCGGCCTCGGCGACGGCGTGGAAGTCCATCGGCGCGAGCCCGGGCGCATAGACCGCGACGACGCGGGCCGGGATGTCCAACGCGCGCAGGAACGCGACGACGAGGTGCGCGAAGTCGCGGCAGACGCCCTGCCGGCTGAGGAGCGTGCGCACCGCCCCGTCGGTGGGAAGACTCGAGCCCGCCAGGTAGGCGATCTTGACCCCGACCCAGCTGCTCACCGCGTCGAGCAGATCCTTGCCGCCGAGGCCGCCGAACTCGGCGACGGCGATGGGACGGAGGATGTCGGATTCGCAGTAGCGGCTCGGCCGCAGGTAGCGGATCTCGTCGATCGGATCGAAGGTCGCACGCGTCACCGGTCCCGTCACGGAGGCCGCGTACTCGATCGTGACCGGCCCGGCATCGACATCCACCACGTGCAGGCGGCCGCCGTGGATGTCCTCGATCATCCGCAGGGGGAGCAGTCGACCGTCCTGCGCGGCGTGCAATCGCTCCTGTGCATCCTCGCCCCCGACGACCGCGACGGCGAGCGCGAGGCGCGCGGGGCCGGCTGACTGGAGGGTCATGCTGGCCGTCACATCTCGCTGCACCGTCGCATCATCTCACCCCGCCGTGTGCGGCCGAGGCCTGTGCAGGGCCTGGGAGTCTCGGACTGCGGCCCCCTAGCGCCTAGAGTCGGGATAGCGATGTCGCGGGCTGCTACGGCTTCCTCCGCGCCGTCGACCGGATCGCAATGGCGGGATCCCCCGAGAGGTGCCGGTCGGCAGACGTCTCGGCAGCCGCCGATCGCCCGCAGGCGTCGGCTCAGGATCGGATGCCCGCAATGACCGTCTTCGGATTCCTCAGCACCTACCCGCCGACCCGATGCGGCCTGGCGACGTTCACCGCGGCGCTCGCGTCCGCGATGTCCCGACCCGGAGACGGGGATGCGCGCGTCGTCCGAGTCGACGACCTCGTGCCGACCGGCCCGGCGCTCCCCGGTCCGCGCACCGTGGTCGTCGGCGACCTGCACCCGGGCGAGGCGGCGGGCAGGGCGGCGGCCGCTGCCTCGATCAGCGCCTGCGACGTGGCCGTGGTCCAGCACGAGTACGGCATCTACGGCGGGCGCGACGGCGACGAGGTCCTCGACGTGCTCGCGCGCCTGACCGCGCCGAGCATCGTCGTGCTGCACACCGTCCGGGATGCTCCGACCCCGCATCAGCGGTGGCTCCTGGAGCGGGTCGCCGGTCTCGCCTCGGCGGTCGTCGTCATGACCGACGCGGCCAGGGAGATCCTCTCGCGTCGCTACTCCGTCCCGATGTCGAAGGTGCACGTGATCCCGCACGGGGTCCCGAGCTGGCGAATGGCGCCGGCGACGACGCCGCGAGCGCGTCCGATGATCCTGAGCTGGGGCCTGCTCGGACCCGGCAAGGGGATCGAGTGGGGCATCCGCGCCCTCGCCGAGTCGCCCGGCATTGAGCCGCGGCCGCGCTACGTCATCGCGGGCCAGACGCACCCGAAGGTCCTCCTCGACTCCGGCGAGGCGTATCGGGAGTCGCTGCTCGAGCTCGCGCGCACCCTCGGGGTCGCGGAGGACGTCGAGATCGACGGACGCTACCGGGACGCCGACGAGCTCGCGGAGCTCGTCGCGGAGGCCGATGCCGTGCTCCTGCCCTATGACTCCCGCGAGCAGACGACCTCGGGCGTCCTCGTCGAGGCGGTCGCCGCCGGCAAGCCGGTCATCGCGACCCGGTTCCCGCACGCGGTCGAGCTGCTCGCCGGCGGGGCCGGCATCCTCGTCGACCACGAGAGCCCCTCCGGCATCGCCGTCGCCTTGGCCACGATCCTCGGACGGCAGAACGCGATCGGCCGGGGTGGGCTGGTGCCGGTCGAGGCGCCCGTGAACGACTGGGAGTCCGTCGCCGCGCAGTACCGGATCCTCGGGTCGGGCCTGCTCGCGAAGGCCCACGCGGCATGAGCATCACGACGACCCCGGTCATCTCCTATCGCCATCTCATGCGCATGACGAACGCGCGCGGGCTCTACGAGCACGCCCGTGACGATGCGCCCCGCGCCGCCCACGGCTTCTGCACCGACGACGTCGCCCGAGCGCTCGTCGTCGTCGTCCGCGAGCCGGAGCGCAGCGCCGAGCTCGACCAGCTGACCGAGACCTACCTGCGCTTCGTCGAGGCGGCCGTCGCGCCGGGCGGGCGCGTGCGCAACCGCATGAACCGGATCGGACGCTGGACCGACGCCGCCTCCATGGGGGACTGGTGGGGCCGCGCGGTCGGGGCGCTCGGCTTCACGGCGATCCACGCGCCGGACCCGGGGCACCGCGAGCGCGGCCTGCGCAGCTTCCTCCGCACCGCCGAGCAGCGATCTCCGGACGTCCGCGCCTCCGCGTTCGCCGTGCTCGGCGCCGCCGAGGTCGTCCGGGCACGCCCCGACCTCCTCGCCGCCCGGACGCTGCTCGCGGAGTCGGTCGCGGTGATCCCGACCGCCCCGCTTGCCGCCTGGACCTGGCCGGAGCCGCGTCTGCGCTATGCGAACGCGACGCTCTGCGAGGCGCTCATCGCGGGCGGCGACGCGCTCGGCTCGCCTCAGCTCCTCGAGCGGGGTCTCGAGCTCCTCGCGTTCCTCATCGCGACGGAGACCGGCGCCGACGGCCGGCTGTCGGTGACCGGCACGGCCGGCCGCGGTCCCCGCGATCTCGGCCCGCTGTGGGATCAGCAGCCGATCGAGCCCGCGGCGATCGCGGAGGCCTGCGCCCGCGCGCACGCCGTCACCGGCGAGGCACGATGGCTGGACGGCGTACGACTCGCGAGGGACTGGTTCCTCGGCGCGAACGACTCCGGCATCCCCATGGTGGACGCCGCGACGGGAGCGGGCTACGACGGGCTCGAACCGTCCGGGCGCAACCGCAATCGGGGGGCGGAGTCGACGCTCGCCGCGCTCAGCACGTTCCAGCACGCCCGCGCGCTCGGTCGCGAGGTCGGCGCATGATCCCCGAGGTGCGCGACGCCGGCGTCGAGCTGAGGCCGGATCCCGCTCGCGTCGTCGCCGACCTCTTCCTCCCCGGCGAGAGCACGCCCGGCGCGGTCTCGCGAGCCGAGCAGGTCATCGATCGCGTCAGGTCGTTGCCGCGCGAGCAGGTCGAGTCCGCGACGCGAGGCATCGAGGAGGACTTCGGAAGCCGGCATGCGGGCTTCGCCGACCTCCTGCGCGCGAACGCCGAGAAGGTCGGGGCGGGGTCGCTCGACGACGATCGGCGCCTCCTGCTCGGCGCGGCCTTCACCGCGGAGCGCGCCGTCGAGGGCGCGGCGCTGTGCAATCCGAGCGCGGTCGCGCACCCCGATCAGTCCGGGGTGCCGGTCGGCTCCCTGCGCGTCGCCATCGCACTGCGCTCCATCGGCGAAGGCCACATCTCCGCCATCTCGTTCTGCAGCGCCGTGATCGGTCCTGACCGGCGCTGGACGTTCGACGAGCGCTCGCTGCCGCTGGCTCGTGCTCGTCTGTCGGATGGGGAGTGGGCGCTCGACCACCTGCGCAGGGCGCTCGAGCACGACGGCGCGGTGAGCGAGATCTTCAATGCGGTGCTGCACAAGCTGCCCGCCGAGGTGCGCAGCTCCGACATCGAGGTCGCGATCGGCGAGCTGCCCGGCGAGTTCTTCGGGCACTACGAGTCCCGAGAGCGCGTCGAGGCGATCCGCCTCGTGGGCCGGTCCGCGTATCGCGTCGAGTTCCCGGCCGACAGTGATCTCAGCCAGCGCGTGCTCCTCCCGGCGGCGGACGAGGAACGCGGTGGCATGGAGGACGCGCGATTCGTGCGGTTCGTCGAGGACGACGGATCGATCGAGTACCGCGCGAGCTACACCGCCTACGACGGGCGCGCGATCTCGTCCCGGCTCATCACGACGACCGACTTCGAGCGCTTCGCGGTGCATCGGCTCACGGGCACCGGGACGCGGACCAAGGGCATGGCGTTCTTCCCCCGGCGCGTCGACGGCCGCATGCTCGCGCTCACCCGCACCGACGGCGAGCGCATCCTCCTCGCGCGCTCCGACGACGGTCTCGACTGGGGCGATGAGACACCCGTCGCGGCGCCCGCGGGGCTCTGGGAGGTCGTGCAGACCGGCAACTGCGGCTCGCCGATCGAGACCGAGCACGGCTGGCTGGTCCTCACCCACGGGGTCGGGCCCATGCGCCGCTACAGCCTGGGGGCGATCCTGCTCGATCTGGAGGATCCGACCCGGGTGCTCGCGCGACTCGACTCGCCGCTGCTCGAGCCGATCGGCCCCTATCAGGACGGCTACGTCCCGAACGTCGTCTACTCGTGCGGCGCCCTCGTCCACGACGGCGTGCTGTGGCTCCCGCACGGGGTCGGCGACGGCTACGTCCGGGTCGTCTCGGTGCTCGTGTCCGAGCTGATCGGGGCGATGTCGCCGGCGTGACGCCTGGCCGGATCGGGTTCGCACATTTCCCGGCCCAACCACGAGAATGATCGAACCGATCGTTCGAGACCGATCGTGGGAGACGAAGGGGCGTCAGTGGTCGCAGAAGCGGGACGCGTGCTGGTCGTCGACGACGATCCGGATCTCGTGCAGTTGGTCAAGACGCTGCTCGAGCGCCGTGCGGACTGCGTCGTGGAGACCGCGCCGGACGGGGCGTCCGCGCTCGAGGCGCTGGACTCGTTCCAGCCGGACGTCGTCGTCGCCGACATCGAGATGCCCGGCATGAGCGGCCTGGAGATGCTCGAGGCGATCCGGGAGCGGATGCCGTGGATGCCGGTCGTCATCATGACGGCGCACGTCTCCGTCGACTACGCCGTCACGGCGCTGCGCGCGCAGGCGGACGAGTTCCTGACCAAGCCGCTCGACATGGCGCAGGTCGTCTCCGTCGTGGAGCGGCTCGTCGTGGAGGGACGTGCGCGTCGCGACGGCGCCGAGCGCAAGGAGGTCGTGCTCGCGGTCGGCGCCCACCCCGACGACGTCGAGATCGGCGCGGGCGGCATCCTCGCCGGACACCGCGCGGCGGGCGACGACATCGTCATCCTGACGCTCACCCGCGGGTCGAGAGGCGGTGACGCCGATCTCCGGCAGCACGAGGCGCTCGCCTCGGCCGACCTCCTCGGCGCGCGGCTCTTCCTCAAGGACCTCGTCGACACCGAGGTCGACGGCGGCGGCCCGACGGTGCGCCTCATCGAGGAGGTCGTGCGCGAGGTGCGGCCGACGGTCGTCTACACCCACACCCGTCATGACCGGCACCAGGACCATCGGGCCGCGAACGAGGCGACGATCGTCGCGACTCGCGGCGTCGCGACCGTCGCGTGCTTCCAGAGCCCGTCGTCGACGATCGACTTCCATCCGAACCGGTTCGTCTCGATCGACCGGTTCATCGAGGCGAAGCTCGAGCTCCTCGACTGCTTCAGCTCGCAGGTCGAGAGCCGCTACTACCTGGACCGGGACTTCGTCACGACGACCGCCCGCTACTGGTCGCGCTTCGGGACCGGGACCTATGTCGAGCCGCTCGAGATCCTCCGGGACGTGCGCGGACTCGTCGACGTCGTCGAGCGCACCGAAGTCGAGCGCTGATGTCGACCCGCGTCCTCGTGACCGGCGTCGGCGGCGCCGCGGGCGTCGCGGTCGTCCGAGCGCTCGCGCACCGTCACGACGTGCACGTCTTCGCGGCCGACATGGACGGCTGGGCGAGCGGACTGTACCTCGTGCCCGCCGATTCGCGCCGACTCGTCCCACCGGGGGCCAGCGCCGAGTTCGTCCCCGCCCTCGCCGCCATCGTGCAGGCGGACGGGATCGACATCGTCATCTCGACCGTCGATGTCGAGCTCGTCGCGCTCGCCTCCCGCCGCGACGAGCTCGCGCCGGCGGTGCTCGCCGCGCCGCCCGAGGCGACGCTCGCGGTCGCACTCGACAAGTACGCGCTCGCGGAGCGCTGCCGCGACATCGTGAACGTGCCGACCACGCTCCTCGCCGGCCCCGACGCGCTCGCCGCGCACTGGAGCTTCCCCGTCATCGCGAAGCCGCGCGCCGGTGCGGGCGGCCGCGGCGTGCGCGTCGTGCCCGACCAGGCGGCGCTCGAGGCGCTCCCGACCGACGAGGGGCTCATCGTCCAGGACATGCTCCCGGGCGAGGAGTACTCGGTCGACGTCATGGCCGATGCGGCGGGCCGCGTCATCGCGGCGGTGCCGCGCATCCGCAACCGCGTCGACTCGGGCGTCTCGATCGCCGGCCGCACCGTGCACGATGCGGAGCTCGAGCAGGCCGCCGGCGCGGTCGCCCAGGCGATCGGCCTCGTGGGCGTCGCGAACGTGCAGCTGCGTCGCGATCACGAGGGCCGCGCCGCGCTCCTCGAGGTCAACCCGCGTTTCCCGGGCTCGATGCCGCTCACGATCGCGGCGGGGGTCGACATCCCGTCGCTCGTCGTCGACCTCTTCCTCGGCCGTGCCCTCCCCACGTCGATCCCGTTCCGGGACATCGCGAGCGTCCGCTTCCTCGAGGACATCGTCATCGACCCGGGCGAGGTGCTCGTCTCCGATCATGCGGCGCATCAGGACGAGGCGATATGACGTTGTCGATGCTGCGCGGCGATCACCATGTCCATTCGACCTTCTCCGACGACGCGGTCTCGACGATCGAGGAGAACGTCATGGCCGCGGCTGCGGTGGGTCTCGCCGAGCTGCGCCTCGTCGAGCACGTCCGTGCCGATACCGACTGGCTGCCCGAGTTCACCGCGGCGGTCGGGGCGCTCGAGATCCCCGAGGGCCTGGTGGTCCACACGGGCGTCGAGGCGAAGATCCTCGACGCGTCGGGGACGCTCGACCTGCCGCCGCTGCCGGCCGGCATCGACCGCGTGCTCATCGCGGATCATCAGTTCCCCGGTACCGACGGCCCGTGGTCGCCGGGGGAGACGGCGGCGCGGCTCGCGGATGGTCGGCTGACCGCAGCTGGCGCGCTCGATCTCCTCATCGGCGCGCTCATCCGCGCGGTGGGGCGCCACCCGGGAAACCAGCTCGCGCACTGCTTCTCGATCCTCCCGAAGATCGGGCTCGACGAGGCGCAGCTCGGTGCGGACCGGCTCGCGGTGTGGGCGGCCGCGTGCGCGGCGACGCAGACCGTCGTCGAGGTGAACGAGAAATGGGGCTGCCCCGGACCGGACGCCCTGCGGGCCGCGCGGGCCGCCGGCGTGACGCTCGTCGCCTCGACCGACAGCCACGACGCGCGCGAGGTCGGGCGCTACGACCGCGTCGCGCGCCTCCTCGAAGAGCTCGAGCGGTGAGCGGCCCGTGAGCGTCGAGTGGCTCGTCGTCCTCGACAATGCGCTCGTCGTCATCCTCGTCACGTTCGTCGCGCTCGGGACGGTGCCGGTGCTCGCGACCGCGTTCCAGTTCGTCGTCCTGCCGTTCCACTCGGTCGTCAACCACTACAAGAAGGCCGCCTTCTACCAGCCGAACGTCGCCGTCATCGTGCCCGCCTGGAACGAGGGCCTCGTGATCGCCGCGTCGATCGACCGACTGGCGAGGCTCGACTACCCGCAGGACCGGCTGCGGATCTACGTCGTCGACGACGCGTCGACCGACGACACCCCGGACATCGTGCTGGCGAAGGCCCTCGAGTACCCAGGCCAGGTCTTCCACCTGCGCCGCGACAAGGGCGGCGAGGGCAAGGCGCACACGCTCAATCACGGCATCTCGCGCGTGCTCGCCGAGCCGTGGGCGGAGGCGATCCTCATCATGGACGCCGACGTCATCTTCGCGATCGACTCGCTGCGCAAGATGACGCGGCACCTCGCGGACCCCAAGGTCGGCGCCGTCACGGCGTACATCGCCGAGGGCAGTCGCGATCGCAACTTCCTGACGCGCTTCATCGGCATCGAGTACGTCATGGCGCAGCTCGCCTCGCGGCGCACGCAGAACGTGCTCGGCGCGATCGCCTGCCTCGCGGGCGGGGCGCAGCTGCACTCGCGGGAGAACCTCGAGGCGATCGGCGGGCGGATCCCGACCGGGACGCTCGCCGAGGACACCATGGCGACCTTCGAGTCGCAGCTGCGCGGGCGGCGCATGGTGTTCGAGCCGCACGCACTGGTCCTCGCGGAGGAGCCGCGCAAGATCGACGCGCTCTGGAAGCAGCGGCTGCGATGGGCGCGAGGCAACGTGCAGGTCACGAAGCACTACCGCCGGCTGTGGTTCCGCCCGAGCCGGGTGCACCGGCTCGGGAGCCTGTCGTTTGGGCTCATCTGGTTCAGCATCCTGCTGCTGCCGGTCCTCATGCTGCTCGCCGCCATCGGGCTGGTCGTCCTGCTGCTCCTGCACAGCGACCTCGCAGAGTTCGTGTTCCGGCTGATGTGGATCAGCGCCGCCGTCGTCTTCCTCTTCTCGGTGATCTTCGCCGTGCAGCTGGACCCGCGCACGGGGCTGCGCTCCTGGCGCGAGGCGATCCTCTTCCAGGGCATCGGCTCGCTCTTCCTGATGGTCATCGCCGTCTTCCCGGGGCTGATCGAGGACCTCGTGCTCGCGCCGCTCGGGCTCGAGTTCACTCAGCTCGGCCGGATCGGCTGGATGATGGCGATGTACCTGTGGGGGCCGGTCGCGATGCTCGGCGCCTGGCTCGCCCGTCTCGTCGAGCGAACGCCGGTCGGCTGGCTCCTGTCGCGCGTGCTGCTCTACATCGTCGGCTACGGCTCGCTGCTGTGCGCGATCACCGTCGACTCGTACATCAAGGAATGGCGCCACGCGGACGCCAGCTGGAGCAAGACCGAGAAGGTGGGGAGAGTGCTCGGATGAGTCAACCGACGCGGGCCGACGCGGTCGCGTCGCAGCGGGAGGTCCGTCACGACGCCCGACTCGAATGGCGCCTCATCCCCAAGGCGCTGCTCGCGCTCGTGATCGTCGCGGCGGTCGTCGTCCTCCGAGAGCTCTTCCTGCGATGACCGAGCAGGCCAAGCCGCGTCCGGGCAGCCGTCGACGGTGGCTGTCCGCGCTCATCGAGCGTCCGAGCCCGCTCGCGAAGCAGCTCCCGACGGTCTTCCTGCTCGTCGTCGGCATCCTGATCGTCGTCATCGCCGAGGGCATCGACTTCACGTCGATCCTCGACGCCCTCATCGGGATCGGCGGCGTCATCGCGGCGACGGTCCTCGCGATCGTCATGACGGTCCGACGGGTCTGGGACGGCTGGGTCGTCATGCTCGTGCCGATGATCGACATCATCGCGCTCGGCCTCTTCCGCTCGGGCACGGGAGGTCCCGCCTCGCTCTTCGGCGGCTTCGTGCTGCTGCCGGTCATCTGGCTCGCCTCCTCGCCGCACCGCCGATACATCGTCATCGCCGTCGCGCTGACCTCGGTCGCGCAGCTCCTGCCGTTCTTCCGGAACCCGCCGAGCAACGGCGACGAATGGCTTCGCGGCGTCATCACGCCGCTCGTCTTCGCGATGGTCGCGGTCGTCGTCAACGAGCTCGCGCGGATGCAGCGCCAGCGCACCCAGCTCGCCGAGCGTCTCGCCGCCTTCCGCGAGGCCGCGCTCCAGGAGAGCTCGGAGGTGCTCGTCCGGCTTCGGGAGGGCGAGCAGCGCTACCGGCGGCTGCTGACCGAGTTCCAGAGCGTGTGGGACGCGACGACGGCGCAGGCGGTCATCAGCACGGACGCCGACGGTCTCGTCGTGCGCTGGAACCCGGGGGCGGTCAAGCTGTTCGGCCGTCCCGAGGAGGACGTCGCCGGCATGCTCCGGGTCGATTCGCTCTTCCCGCAGGCCACGCTCGATCTGCTCGCCGGCCGCTCGGCCGACCCGATCGCCGGCGATCCGCTGCCGGTCGGCATCCGCCGCCTGTTCGCGAGCGCGGACGAGGGCGATTCCGTCGAGCGGGATCTCGAGCTGCTCGGCGGCGGCAGTGCGGTCGTGCCGATGCGGCTCACCGTCACCTCACGGCGCGACGAGCTCGGCGAGCCGCTCGGCTATCTCCTCGTCATCACGGATGAGACGAGGGCGACCGAGGTCGCACGGCTCAAGGACGAGTTCGTCGGCATGGTCTCCCACGAGCTGCGCACGCCGCTCAGCTCGATCCTCGGCTACCTCGAGCTGCTCGAGCACGACACCGACCGCCCGCTCGACGCGGAGCAGCGCCAGTTCCTGGCGATCATCCAGCGCAACGCGCAGCGGCTCGCGAAGCTCGTCAGCGACCTGCTCTTCACGGCGAAGGTGGAGTCGGGCCAGTTCCCGCTCGAGGTCCGGGCGGGCGACATCGTCCCCGTCGTCATGGCCGCGATCGAGTCCGCCCGGCCCGTCGCCGATCAGGCCGGCGTCGGACTGCAGGCGGTCGTGCCGGCTTCCTCGCCCGTCTTCCGCTTCGACGCGGAGCGGATCGGCCAGGCGATCGACAATCTGCTCTCGAACGCGATCAAGTTCACGCCGCGCGGCGGGCAGATCACCGTGACGCTGACCGTCGAGCAGGACAGCGTCGCGGTCTCGGTGCGCGACACGGGCATCGGTGTCCCCGAGGACGAGGTCGGCCGCATGTTCACCCGCTTCTTCCGGGCGTCGTCGGCGACCCGGGAGGCGGTCCCGGGGATCGGGCTCGGGCTGTCCATCTCGAAGGCCGTCGTGACCGCTCATGGTGGCACGATGGAGGTCAGCAGCGAGCTCGGCACCGGCACCGAGTTCACGCTGAGGCTGCCGACGAACTCCTGAGGCTAAAGGGCGCCGCCCGCTGCCGGGGGCGCGTCCGCCTCGGCGCCGGTCGCCTGCGCGGCGACGTCGCGGGCGACGAAGTTCTCGATGTCGAAGAGGTTGTCCGTGCGCTCGGCGACGTTGAGCAGGGTCTGCATCGACGCGATCTCCTCGACCTGCTCCTTGAGGAACCACAGCATCGCCTGCTCGCCGAGCCCGTCGTTCTCCGCGCGCGCCGCGGCGAAGAGCGCCTGGATCTGGTCCGAGACCTGCTTCTCCTGCGCGAGTGCGAGCCGGATCGGCTCGCGGTGGTCGGCGAACTCGCTCTGCACGGGCGGGATCCCCGGGATCGTGACGCCGAGATCCCGGTCGAGGCGGTACTGCACGAGCATCATCGCGTGGTTGCGCTCCTCGATCGACTGGCGGTAGAAGTGCGCGGCGAGCTGCGGCATGTCGTGGTCGTCGAACCAGACCGCGATCGCGATGTACTGCTGGGACGCGGCGAACTCGTGGCCGATCTGCTCGCTCAGCAGCGTGTTGAAGTCGGTCATGGCGCGTCCTATCGTTCGGCGGGGCGTTCGGGGTGGTCGGCTTGCAAGGAAACGGTACCGGCGCCGGGCGACAATGGACGCGTGAGCTTCGCCGAGAACGCCGTCCTGCTCGTCATCGATGTGCAGCAGGGTTTCGCGGACCCCGTGTGGGGCGCGCGCAACAACCCGCTCGCGGAGGCGAACATCGCCGCACTCGGCGCCGCCTGGGCCGCCTCCGGCCGGCCGATCGTCGTCGTGCGCCACGACTCGGTGAGCCCCGGCTCGCCGCTCGCACCCGGACAGCCCGGCAACGACCTGCGGGCCGAGGTCGCCGCCCTGCCGCGCGATCTCCTCGTCACGAAGTCGGTCAACTCGGCGTT
>DATMFB010000179.1:0-12333 GCA_035556395.1 Microbacteriaceae bacterium
CTCGGCGAGCCGCGCGACGACCGAGTCCTTGATGCCGAGACGCTCGATTCCGACGGCGTCGACCTCGAAGCCCCGTCCCGCATCCGTGACCATGGCGCGCACGAAGCGCTCGTCCTCGGTGATGGTGACGTGCGCGAGCGCGACGCCGCTGTGGCGGCGGACGTTCTCCAGGCACTCGCTGATCGCGAAGAGGAAGCCGTCGAGGACCCCGGGCGGCAGCATGATCCGCCCCGCCCCGTGCCAGTTGACGTCGAGCCCGAGCTGGTCGAAGCGCTGCTTGACCGAATCGAGCGTCGTGCCGAGGGTGGTCTCCTCGACGAGCTCCGGCCGGTAGCCGGCCTCCGGGAGCGTGAAGAGCGGCTCGCCGAGCCGGAGCTGGCGCAGCAGATGCGCATCGTTGCGCGCCTGCTCCCGCAGCGCCTCCTCGGAGACGCCGCGACCGGAGTGCGCGAGCAGGGTCAGCGTCGCGAGGACCGTGTCGTGCAGGAGTCTGGCGTTCTGCCGTCGGTGCGCCTCGAGCTCGCTCGCCTGACGTTCTGCCCGGTGGGCGCGGCCGACCTCCGCAACCTGGCGGAGTGCCGGCGGGATCGAGGACGAGAGCAGGTAGCCGACCGCGTGGGCGAGGACGCAGCCGAGCAGCAGGACGGTCAGGACGATGGGCCGATTGGCCGGCGTGACGGCGATGATGCCGGCGCCGGTCCCGGCGAGACAGCCGATCCAGAACCAGAACCAGCCGAGCCGGTAGGCGAGCAGTGCCATGAGCGCGCCGGGGACCGCGGCGCCGAGCAGGGGGATGAGGGCGAGACCGGTCGACGCGGTCGGCGCCGGGCTGACGAGCATGATGACGAACGTGATCGCGATCGCGCAGGCGAGCAGACCGCCGGCCCAGCGCAGCGTGCGGCGGCTCTGGAGCATCCAGACGCAGACGGTCGCGAGCACATAGAGCGGGATCGCGGTCCAGAACGCGAGGAGACCCCACGATCCGGGCGTCGCGAGGACCGCGAATGACGCGATGAGACCCGCGAGGCCGTACACCCTCGCACCCTGCCGAAGCAGGCGGTCGCGCTTCACCTGGATCTGGTCCATGACGCACTCATCTTGCTACAGAAGGCGAGGAAGGCTCGCTGTCCCCCTAACTGGGTCGGTGCCGATCGAGAGCACCCCAACTAATCTCCCTATCCAGAGGGGCATTGCACCCAGGGGGAAACAGCCGGGGGCCGCGGCGCGGCCCCCGGCATCCCGGGTCTCGATACACCGCTTTGCGGCACTCGACCCGCGTTCCGCGGTCAGGCCGCGAGGAGCCGACGCAGCTGTGCGCCGACCACGTCGGACTCGATCAGGAACGCGTCGTGGCCGAACTCGCTCTCGATGAGCAGCGGACGCGTCCCGTCGATGTTGCCCGGAGCCGCCGCCGCGATGCGCTCCTGATCCGCGACGGGGAAGAGCCGGTCCGAGTCGATCGCGAGGACGAGGGTCGGCATCGCGACCCGCGCGAGCGCGGCCTCGACCCCGCCCCGGTCGCGTCCGACGTCGTGCGAGCTCATGGCCGTCGCGACGGTGATGTAGCTGTTCGCGTCGAAGCGGCGCGGGAACTTGTTGCCCTGGAAGTCGAGATAGGACTCGACCGCGTAGCGGCCGCCCTCGCCGAGCGGCGACCTCGTCGACTGCCAGCTGCGGTCGAAGCGCTGGTTCAGCTCGTGCGGCGATCGGTAGTCCAGGAGCGCGATCCGGCGGGCGAGCGCGAGCCCGCGGTGCGGCCCGTCGCCGTCGGCGGCCTCGTAGTAGTCGCCGTCGTTGAAGGCGGGGTCGGTGTGGATCGCCTCGACCTGGAGCGCGTTGTGGGCGATCTGGTCCGCCGTCGTGATCGCTGGCGAGGCGAGGATCGCGAGCCGCTCCACGCGATCCGGCGCTCCGACGCCCCACTCGAGCGCCTGCATGCCGCCCATCGACCCGCCGACGACGAGCGCCCAGCGCTCGATGCCGAGATGATCGGCGAGCGCGATCTGCGCCGAGACCTGATCGCGGATCGTCGTGAACGGGAATCGCGCGCCCCATTCGCGGCCGTCGGGGGCGAAGCTCACCGGCCCGGTCGTGCCCTGGCAGCCGCCGAGCATGTTCGGTGCGACGACGAACCAGCGGTCGGTGTCCAGCGCGAGTCCGGGGCCGACGACGTCCGCCCACCAGCCGCCCGTCGGATGGCCCGGCCCGGCCTCGCCCGTGAGGTGCGAGTCGCCGGTCAGCGCGTGGCAGACGAGGACGGCGTTCGTCCGGGACGCATTGAGCGTCCCGAAGGTCTCGTACGCGACCCGCAGGTTCGCGAGCCGACCCCCGCGCTCGAACTCGAACGCGCCGAGGTTCGCGAAGATCCGCGAACCCGGATGGTCGCCCTCGCGCCACCCGCCGGTCGCCGGCGGCTTGCCGACGAGCTCACGGACGTTCGCGTCCGTGATGAATGCCGAGGGGAACGAGTCCTCCGGTGTCTGCCAGTCCATATGTCCGCAGGCTACTCGACCCGCGATGCCGGGTTACGACGCGGCGGTCGCAGCCGACTTGGCGCGCGCCGCCGCGAACCCGAGCTCCAGATCCGCCTTGAGATCCTCGACGTCCTCGATGCCGACCGAGAGGCGCACGAGGCCCGGCGTGACGCCGGCCGTGAGCTGCTGCTCGGGGGACAGCTGCGAGTGCGTCGTCGAGGCCGGGTGGATGATGAGGCTGCGGACGTCGCCGATGTTCGCGAGGTGGCTGAAGAGCACGACGTTCTCGACGAGCGCCTTGCCCGCGTCGACGCCGCCCTTGAGCTCGAAGGACAGGACCGCGCCGACGCCCTTGGGGGCGTAGCGGTTCGCGGTCTCGTACCACGGGCTCGAGGGCAGGCCCGAGTAGTTGACGCTCGCGACGTCCTCGTGGCGCTCGAGCCACTCGGCGATCTCCTGGGCGTTCTTCGTGTGCCGCTCGATGCGAAGGCTCAGCGTCTCGATGCCCTGGATGACCGAGAACGAGGAGTCGGGCGAGAGGGCCGCGCCGGTGTCGCGCAGCAGCTGGACGCGGATCTTGATGATGTAGGCGATCGCGTCGCCGAGCACGGTGGTGTAGCTCGCCCCGTGGTACGACGGGTCCGGCTCGGTGAGACCGGGGAACTTGTCGGCGTGCTCGGACCACTTGAAGCGGCCGCCGTCGACGATGAGGCCCGCGATCACGGTGCCGTGCCCGCCGAGGAACTTCGTCGCCGAGTGGACGACGATGTCGGCGCCGTGCTCGAACGGCCGGATGAGGTACGGGGTCGCGATCGTGTTGTCGACGATGAGCGGCAGATCGTGGGCGTGGGCGATGTCCGCGATCTTCGTGATGTCGAGGACGTTGATCCGCGGGTTGCCGATCGTCTCGGCGAACAGCGCCTTGGTGTTCGGCCGGATCGCGGCCTCCCACTCCGCCGCGTCGTCCTGGTCCTCGACGAAGGTGACCTCGATGCCGAGCTTCGCGAGCGTGTACTTGAAGAGGTTGTAGGTGCCGCCGTAGATGCTCGACGAGGAGACGATGTGGTCGCCGCTGCTCGCGATGTTGAGGATGGCGTACGTGATCGCGGAGGAGCCGGACGCGACGGCGAGCGCCGCGGTGCCGCCCTCGAGCGCGGCGATGCGCTGCTCGAGCACGTCGGTCGTCGGGTTCATCAGGCGGGTGTAGATGTTGCCGAACTCGGCGAGCGCGAAGAGCTTCGCGGCGTGCTCCGTGGAGTCGAAGACGTAGGAGGTCGTCTTGTAGATCGGCGTCGCCCGCGAGTGCGTCGTGGGGTCCGGCGCGGCGCCGGAGTGAACCTGCTTGGTCTCGAAGCGCCAGTCGGACATGGCTTCCTCTTTCGTCTCGGGAGAACGCCGGCGCGCGCCGACCCTCAGCAGAGCCTACGAACCGGCGATCCGCCCGGCAAACCTGCGCGACACCCGGTGTAACACTCCGGTTATGGGATCTGGGGTGCGAGACTACGCCGGTCCGCCCGCGATCCGCACCGGCGATGTGTCAGAACGAAGGGGCCGAGACATGACCGAGACGAAGTCGCCGATTCGCAGCCGCGTCGCGCTCGTCGCGCTCATCCTCGGCGCCGCGATGATGATGCTCGACGTGACGATCGTCAACGTCGCGCTCCCGACGCTGCGCGAGTCGATCGGAGCGGACGAGTCGACGCTCGCCTGGATCGTCTCGGGCTACTCGCTCGCCGGCGGGCTCACGCTCATCCCCGCCGGCCGGCTCGGCGACCGCATCGGCCACAAGCCGGTATTCGTCACCGGCATCATCATCTTCACGCTCGCGAGCCTGTGGTGCGGCCTCGCGGTCGACGGGACCCAGCTCGTCATCGCGCGGGTCGTCCAGGGCCTCGGCGGCGGCCTCTTCTTCCCCGCGATCGGCGCGTTCATCCAGCTGCTCTTCGACGGCCGGGCCCGTGGCCGGGCATTCGCCGTCCTCGGCGCATCGATCGGCGTCTTCACCGCCCTCGGCCCGCTCGTCGGCGGGCTCATCATCCAGGCCTTCGGCGACGAGGACGGCTGGCGCTGGATCTTCTTCGTCAACCTGCCCATCGGGGTCCTCGCGCTGGTCGGCGCGCTCGTGCTCCTGCCGCGCGGCGTCGAGGCTCGCGCGGAGCGCGGCTTCGACGGCTTCGGCCTCGCGCTCGTCGCCGCGGGCCTCGTCGCGATCCTCGTCCCGCTCATCCAGGGCGAGGAGGCGGGCTGGCCGTGGTGGACGTGGGCGTCGATGGTCGCCGGGATCCTGCTGCTCGTCTGCTTCGGCTGGTGGGAGGTCGGCCGCGCGCGGCGCGAGCGGACCCAGATGGTCCCGCCGCGGCTCTTCTCGCACGCGTCGTTCACCGGCGGGGTCATCCTCGGCTTTGTCTACTTCGCGTCCTTCACGAGCATCTTCTTCGTCATCGCGCTCTACTGGCAGTCGGGTCTCGGCTTCAGCGCCCTGGAGTCGGGCCTCGCGGTGCTGCCGTTCTCGATCGGCGCGGTCGTCGGCGCGGCGCTCAGCGAGCGGCTCTCGCGCCGCCTCGGTCGCGGCGTGCTCGTGCTCGGGACCGCGAGCGTCGCGATCGGCTTCCTCGCGCTGTGGCTCGTCGTCCTGCTCGTCGATCCGTCCGCGATGACGATGTGGATCATCCTGCTGCCGCTCATCGTCGCGGGGTTCGGCAACGGCTGCTTCATCGCGCCGAACATCCAGTTCATCGTCGCGACGGTCGAACGCCACGAGGCGGGTGCCGCGCAGGGCGTCATCAACACGATCCAGCGCGTCGGCGCGGCGGCCGGCGTCGCGATCGTCGCGGCGATCTTCTTCGGCGCCCTCGACACGAGTGCGGTCGCCGAAGTCGCCCCGCAGGGGCAGGACGCGGTCCAGGCGGCGCTCGCGGCGGCGTTCACAGCCAGCGCACGCTGGGCGCTGCTCGCGTCCGCCATCGGCGCGGTCCTCGCGTTCTGCCTCGTCTGGACGCTGCCGAAGCGGGTGGCCGAGCGGCCCACGGACATCGTCACGGGCGGATGAGCCCGTCCGTCCGCGTGTGAAGGGTCAGTGAACGCGAGCGGATAGGCTGCCGTGATGACCAACGGGGGTGCGAGGCGACGCGGCCTCGCACTCGCGATCGTCATCGTCGGCATCTGCATGGTCATGCTCGACACGACCGTCGTCAACGTCGCGCTGCCGGCCTTCGAGTGGTCCCTCGGCGCCAATGACGCGCAGCTGTCCTGGATCGTCACGGGCTACACCCTCGCGAGCGGGATCTCGCTCATCCCGGCCGGTCGGCTCGGCGACCGGATCGGGCACAAGCCGGTCTTCCTCGTCGGGCTCGCCGTCTTCACGCTCGCGAGCCTGTGGTGCGGGCTCGCGCAGACCGCGGACGAGCTCGTGGTCGCCCGGATCGTCCAGGGCCTCGGCGGCGGCATCTACTACCCGACCGTGACCTCGTTCATCCAGGTCCTCTACTCGGGCCGCGCCCGGGGCAGGGCGTTCGGCTTGATGGGCTCCGTCATCGGCATGACGACGGCGCTCGGGCCGCTCGTCGGGGGCATCTTCATCGAGACCCTCGGGATCCAGGACGGCTGGCGCTGGATCTTCTTCGTCAACATCCCGATCGGCGTCATCCTGTTCGTCGCGGGGCTCGCGCTCCTGCCGCGCGGGCGCGTGCCGGGGCGCCAGCGATCGGGGATCGACCCCTTCGGCATCCTGCTCGTCACGGTCGGGCTCGTCGCGATCATCCTCCCGCTCGTGCAGTCGTCCGAGGGCGGCTGGCCGGCCTGGACCTGGAGCCTCGTCGCGGTCGGGGCGTTCGTCCTCGCGGGCTTCTACCTCTGGGAGAAGCGAGTGGAGCGACGTGGGCGGGCGCCGCTCGTGCCGCCGCACCTCTTCGCGCATCGCTCGTTCACCGGCGGCGTCATCAACGGCACCGCGTTCTTCGCGGCGTTCACGACGATCTTCTTCGTCCTCTCGATCTACTGGCAGAACTCGCTCGGCCACTCCGCGCTCGAGACGGGGCTCATGATGGTGCCGAACTCGCTCGCGAGCGTGATCGGCGCCTTCCTCAGCGAGCGGGCGACGCACCGCTTCGGCCGCGGCGTGCTCGTCGTCGGCGCGGGCGCCGTCTCGATCGGCCTCATCTGGCTCGCGCTCGTCGTGCTGCTGGTACCGCCGGCACAGACCGACTGGGTCACGGTGCTCATCCCGACCGTCCTCGTCGGCTTCGGCACCGGCTACTTCATCGCGCCGAACACGCAGTTCATCGTCGCGACGGTCGATCCGGCCGAGGCGGGCGCCGCCTCCGGGGTCGTCTCGACCGTGCAGCGCCTCGGCGCGGCGATCGGCATCGCGATCGTCGCCGCGGTGTTCTTCGGCGTGAGCAGCGCCGCGGGCCCGGCGCTCGGCGTCCCCGTCGCGATCGGCGTGAGCGCCGTGCTCTCGCTCATCGCGTTCGCGCTCGTGTACACGCTGCCGAAGCGCCTCCCGGAGTTCCACGGATAGGCACGGACAGGCATGGAAAGGTGGTTCGCATGACGAGACGAGCGGTGATCACGGGCGCGTCGAGCGGCATCGGGGCGGCGACGGTCCGGCGCTTCCGCGCCGCGGGCTGGGAGGTCCTCGGAGTCGCCCGGCGCACGGATCGGCTCGAGGCGCTCGCGGCCGAGACGGGCGCCGAGGTGCTCACGGCGGACGTCACGGTCGAGGCGGATGTCGCCCGGATCGCGGCGCGGGTCGAAGAGCTGGGCGGCGCGCACGTCCTCGTGAACAACGCGGGCGGCGCCTTCGGCCTGGCCTCGGTCGAGCACTCGTCGGCCGACGAATGGCGGCGGATGTACGAGGTGAACGTCATCGGCCTCAAGCTCGTGACCTCAGCCCTGCTGCCGATCCTGCGCCGCTCGGTCGCGCCGTCGGCGGGCCTCGCGGTCGAGGACGTCGCGAGCATCGTCAACATCACGTCCGTCGCCGCGTACACCCCGTACGAGAACGGCGGGGGATACAACGCGGCGAAGTTCGCGGCCCGGGCGGTCAATGCCGTGCTGCGCCTCGAGCTGTCCGGCGAGCCCATCCGCGTCATCGAGGTCAGCCCCGGGATGGTCAGCACCGAGTTCTCCCTCGTGCGCTTCGAGGGCGACCAGGCCCGAGCCGACGCCGTGTACGAGAACGTGCACGAGCTGTCCGCGGACGACGTCGCCGCCGAGATCCTGCACGCCTGCGAGCGTCCCCCGCACATCGACCTCGACCTGATCACCGTCAAGCCCGTCGCGCAGTCGGCCCAGTACAAGATCCATCGCGGGCCGCTGCGCGTACGGGACTGAACAGGCTCAGCTCCTCGCGGTCGCGCGGCGCAGCGCGAGGTAGCCGAGCAGCGTCCCGATCGCGACGGGGATCAGCAGCAGCGGGTAGGAGCCTGCGAACCCGAGCGTGCCGAAGAACGAGCCGACCGCCGCCCACGAGTCCGTCAGCGCGATCCACGCGATCCCGCCGATCAGCAGGAACCCGAGCACGATGAAGAAGCCGATCAGCCCGAACGTGCGCCAGCGGACGAAGAGCGCGCCGGCGACGAGCCCGAGCGCCGTGAAGAACAGCATGAGCAGGAAGACGTACCAGACGCGCGCGAACGGACCGTCGTCGCCGAAGTAGACCGAGGCGAACATGTGGCCGCCGAGGCCCCAGCCGTCCGTCGCATCCTCGATCACGCCGAGGATCCCGAACAGGATCGCCCAGCCGGCGGCGGAGACGACGAGCGCCGCGAGTGTGCCGAGGTAGTAGTCGCGCCGCGTCGCGCCGAAGCCGAGCGCGAAGTGGAACGTCCGGTTCATCGCCTGCACCGCGATGACGAGCAGCCAGACGAAGATGAACATGCTCGCACCGCTCCAGGTGGTGCCCCGGCTCATCCCCTCCCCGCCGTCGCTCGCCGAAAGGCTCACGATGAGCCAGATGAGCCAGTTCATCAGGAAGATGAACCCGTAGATGCCGAGCGGCATCCAGGCGACCGTCACGGGGTTCACGAAGTGGAGCTTGAAGACCGCGAGCACGCGGTTCGGGTGGCCGGTCGCGGGGAGCGCGACGGCGGTGGCTGCGGCGTTCATCGGTTGACGACCTCCGACTCGGTGGCGCCCGTCAGTCGTACGACGAGCTGCTGAAGGGAAACGGGTGCGAGCTCGAGGCCGGCTCCGACCGCCTCGGCGCGCTCGGCCTCGCTGAGGCGGTGGACGGTCGCGGTCGCGAGCCCGCCGATCCCGTCGCGGTGCAGGACCTCGCGGCCGGCGACGAACGCGTCGACCGCGGCCCGCGGACCGACGACCGCGGCGGCGGTGCCCCGCAGCTCTTCGGCGTCGGCGTCGACGATGAGCCGACCCCGGTCGATGACGAGGACGTGCTCGAGCAGGTCGGCGACCTCGTCGATCAGGTGCGTCGATAGCACGACGGTGCGCGGGCGCTCGGCGATGTCGGCGAGCAGCCGGTCGTAGAAGAGCTGCCGCGCGGAGGCGTCGAGCCCCAGGTAGGGCTCGTCGAAGAACGTCAGGGGCGCGCGCGAGGCGAGCCCGACGATGACGCCGACGGCGGAGAGCTGACCCCGGGAGAGCTTCTTGATCTTGCGCTTGAGCGGCAGCCGGAACTCCTCGACGAGCTGCCGCGCGAACGCCGCATCCCAGTCGGGGAAGAACCACTCGGCCGAGCGCAGCACGTGCCGCGGCTCGAAGTCGTCGGGGTAGCGCTGGCTCTCGCGGATGAAGCACAGCTGGTCGAGGACCGCGGCGTGCTCGATCGGCGACTTGCCGAACACCTCGATGCGGCCCTCGGTCGCGAACTCCTGGCCGGTCAGCAGCGACATGAGCGTCGTCTTGCCGGCGCCGTTGCGACCGAGCAGGCCGTAGACCCTGCCCGCCTCGAGCTGGAAGCCGACGTCGTCGACGGCGGCGAGGGAGCCGTAGCGCTTCGTGAGGCCCTGGACCTCGACGATCGCGTTCATCGTGCGGCCCTCCCGTCGGTCGTCCGGATCATCGCGGCGACCTGGTCGGCGGGAATGCCGAGCTTCGCGGCCTCCGCGAGGAGCGGGGTGACGTACTGGTTGCGGAAGCGATCGCGTCGCGCGGCGATGAGCCGCTCCCGCGCGCCCGGACTCACGAACATGCCGATGCCTCGTTTCTTGTAGAGAATGCCGTCGTCGACGAGCAGGTTCACGCCTTTGCCGGCCGTGGCCGGGTTGATCCGCAGAAACGCGGCGAACTCGTTCGTCGAGGGGACCTGGGTGTCCTCGGGCAGCGCACCGGAGATGATGTCGTTCTCGATCTGCTCAGCCACCTGGCTGTAGATCGGACGGCCCTCATCCATCGGTCGCACTCCTTCGGTGGTTCATTACTCAACTAATGAACCACCGAAGGTGCGGGATGTCAAGTCCTAGTCGGAGAGCGGCTCCCCGAACGCGTCCTTCGGCACCAGGAAGAGGAGGATCGCCGCGACGAGGGCACCGGCCCCGCAGATCGCCCAGACGGCGATGTAGCCGGAGAGGCTGGCCGCGGTCGTCGCCGCGGAGGAGATCCCCGTCGCGAGCACGATGCCGAAGACCGTCGAAGCGAAGGAGCCGCCGATCGTCTTCGTCGTGTTCGTCAGGGCGGCGGCGATGCCGGTCTGGCCCGGGGGAGCGGCGGCCGCAGCGGTCGCCGGCAGCGCCGCGACGAGCGCGCCGCAGCCGAGGCCCGCGAGGATGAGCGGCGGGAGGAAGACGCCGAGCGAGTCGTGCAGCGGGATGAGCGCGAAATAGCCGAACGCGACGAGGAAGGTCGCGAAGATGAGGACGATGCGCGGCGAGATCCGCTTGGAGAAGATCGCGAAGAGCAGCGCGCCGATCGCGAGCGAGAGGATGTAGCCGCCGATCACGAGCGACGTGTCGTCGAGCCCGAGGCCGTATCCGAGCGGCCGGCCGTCGACGATCTCCTCCGGATCCGTCGCGGCGTAGGTCGCGAGCGGCACCTGCGCGCCGAGCAGCGAGATGCCGACGAGCCCTGCGGTGAGCTGGACCGGCCACATGCTCTTGCGCCGCAGCACCCGGAGATCGATCGCCGGGTCCTTGTGCCGCAGCTCCCACCAGCCGAACGGCAGCAGCAGGAGGAGGCCGAGCGCGACGATGGCCCACGTCCACCAGGTCTCCGGGCCGTTGAGGGACATGAAGCGCAGACCCGCCGTGACGCCGACGAGCGCGAGCCCGAGGAGCACGAAGCCCTGCCAGTCGAGCGTGCGGCCCGGCATCGGCTTCGACTCCGGCACGCCGAACAGGATCGCGAAGAACACGAGCGTCACGGCGATCGCGGGCATCATCAGCGTGAGCGGGATGCTCTCATCGGTCCAGCTGAAGATGCGGCGGCCGAGCAGTGCCCCGGCGATCGCGCCGAGCTGGAGCGCGAGCACGAGCGTGCCGGCTGCCCGCCGGGTCGTCGCGGCGCCGATCCCGGTCGTGCGCCCGCGATCGAAGATGAGCGCGACCTCCAGCGGCAGCCAGACAGCGTAGAACCCCATGAAGGACCAGGCGATGAGGAACGAGGTGAAGTCGCCGGCGAAGACGAGCCACCAGGTGAAGACGAGCGTCAGGACCGTCGACACGAGCAGCATGCGCTTATGGCCGAACATGTCGCCGAGCTTCGCGAGCAGCGGGACCGAGAGCGCCGAGACGAGGAGCTGGCCCGCCTCGAACCAGTTGAACTCCGCGTCGGTGATCCCGAGGTGGTCGATGAGCTGCGGGACGAGCGGGACGTAGTAGCCCTGCAGGATCCCGCTCACGAGCTCGAGGCAGAACAGCCAGCCGATGATCCGCAGGGTGGTCCGGGCGAAGGACCTCCGCTCCGGCTCGATTCCGATGCCCCGCGCCTGCGGAAGGGTCATGGCCGGTAGCGTATCGGCATGACGGGGGCCGAGCGCGAGATCCTCACCTGGGCGCGATTCGGCGAGTCCAACCGAGAGCTCGCGATGGTGATCCGCCGCTCCGGCTACGACCCCGACCTCGTCATCGCGATCGCCCGCGGCGGGATGCTGTTCGCCGGCGGCCTTGCCTACGCGCTCGGGATCAAGGCCTGCGATGCCCTCAACATCGAGTTCTACACGGGCGTCGGCGAGACGCTGCCCGAGCCGGCGATCCTGGCGCCGCACCTCGACCCGGAGTCCCTCCATGGCGCCAGGGTCCTCCTCGTCGACGACGTCGCCGACTCCGGCCGGACGCTGCGGCTCGCCGTCGACCTGCTCTCCGAGCGCGCCGCGGAGGTGCGCTCCGCCGTCCTCTACACGAAGCCGACCACGATCATCCAGCCCGACTACACCTGGGCGACGACCGATCGCTGGATCACGTTCCCCTGGTCGGCCGAGCCGCCGGTCTGATCGGCTGGAGTGGGCGCAAATGGCCCTTCCTCCGCGGCCAGGGCAGCCATTCGCGTCCACTTCATTAGGCTCGGAGGGTGCCGAAGCCGCTGTCCGAGCTCGTCGATGCGGGGTGGGCGGAGGGGCTCGAGCCCGTCGCGGGCCAGATCGCGGCGATGGGGGAGTTCCTGCGGGCCGAGCATGCCGCGGGTCGCCGCACGCTGCCCGCCGGCGATCACATCCTCCGCGCCTTCTGCTACCCGCTCGATGCGGTCCGTGTGCTCATCGTCGGGCAGGATCCCTACCCGACGCCGGGCCACCCGATCGGGCTGTCGTTCGCCGTCGACCGGGCGGTGCGCCCGATCCCGCGCTCGCTGCAGAACATCTACCGCGAGCTGCGCGACGACCTCGGCGTCGTGCCGCCGCCCCACGGCGACCTGAGCGCATGGTCGGATCACGGCGTGATGCTGCTCAACAGGGTGCTGACCGTGC
>DATMFB010000180.1:0-11984 GCA_035556395.1 Microbacteriaceae bacterium
AGCCCGTGCTTGCGGTCGGTGAGGTCCGTGACGTTCGAGATGCCCTGGATCTTCTTGGATCCGACGCCGTCCTTGATCTTCTCGATCACCTTCTCGGTGCCGACCAGGTACGGCAGCTCGGTGACGACGAGCGAGGGGCGCCGCCCTGAGGAGTCGATCGAGACCTTGGCGCGCATCTTGAACGAGCCGCGACCCGTCGCGTACGCGTCGCGGATGCCGTCGAGCCCGACGATCGAGCCGCCGGTCGGCAAGTCCGGCCCCGGGACGAAGCGCATGAGCTCGGCGAGCGTCGCGTCCGGGTGCTCGAGCAGGTGCTTCGCGGCGGCGACGACCTCAATGAGGTTGTGCGGGGCCATGTTCGTCGCCATGCCGACGGCGATGCCGCTCGCGCCGTTCACGAGCAGGTTGGGGAACGCCGCGGGGAGGACCTCCGGCTGGGTGAGCTGATTGTCGTAGTTGGGGACGAAGTCGACGACGTCCTCGTCGAGACCCTCGGTCATCGCCATCGCGGCAGCCGTGAGCCTCGCCTCGGTGTAGCGGGACGCCGCGGGACCGTCGTCGAGGGATCCGAAGTTCCCGTGACCGTCGACGAGCGGGACCCGCAGCGCGAAGTCCTGCGCGAGCCGCACCATCGCGTCGTAGATCGATGCGTCGCCGTGCGGGTGCAGGCGACCCATGACGTCCCCGACGACCCGGGCGCTCTTGACATGCCCGCGGTCGGGCCGCAGGCCCATCTGGGTCATCTGGTACAGGATGCGGCGCTGTACCGGTTTGAGGCCGTCGCGGGCATCCGGCAGCGCGCGCGCGTAGATGACCGAGTAGGCGTACTCGAGGAAGGAGCCCTGCATCTCCGTCGCGACATCGATGTCCTCGATGCGCTCGTCATCGGGCACGGGGACGAGGGTGTCGGCTGCAGCAGTCATAGGATCGGCGTCATGCTACCCGGGCCGTCGGACAGCGCCCCGAGCCTGGCCGATGTGCTCAGGGATTCGCTCGCCGCGGTCTCCGGTGCACCCACTCGGCTGGGGCTGACAGGCGTCGATCGAGCGGCCGTCCTGCTCATCGACGGGCTCGGGGCGGAGAACATCCGGACGCGGGCGGGGCACGCGCGGACGCTGGCGGCCGCGATGGGCACCCGGGCCGACGTCATCGCGACGGGTGCGCCGACGACGACCGCCGCGGCGCTCACGACGCTCACGACCGGGGTGCGGCCGGGGACACACGGCATCGTCGGCTACACGACCCGCGTGCCGGGCAGCGGCCGTGTCGTGAACCAGCTGCGCGGCTGGGACGAGGGTCTGCTTCCCGCCGACTGGCAGCGCGCGCCGACCGTCTTCGAGACGGCGCGCGCGCAGGGACTCGAGGCGATCGCGTTCGGCGCCGACCGGTATCGCGACTCCGGGTTCACCGGCGCGGTGCTGCGCGGCGCGCGCTATGTGCCGGGTCGGACGATCGAGGATCGGCTCGAGGCGCTCGGGGAGGCGCTGGCCGACCGCTCGTGGCGCGGCGTCGCCTACGCGTACGTCGCCGAGCTCGACATGGCGGCGCACGAGCACGGCTGGGAGTCCGACGCCTGGGTGCGCGCGCTCGAGCGGGTCGACGCCGCCGTCGCGCGCCTGCTCGGCGGGCTCGGCGCGAACGCCGGCCTCATCGTCACCGCGGACCACGGCGTGCTCGACGTCGCGGAGCACGGACGGGTGGTCATCGAGGACGGCTCGCCGCTCTGGGCGGGGGTCGAGGCCCTGGCCGGCGAGCACCGGCTCCTGCACCTGCACGCCGACGCCGAGACCGAGCCGGTCGAGCTCGCCGCGCGCTGGCTCGACGCCGTGGGATCGGAAGCCTGGGTCGCGACGCAGGCCGAGGCGATCGAGGCGGGCTGGTTCGGCGCGGTCGATCCGGTCGTGCGACCGCGGATCGGGGACGTGCTCGTCGCCGCCCGCAAGAGCGTCGCCTACTACACGGAGACGGCGTTCGCGGGCAGCGCCGGACGGATGGTCGGCCAGCACGGCTCGTGGACGGATGCCGAGAGCCGCGTCCCGCTGCTCAGGTTCGGCGCGTACTCGTAGGTCTCGGGGTTTCGAGGTCTCGATACGCGCTGCGCGCTACTCGACCCGCGAGCGCTCAGGCGAGGTCGTCGTCGTCCGATCGCGCGCCGAAGACGATCTCGTCCCAGCTCGGCATCTGCGGGCGGCCCTTGCGGGCACCGAGTCCACCCGTCTTGTGCCGGGCCGTGGGCTCGGGACTCGCCGGCGGATCGTCGAGGTCCAGATCGAGGTCGAGCTCGACGACATGCATCGACCCGCCCTGTGCCGATCCACCCGGCGTCGGCTCGTCCTCATACGACGGCGTCTCGCGCTCGCCGCGGCGACGCCGAAGCGCCTCGAGCAGGTCCGCGGTCTGGTCGTGCCCGGCGTTCTGCTGACGCGGGGCCGGCCGGCTCCCGATCGGCGCGAGCACAGGGCCGCTGTCGATCATCGAGGACGGGTCGACGGCGAACGCGTCGGAGTCGAAGCGCTCGGGGTGGCTCGGCGCCTCGTCGTCGCCGCGCAGCGGGATGACCGCACGCAGGCGCGGCGGTTCGACCTCGTGGCCCGGGTCCTGCCGCGAGAGGCCGACGGCCTCCGCATTGATGGGGGAGAGCGTCTGGCGCTTGGGATCGAAGTGCCAGCGAGCGTCGTGCTCGATCGCACCGAGCATGTAGCCGAGCTTGACGACCCAGCCGCCCGACTCCTTCCAGGCGCTCCAGCGCTCGGCTTCGGCACCGAGGATGTGGAGTCGCTCGAGGATCGCGTCGCCGAACGTCGTCGCCTGCGCGAGCGGGTCGGCGGCGGCCATGTGCACGGGGATCGCGAGCGCCGACTCGACGACGTACTCGCGTTCGGCCATGACCGGGCCTTCGAAGCGCTCGATGTACTCGAGGGGCGCCCCGGTGACCTGCGCCACGTCGACCGCGGACATGCCGCCGCGGATGTGCGCCTGGATCTCCTTGGGGCTCAGCTTCCGTGCCGATCCGGGGTCGCTCGGGATGGACTGGCGGATGCGGGCGTGCAGGGAATCGTCGATCGCGAGCGTGTAACGACCGCCGTCGGAGCCCGCGAGCACCAGCGATCCGTCCTCGAGTCCGACGATATGCAGTTCTTCCATGGGGAAACACCCTCCTCGCCGTCTCCCGGCGCCTGCGGGAATAGTGGCACGGCTCACGGCCAATACCCGGGAATACCGTGGGCGTGCCGCTGGTTCGAGCGGATTGTGGGGGCCAAGGCGTCCGGTTTGCGTTCCATATCCGATTGATGCAGACTGTCGCCGCCGTTCCGCCCCCCTCGGCAAGCAAGGACTGGATCAAGCATGGCGACCGACTACGACGCACCTCGGAAGACCGACGACGACAGCGAGTCGATCGAGGCGCTCAAGGAGCGAGTCCCGGACGCGGCGAGCGCGTCGATCGATGTCGACGACGCGGACAACCCGGGGAGCTTCGAGCTCGCCGGCGCGGACCTCTCCGACGTCGATCTCGATGTCGTGGTGCTGCCGGAGCAGGCCGACGAGTTCACCTGCGTGAGCTGCTTCCTGGTGAAGCACCGCTCGCAGCTCGCCGTCGAGAAGGACAAGAAGCTCGGCGGTCCGGTCTGCGCGGAGTGCGCTGCGTAGCGATCTCGCTCAACGAGGGCCGGCGAGCGCGGCCGCCAGCCGGTCCGCGTGCCGCGTGCTGATCACCCAGTAGGGCGCGGGATCGTGCGGATCGGTGTTCTCGACGCGCACGACGTCCTTGACGAATCCGCGCAGCAGCGTGAACGCCCGCGCGTCGAGCTCCTGGCCGCGCGCGATGAAGGCGTCCTGGCCATGCAGGGCGGTCGCCTCGCCGACGAACTCGCGCGGCAGGGTCGCGCGACCCGCTCGCAGCGCGGTGGCCGTGACCTCGATCCTCGGGGTCGTCAGCAGCAGGAATGCGACGGCGGCGCCGTACAGCGCGATCGCGGCGATGATGCCGACCACGATGTCGATCGGCACGAACGCGAGCAGCCCGGCCGGGATGAGCAGCGCGCACGCGATGAACAGCGACGGTCCCGGGACGAGTCGCTCGCGGTAGGAGATGGTCTCGGTGCGCGTGCTCGACGCGGGCGCTGGCACATCCGGCATGCGCCCATTCAACTGCACTAACCTCGGAGCGTGTCCCACGACGTCCCTGTCCTGATCTCGTCAGGGGAGACCCCGACCTATGCCCATCCGGGCGACGCCGGCGCCGACCTGCATGCCGCCGAGGCGCTCGTCATCGAGCCCGGGCGTCGGGCGACGGTGGGCACCGGTGTGTCGATCGCGCTCCCGGACGGGTACGTCGCGTTCGTCGTCCCGCGCAGCGGTCTCGCCGCCAAGCGCGGCATCACCATCGTCAACGCGCCCGGCACGGTCGACGCCGGCTACCGCGGCGAGCTGCGCGTGACCCTGCTGAACACGGATCTCGACGAGGCGTTCGAGATCGCCGTCGGCGACCGGATCGCCCAGCTCATCGTCATGCCCGTGTCGCGGGCGGAGTTCGTCAGAGTCGAGACGCTGCCGGGGAGCCATCGTGGCGACGGCGGATTCGGATCGACAGGAGTCGGAGGAGCGCGATGAGCGACGAGAACGCCGCGCCGGAGTCGGAAGCCCAGGTCGCGACAGAAGAAGAGCTGACCCCGAAGTCGGCGCCGGTCGATCGCGAGACGAAGGGCCCGTTCGACGCGGGCGAGGTGTCGGGGGTGCGGCCCTACGTCGACCTCGGCGGCGTCAAGATCCTGCCGAGGACCGATCTGCACCTTCGGCTCGAGGTCGAGGAGCAGTCCAAGCGCGTCGTCGCGGTCGGCCTCGAGTACCACGGCTCGACGCTGCAGGTGCAGCCCTTCGCGGCACCGCGCTCGAGCGGCCTGTGGCACGAGATCCGGGGCCAGATCATGGACCAGCTCGCGTCGCAAGGCGCCCGCGCGAAGGCGGTGAACGGCCCGTTCGGCCCCGAGATCTTCGCCGAGATCCCCGTGACGCTCGAGGGCGAGCAGGGCATGCGGCTCGCCCGGTTCATCGGCGTCGACGGTCCGAGGTGGTTCCTGCGCGGCGTGATCGCCGGCAAGGGTGCGACCGATCGGGAGGCTGCTGCCGAGATCGAGGAGCTGTTCCGCTCGATCGTCGTCGTTCGCGGCACGACCCCCATGCCGCCGCGCGACCTGATCCCGTTGCAGATGCCCGCGCAGACTGCGGCGCCGTCGACCACGTGACCCTTCGAGAGCCTCAGGGCGGGGCCACGGACAACTCGGCGCAGCGGCGCGGTCTCGGCGCCGTCGCCCCCGGCGAGGCACCGAGCCGCGCGGCGCTGCTCGCGGCGCTCGGCGGCGTGCGGGGGCTCATCGAATCGATCCTGCCCGGCCTTGTCTTCCTCGTGGTCTACGTCATCACGAAGTCGCCGTGGCTCTCGGCGATCGCGCCGCTCATCGTCTCGGTCGCGTTCGTCGCGGTCCGCGCCATGCAGCGGGGCCCGCTCATGTCGGCCCTCGGCGGCCTCCTCCTGGTCGGCATCTCGGCGGCCGCGGTCCTGCTGACCGGGAGCGCGAACGAGAACTTCCTGCCCGGCCTCTGGATCAATGCGGTGCTGCTCGTGGTGACCCTCGTCACGCTCGCGGTCCGTTGGCCCCTCGTCGGCGTCATCGTCGGCGCACTGACCGGCGACCTCTCGGGCTGGCGCAAGCACCGGCGAATGCGGCGCGGCGCGACCGCGGCGACCTGGATCTGGGCTGGTCTCTTCGGCGCCCGGCTCGCCGCCGAACTGCCGCTCTATCTCACCGAGCAGACGGAGACGCTCGCCGTCGTCAAGCTCGTCATGGGCATCCCGCTGTACGCGGCGGTGCTCTGGCTCAGCTGGCTCCTGCTGCGGCGACCGAAGGCCCCCAAGGCCCCGGAGGCGGTGCCGGACCCGGACTCCGACCCCTCCGAGGAGAACTAAGATCGAGGTATGTCTGTGAATAGTTTCGGTGCCAAGTCGTCCCTCACAGTCGGCGGCACGGACTACGAGATCTTCCGGATCGACACGGTCCCCGGCCACGAGCGTCTGCCGTTCTCGCTCAAGGTGCTCCTGGAGAACCTGCTGCGCACGGAGGACGGGGCGAACGTCACGAAGGCGCAGATCGAGGCCCTCGGTGCCTGGGACCCGGCCGCCGAGCCCGACACGGAGATCCAGTTCACCCCGGCCCGCGTCATCATGCAGGACTTCACCGGCGTGCCGTGCATCGTCGACCTCGCGACGATGCGCGAGGCGGTCACCGCCCTCGGCGGCGACCCGAACCGGATCAACCCGCTCTCACCCGCCGAAATGGTCATCGACCACTCGGTCATCGCCGACCTCTTCGGCAGCGAGAACGCGCTCGAGCGCAACGTCGACATCGAGTACGAGCGCAACGGCGAGCGTTACCAGTTCCTGCGCTGGGGACAGACCGCGTTCGACGACTTCAAGGTCGTCCCGCCGGGTACGGGCATCGTCCACCAGGTGAACATCGAGCACCTCGCCAAGGTCATCTACGACCGCACGGTGGACGGCGTGCTGCGCGCCTACCCGGACACCTGCGTCGGCACCGACTCGCACACCACGATGGTCAACGGCCTCGGCGTGCTCGGCTGGGGCGTCGGCGGCATCGAGGCCGAGGCGGCCATGCTCGGCCAGCCCGTCTCGATGCTCATCCCGCGCGTCGTCGGCTTCAAGCTCTCCGGCGAGATCCCCGCCGGCGTGACCGCTACCGACGTCGTCCTCACGATCACCGACATGCTGCGCAAGCACGGCGTCGTCGGCAAGTTCGTCGAGTTCTACGGCGCCGGCGTGGCCTCCGTGCCGCTCGCGAACCGCGCCACCATCGGCAACATGTCGCCGGAGTTCGGCTCGACCGCCGCGATGTTCCCGATCGACGACGTCACGCTCGAGTACCTGCGACTCACCGGCCGCGACGAGCAGGCCGTCGCCCTCGTCGAGGCCTACGCGAAGGCGCAGTCGCTCTGGCACGACGCCGACAGCGAGCCGGTGTTCAGCGAGTACATGGAGCTCGACCTCGGCACCGTCGTCCCCTCGATCGCCGGTCCGAAGCGTCCGCAGGACCGGATCCTGCTGTCGGAGGCGAAGGAGCAGTTCGAGAAGGACATCGTCAACTACGCGACCCCGACGACCTCCGACGACATCGTCGACCTCGAGGGCAAGCACTCCTTCCCGGCGTCCGACCCGGGCGCGGTGCCCGGCGAGGAGGACATCGACACCCGCGACGTGTGCATCTCGTCGGCAGGACCCGCGCCGGTCTCCAATCCCGTGCGGATCACGACGCCCGAGGGCCGCAAGTACGTCCTCGACCACGGTGCCGTGACCCTCGCCGCGATCACCTCGTGCACGAACACGTCGAACCCCTCGGTCATGATCGCCGCAGGCCTGCTTGCGAAGAACGCCGTCCAGAAGGGCCTGAAGAGCAAGCCGTGGGTCAAGACAACGCTCGGCCCGGGCTCGAAGGTCGTCACGGACTACTACGAGAAGTCGGGCCTGGACAAGTCGCTCGAGGGCCTCGGCTTCTACACGGTCGGCTACGGCTGCACCATCTGCATCGGCAACTCGGGTCCGCTCATCGAGGAGGTCTCGGCCGCCGTCAACGAGCACGATCTCGCGGTCACCGCGGTGCTCTCCGGCAACCGCAACTTCGAGGGCCGAATCAGCCCCGACGTGAAGATGAACTACCTCGCGTCGCCTCCGCTCGTCGTCGCCTACGCGCTCGCCGGCTCGATGCACTTCGACTTCGAGAACGACAGCCTCGGCAAGGACGGCGACGGCAACGAGGTCTATCTGCGCGACATCTGGCCGGCGCCCGACGAGGTCCAGGACATCATCGACTCGTCGATCTCGCGCGACCAGTTCATCACCCAGTACGCGACCGTGTTCGACGGCGACGACCGCTGGCGCAACCTGCCCACCCCGACCGGCCCGATCTTCGAGTGGGACGAGCAGTCGACGTATGTGCGCAAGCCCCCGTACTTCGACGGCATGACCATGGAGCTGACGCCGGTCGCGGACATCACGGGTGCTCGCGTCATGGCGACCCTCGGCGACTCGGTCACGACCGACCACATCAGCCCGGCGGGCAACATCAAGGCGGGCACGCCGGCGGCCCAGTACCTGGACGCGCACGGCGTCGAGCGCAAGGACTACAACTCCTACGGCTCGCGGCGCGGCAACCACGAGGTCATGATCCGCGGCACGTTCGCGAACATCCGGCTGAAGAACCTGCTCGTGAGCGCCGTCAACGACGGCGCGGTCGTCGAGGGCGGCTACACGCGGGACTTCACCCAGCCCGGCGGCCCGCAGTCCTTCATCTACGACGCGAGCCAGAACTACCAGGCGCAGGGCGTGCCGCTCGTGATCTTCGGCGGCAAGGAGTACGGCTCCGGATCGTCCCGCGACTGGGCGGCGAAGGGCACGAGCCTCCTCGGCGTCAAGGCCGTCATCACGGAGAGCTTCGAGCGCATCCACCGCAGCAACCTCATCGGCATGGGCGTCGTACCGCTGCAGTTCCCGGCGGGGGAGACGTGGGAGTCGCTCGGTCTCGACGGGACCGAGATCGTGTCGATCACGGGTCTCGAGCAGCTCAACGAGGGCGTCACGCCGAAGACCGTGCACGTCGTCGCGGCGCCGAGCGAGTTCTCGCCGAGCGGCAAGGAGACCGTCGAGTTCGACGCGGTCGTGCGCATCGACACGCCCGGTGAGGCGGACTACTACCGCAACGGCGGCATCCTCCAGTACGTCCTGCGCTCACTCGTGGCGTGAGCCTGACGGGTTGAGTGCCGGTGCGGCGAGGGTTCCGAGGCCTGAGACGTAAGGTGTCAGCGTGAGTCTGCTTCATTCGATTCGCGGTCCCCGCGACCTCGACGCGCTCACGCCGGCGCAGCTCGAGCAGCTCGCGCAGGAGATCCGGGAGTTCCTGATTCGGGAGATCTCGCAGACGGGCGGGCACATCGGGCCGAATCTCGGCGTCGTCGAGCTGACGCTCGCGATCCACCGGGTGTTCGACTCCCCGCGCGACGCGATCGTCTTCGACACGGGTCACCAGTCCTACGTCCACAAGCTGCTGACCGGTCGCCAGGACTTCTCGCGGCTGCGGCAGGAGGGCGGTCTCGCCGGCTACCCGCAGCGCTCGGAGTCGGAGCACGACATCGTGGAGTCCTCGCACGCGTCCTCGTCCCTGTCCTGGGCGGACGGCATCTCGCGTGCGTTCGAGCTGTCCGGCCAGTCGGACCGGGCGGTCGTCGCGGTCGTCGGGGACGGCGCCTTGACCGGCGGGATGACGTGGGAGGCGCTCAACAACATCTCCGATGACAACGCGCGACGCCTCATCATCGTCGTCAACGACAACGGGCGCTCGTACGCGCCGACCATCGGCGGCATGGCGCGCTTCCTCACGGACGTGCGCACCCGCCGCAGCTATCGGCGGCTCGACTTCAGCACGCAGCGGTTCTTCCACTTCTTCGGCGCCCCCGGTCGGGCGCTCTATCGCGGTGTGCGCGGCGCGACGCACGGCTTCCTGTCGCGGCTCACGAACAACCGGGAGCTCTACTCCAATCTCGACATCAAGTACCTCGGCCCGGTCAACGGCCACGACCTCGAGGCCCTGACCGGTGCGCTGCGCCGCGCGAAGGACTATGGCGCGCCCGTCATCGTGCACGCGATCACGGAGAAGGGCCGCGGCTTCGACCCCGCGGTCCAGGACGCCGCCGACCAGTTCCACGCGGTCGGGCAGTTCGACCCGGAGACGGGGGAGGCCCTCGATCGGGCGAGCGCGCCGAGCTGGACGAGCGTGTTCTCCGACGAGATCCTCGACATCGCACGCGAGCATCCGAAGGTCGTCGGCGTCACGGCGGCGATGCTGCGGCCGACGGGCCTCGCGAAGTTCGCCGAACGCTATCCGGGTCGAGTGTTCGACGTCGGCATCGCCGAGCAGCACGCCGTGACCTCCGCGGCCGGCCTCGCGTTCGGCGGGATGCACCCCGTCGTCGCGATGTACGCGACGTTCGCGAACCGCGCGTTCGATCAGATCGTCATGGACGTCGCCCTGCACCGCGCGGGCGTCACCTTCGTGCTCGACCGTGCCGGCGTCACCGGCCCGGACGGACCCTCGCATCACGGCGTCTGGGACCTCGCGATCCTGCAGGTCGTCCCCGGCATCCGGATCGCGAGCCCACGCGACGCGGTCACGCTGCGCGAGGAGCTGCGCGAGGCGGTCGCGGTGCAGGACGCCCCGACGGTGGTCCGCTTCCCGAAGGGCACGGCGATCCAGGAGATCCCGGCGCAGCGCCGCACCGCCGACGGCGTCGACGTGCTCCGCGAGGCGGCGCACAAGGACGTGCTCATCGTCGCGGTCGGGTCCTTCGCGAAGCTCGGGCTCGAGGTGGCCGAGCGTCTCGCGCAGCAGGGGATCGGCGCGACGGTCGTGGATCCGCGCTGGATCGTCCCCGTGCCGCGCTCGGTCGTCGAGCTCGCGGGCGCGCACCGGCTCGCGGTCACGCTCGAGGACGGCATCCGGGTCGGGGGCATCGGCACCCGCATCCGGCAGGACCTGCGAGCCGCGGGCATCGACACCGCCGTCGACGAGCGGGGGCTGCCTGACGAGTTCCTGGACCATGGCTCCCGGGACTTCATCCTGGAGCAGACCGGCCTCACGGCACAGGCGATCGCCCGAGACGTCACCGCGCAGGTGCTCGGCCAACGGCTGCCGATCGCCCGGCCGCTCCCGTCGGCTCAGGAGCGTGCGATCACGGAATCGGTCGACATCACTGGGACGTGATGCGTTAGGGCCGTGACGCCCTTAGCAGTGGGCGCGAATGGCCCCTCTGCTGGACAGCAGGCCGCCGTTCGCGTCCAGCTCGTCAGGCATTCGCGACCGCGAGACGCTTGGCGTCCCGGTGCCGGGCGATCGCGACGATCGAACGCCAGCCGATGAGCGCCGCGATCGCGGTGGCCGGACCGCCCCAGAGCAGCGGGTAGAAGAGGAATCCTCCGACGCCCGGCTCGGCCTGCATGACGAGCAGGCAGACGACGGTCGCGAGCGCCCCGATGACGTACGCATGCGCGGCGTGCACGACGAGGTGCAGCGGGAAGGACGCCCGGTGCCGCATCGCCCGGCCGATGAGGGAGGCGGTCACCGTGCCGACGATCGCGGCGGGCAACGCGGTCATCGCACCGTAGATCCAGACGAAGTACGCCCAGACCCAGCCGCCGCCGAGCGCGTCGTTCCCGATGGCGCCGCTCATGGAGAGCACCGTGACGAGCCAGTACCAGAAGAACGAGACGACGAGGTAGGCGGCGAGCGTCAGGGCGCCGCCGGCGATCGCCTCACCGGCGGAGAACGCGGCGGGGTCGCTGGCGCGAGGGGAGGGACGGGTCATGGCCCCATCCTGGCGCATCTCGTGAGATGGCGGGGCACCGCATCGTCGTGCGGCTAGGAGACGCCCTTGATCACGGGGTGGTGGAAGGTGTCGCCGAAGACGCGTTCGGACGCGCCGACGCGGTCGAGGTATGGGGTCACGCCGCCCATCTGGAAGGGCCAGCCCGCGCCGGTGATGACCGCGAGGTCGATGTCCTCCGGCGCCGTGACGATGCCCTCCTGGAGGATGCGGTGCGCCTCGTCGGCGAGGCCGTCCTCGATCTTGCGGCGCAGCTCCTCAGCCGTGAAGGGCTTCGATCCGGGCTTGACGTGCTTCGCGACGATCTCCCGCGCGAGCTTCGAGATGCCCTTCGGGTTGCCCTTCTCGTCCTTGTCGACGAGTGCACCGGTGTCGGCGAGCTCGGCGAGGGCCGCGGACGCCTTGTAGCGATCGGGGAACGCAGCGGCGTGGGTGTCGAGGACGTGCTGGCCGACCTTGAGCCCGACCAGGTCGAGCAGGACGAACGGGTCCATCGGGAAGCCGAAGGGCTGCTGCGCCTCGACGACCGTCTCGAACGGCGT
>DATMFB010000181.1:0-10459 GCA_035556395.1 Microbacteriaceae bacterium
AGATCGGGGTGCGACCAGAGCGCGTCCCGCGCCTCCGCGCCGACCGCCTCCGTGATCGCCTGCCACATGAAGGCGGCCTCGCGCAGTCGCCGCGGGCGCAGCTCGAGTCCCGCGAGGAGCCCGAGCGCCCGCTCGGCCGGCCCGCCCGACGCGCGGCGCCGGCGGATCGCCTCCGCGATCGCGTCCGAGACCGGCAGGCGCTTCGTCGCCTCCAGGGTCACGACGTCGACCCAGCCCTCGACGAGCGCGAGCGTCGTCTCGAGGCGGGTCCTGGCCTGGAGCTGCCCCTCGCTCGGCGGGGGGATGAGCGCGCCGTTCTGCAGCGCCTCGCGCAGCGTCTCGGGATTGGCCGGATCGAAGTCCTCGACGACGTCCTGGAGCCGATCGGTGTCGATCCGGATCTCGCGCGAGTAGTCCCCGATCGCGGTGAGCAGCTGGAGACGCAGCCACCGGGCGTGCCGGAAGAGCCGCGCGTGCGCGAGCTCGCGGACGGCGACCCAGAGCTCGACCTGGTCGAGCGGCAGCTCGAGCGAGCGCGCGAAGTCGATCGTGTTCTGCGGGAGCACCGCGGCCTGCCCGTCGTCGAGCAGCGGGATGCCGATGTCGCCGCCGGAGAGGACCTCGCCGGCGAGCTGACCGACGACGTTGCCGAGCTGCATCGCGAAGAGCGTGCCGCCGACGTTGCGCACCATCCGCGTCGCATTCGGGAGCATGCCCTCGATCTCCTCAGGCGCGGCCTCCTCGAGCGCGGAGGTCAGGGCGTTCGCGATCGAGCCGGCGACGGGCTCCGCGAACTGCGTCCAGACCCCGATCGTCGCGAGCGCCCACTCGCGGCGGCTCATGATCCTCGGCACGGTCGTCCCCTGCGCGATGTCGGTGGCCTCCTGGAGCCAGAGCTCGGCGATCTGCAGCGCGCGCTCGAAGGCGTCGCGCTCCTCGGGCAGCGTGACGACGGTGCCGGTCCCGGCGATCGCGGCCGCCTGGTCGGACGCGAGCGTCCAGTTGACGCCGTCCGCATCGCTCGACATCGCCTGCTGGAGCTGGCTCATGAGCTGGTTGAGGAGGGCAGGGTCGTGAGGGAGTCCGGCCGCGCTCGCGAGCTTCGCGGGGTCGACATCGCCCCGGCCCTCGAGGAACGCCCTGAGGAGCTCGCGGAACTCCTCCTCGTCGCGATCGGTCATGCACGCAACGCTAAGCGCTCCACCCGGGATCCCCCAGGGAATCCGCCTACACTCGGCGATCGTGCGCTCCGCTGATGGCGAACGCTCGTCCCGGGGGGACGCGCGCCGACCCGTGCCCCAGATCGTCGGACTCACCCTGCTCGCCGGTGCCGCGCTCTGCGCCGCCATCGTCGCCACGGCCGCGGCGCCGTATGCGATCGAGCGGCCCGGTCCCGTCTACGACGTGCTCGGCGACACGAAGATCGGCGGCGTCGCGGCGCCGATGATCGAGATCGTCGACGCGGAGACGTTCGCGACGGACGGCGTGCTCAACATGCTCACGATCAACGCGAACGACCCCCTCCACCTGCCCTCCTGGCTCCAGGTCGTCGAGGCGTACTTCGACCCCTCCCGGGCGGTGGTGCCGATCGAGGCGCTCTACCCGCCCTCGACGGGCGTGCCGAACATCGAACGCCAGGTGACCCAGATGGAGAACTCGAAGCTCGCGGCGATCGCGGCGGCGCTCGACCATCTCGGCTACGACCTCGTGCCGACCATGCAGGTCGTCGAGATCGAGAGCGGGAGCCCGGCGGAGGGTGTCGTCGACGCGGACGACATCATCCTCACGGCGAACGGCTCGCCGCTCGCCGACGTCGACGAGCTGCGGGAGATCGTCGCCGAGAACGGGACGGACCGGCCGGTGGCGCTCGTCGTCAACCGCGCCGGATCGCAGGTCGAGCTCGAGGTGACCCCGCGCCTGAGCGACGGCGCCGCGCGGCTCGGCGTCCACATCGCGAGCTCGTGGGACTGGCCGATCGATGTCCGGATCCAACTGGAGAACGTCGGCGGCCCGAGTGCCGGGATGATGTTCGCCCTCGGCATCATCGACAAGCTGACGCCCGGCTCGCTGACCGGCGGTGAGGTCATCGCCGGCACCGGGACGATCAGCGCGACGGGGGAGGTCGGCCCGATCGGCGGCATCCGGCAGAAGCTCTTCGGCGCGCTCGGCGCGGGTGCGCCGTGGTTCCTCGCCCCGGCCACGAACTGCGACCAGGTCGTCGGGCACGTGCCCGACGGTCTTCGTGTCTTCCCCGTCACGACGCTCGACGACGCGGTCGACGTGCTCGGAATCATCGCGGAGGGCGGCGACATCTCGACGTGGCCGACCTGCGACGACGTCGTCGCGGCGACCGCGGCGACCGCTTCGAGCCGGTAGAACTCGCTCCCAGGAGGCGCCGGTAGAGTGTCCGGCGGACCAAACGACGGGAGCCCCAGTGTCTGCAGCCCCTGCCGAGGCGACGAAGCCCCGACGGTCGATCAGGGCGGCAGTCCTCATCACGATCGTCGTCATCATCGCGCTCATCATCGCGTTCTTCGCGGGATCGTCGGTCGCGACCGACTTCCTCTGGTTCGACCAGACCGGCTACGTCGGGGTGCTCTCGACGCAGTGGGTCGCTCGGATCGTGATGTTCCTCATCGGGTTCGTCGCGTTCGCCGTGCCCGTCTTCCTGAGCCTCTTCATCGCCTACCGGACGCGTCCCGTCTACGCGAAGCTCGGCGCCCAGATCGACCGCTACCGCGAGATCGTCGACCCGCTGCGCCGGGCCGCGACGTTCGTCATCCCCGCCGTCGTCGGCGTCGCGGGCGGCGCGGCGGTCGCCGGGACCTGGGAGACGGTCGCCCTCTGGCTGAACCGCACCGCATTCGGCCAGACCGATCCCGAGTTCGCCCTCGACCTGTCGTTCTACTTCTTCGAGCTGCCGTTCTACCGCGGCCTCGTGTCGTTCGCGATCGCGATCGTCGTGCTGAGCGGCATCGCCGCGCTCGTCACCGTCTTCCTCTACGGCTCGATCCGCATCGTCGGGCGGCAGATCCGCATCTCGCGCTCGGCGCGGGTCCAGCTCGCGATCACGCTCGGCGTCTTCATGCTCCTCCAGGCGGTGTCGATCTGGCTCGAGCGCTACGAGCTGCTGACCGACCAGAGCATGGGCTTCCTCACGACGGGAGCCGGCTACACGGAGGTCGCGGCGATCATCCCCGGCAAGGGGATCCTCGCCGGCGCCGCGCTCGTCGTCGCGATCCTCGCGTTCATCACTGCGGCCATCGGTCGCTGGCGCCTGCCCATCGTCGGCCTCGCGGCGCTCATCGTGATGAGCATCCTGCTCAACGTCGCGTATCCGTGGATCGTCCAGCGCTTCCAGGTCGACCCGTCGGCGAAGACGACGGAGGCGACGTACATCCAGCGATCGATCGACGCGACGCGGATCGCCTACGGCGTCGACCAGGTCGAGGAGGTCCCGTACAGCGCGGTGACCGATGCGACCCCGGGCGCGCTTCGCGAGGACGCCGAGACCACGGCGAACATCCGCATCCTCGACCCGATGGTCGCGCCGCGGGCCTTCCAGCAGCTGCAGCAGTTCAAGCAGTACTACTCGTTCGCGCCGAAGCTCGACGTCGACCGCTACACGATCGACGGGCGCGTGCAGGACACGGTCCTCGCGGTGCGCGAGATCAACCAGGCCGGCATCGGGGACTCGCAGTCCTGGTACAACAACACGTTCGTCTACACGCACGGCTACGGCCTCGTCGGCGCCTACGGCAACCAGCGCGCCGCCGACGGCCAGCCGCTCTTCCTCGAGTCGGGCATCCCGTCGTCCGGCGAGCTCGGCGAGTTCGAGCCGCGCGTCTACTTCGGCGAGACCTCGCCCGAGTACTCGATCGTCGGCGCGCCCGAGGGCACGGCGCCGATCGAGGTCGACTACCCGGCCGGCGGAGCGGAGTCGACGCGGACGGTCACGACGACCTTCGACGGCGACGGCGGCCCGAAGCTCGACAGCTTCTGGAAGCGCCTCATCTTCGCGGTCAAGTTCCAGTCGGAGCAGATCCTGTTCTCCGACGCGGTCAACGCCGACTCGCAGATCATCTACGACCGCGACCCGCTCACGCGGGTCAACAAGGTCGCGCCGTACCTCACGCTCGACAACGACCCCTACCCGGCGGTCGTCGACGGCAGGCTCGTGTGGATCCTCGACGCGTACACGACGGGCACGCAGTACCCGTACTCGCAGATGATCGACCTCGCGGACGCGATCGGCGACGCCGACACGTTCGTCTCGAGCCTGTACAGCCAGCCGCTCAACTACATCCGCAACTCGGTCAAGGCGACGGTCGACGCGTACGACGGCACCGTCACGCTCTATGCGTGGGACACCGAGGACCCGATCCTGCAGACCTGGGCCAAGGTGTACCCGGGCACGATCGTGCCGGCCTCGGAGATGAGCGAGGACCTGCTCGCCCACATCCGCTACCCGGAGGACCTCTTCAAGGTGCAGCGGCAGATCCTCGGGTCGTACCACGTGACCGACCCGGGCTCGTTCTACTCGAGCGATGACCAGTGGGCCACCCCGCTCGACCCGGTGAGCGCGGTCGGCAACCTGCCGCAGCCGCCCTACTACCTGACGATGCAGGTGCCCGGCACCTCGAGCCCGGCGTTCACGCTGTACTCGACGTACATCCCGCGCTCGAGCGCCTCGACGCAGCGCAACGTCCTCACGGGCTACCTCGCCGCGAACGGCGACGCGGGCGAGGACTACGGGAAGCTGACGCTGCTCACGCTGCCGACGCAGTCGATCCCGGCCCCCAGCCAGGTGTTCAACTACTACTCGAGCAACCAGGAGGTCTCGGACGTCATCCTCGGCCTGCGCGCGGGCGGCGGGAACGACATCATCTACGGCAACCTGCTGACGCTGCCGGTCGGCGGCGGGCTCCTCTACGTGCAGCCCGTGTACGTCCAGTCGGCGAGCAGCTCGACGCCGTACCCCCTGCTGCGCAAGATCCTCGCGGTCTTCGGCAACGAGATCGCCTTCGAGGACACCCTCGATCAGGCGCTCGACGAGCTGTTCGGCGGCGACTCCGGCGCGGACGCGGGCGATAGTGGCGAGGTGCCGGTCACGCCGGTCGAGCCGACCGAGCCAGTCGTGCCGACCGAGCCGACGACGCCCGTCGAGCCGACGACGCCCGTCGAGCCGACGACCCCGACGGGGACCGTCGACGAGGCGGCGCTGCGCCAGGCGCTGAACGACTACAAGGCGGCGCTCACGGACCGTCAGGCGGCGTACGCGCGGGGCGACCTCGTGGCGGCGGGCCAGGCGGACCAGCGGATGGTCGACGCGATCAACCGGGCGCTCGCGGCATCGGGCGACTGACCGCGCCGATTGAGCACGTTCGTGCGTGCTGAGCGTCGAGTTCGGCGCTCGGAACGCACGAACGTGCTCACGGCGTGATCCTGCCAGAACGCGATGGTGCGGCGAACCTGGGGATCCGCTCGGCGCAGCCGTTCCTCCAGGCCGTGTCGCCTATGGTGGTGAGAGCGATCGGCACTCGCCTTTGGCTTCAACCCGATCGTTTCGCGGTCGCCGATCGAGCAGGTGCCTCATCACAACTGCAACCCCGTCTACTCGGACCGGCCTCGGCCCGATCCAGCCCACGCGCGTGCGCAGCGGCAGCTTCCCTCCCATGGCGAAGGCGTACACCCAGCTCGCGCAGGTCGTTCGCGAGACCGGTCTGCTCCGGCGGACCCCGTGGTTCTATCGCGCCGTCGCGCTCGCGATCGTCCTCGGCTTCGGCGGCGCCATCACCGGCTTCATCCTGTTCGGCGACAGCTGGTACCAGCTCCTCATCGCGGGTGCGCTCGGCATCCTCTTCACGCAGGTCGCGTTCCTCGCGCACGAGGCGGCGCACCGCGCCATCCGCACGTCGGGCCCCGAGAACGACAAGATCGCGCGCGTGCTCGGCGGCATCGCCGGCATGAGCTACTCGTGGTGGGACTCGAAGCACTCGCGCCACCACGCGCAGCCGAACCGGGTCGGCCACGACCCCGACATCGAGGTCGACACGATCTCCTTCCTCGAGGACGACGCCGCGGAGGCACGCGGACTGCGGCGCTGGATCACCAAGCGCCAGGGCTGGCTGTTCTTCCCGCTGCTCACGCTCGAAGGACTCAACCTCCACTTCCTCGGCTACAAGCACCTCCTGTCCCGCCGACCGATCAAGGGCCGCTGGACCGAGCTCGCGACGATCACGGCGCGGTTCGCGGTCTTCCTGATCCCCGTCTTCCTGTTCCTGCCCCTCGGCATGGCGTTCGCCTTCGTCGGCGTCCAGCTCGCCGTCTTCGGCCTCTACATGGGCGCATCGTTCGCGCCGAACCACAAGGGCATGCCGGTCATCGACAAGGACGCGCGCCTCGACTTCTTCACGAAGCAGGTGCGCACCTCGCGCAACATCCGCGGTGGCTGGTGGGCGACGTGGCTCATGGGCGGGCTCAACTACCAGATCGAGCACCACCTCTTCCCGAGCATGCCTCGGCCGCACCTCGCGAAGACCCGCGAGATCGTCCGGGAGTTCTGCCGGACGCACGACATTCCCTACACGGAGACGAGCCTCCTGCGTTCCTACGGCATCGTGATCGCGTATCTCAACCGCGTCGGTCTCGCCGCGAGGGATCCGTTCGACTGCCCGATGGCCGCGGAGTACCGCCGAGTCTGAGCGACCGGTCCGCGGCGCTCCGGACGGGGTGCAGACTGGAACGCATGAGCGCAGAACTCGAGGCGGAGCGAGTACGGCTACGCGAGGTACTCGGCAGGTACGGGATATGGCGGGGGCGTCCCGGCGTCCCGATCGACTACGCGGTCGAGGCCGAACGGCTCGGCTTCGGCTCGCTGTGGGCGGGCGGCAGCCCCGCGGCGGATCTCGTCGTCATCGAGGAGATCCTCGCGGCGACCGATCGGATCGTCGTCGCGACGGGCATCGTCAACATCTGGAGCGCCGACGTCGGCCAGCTGGCGGAGAGCTTCCAGCGAGTCGATGAACGCCATCCGGGCCGGTTCATCCTCGGCATCGGCACCGGTCATCCCGAGCGGATCGAGCAGGCCGCGAAGCCGTACGGCCCGCTCGTGGAGTACCTCGACGCGCTCGAGTCCCGCGGCGTGCCGGCGCATCGCCTCGCCCTCGCCGCGCTCGGACCGCGGGTCACCGCGCTCGCGGGCGAGCGGACGCTCGGCGCGCACCCGTACTTCGCGCCGTCCGCGCACACGGCCGCCGCGCGGGAGGTGCTCGGCACGTCGCCCCTGCTCATCCCGGAGGCGCGCGTCACCCTCGAGCCCGATGGCGCCCGAGCGCGCGACCTGCTCCGGCCCGGCATGGAGTTCTACTTCGCGCTCACGAACTACCGGAACAATCTGCTCCGCCTCGGCTACACCGAGGAGGAGCTCGACCCGGCGCGCGACGAGGCGATCGACGCACTCGCGGTGTGGGGCGGGCCGGATCGGGTGAAGGCGGGTCTCGACGCGTATCTCTCGGCCGGCGCGGACCACGTGCTCGCGCAGATCGTCGCCCCGGACGGCGCGGACCTCGTCGCCGAACTGCGGCGCCTCGCGGCCGCGCTCGGCCTCACTGCTTGAGGCTCGGCCTCAGTCGTCGGAGTCCCAAGCCGCCGCGAGACGGTCGCGGAGGCGAGCGTGGACGGCGGCGATCTCGGCGGGCGACAGCGGACCGGGCGTGACCAGGAGGTCGCCGAGCGCGTCGGGCGAGGTGACCCCGACCCCGTCGATCACGAAGCCGTTCGAGCTCGGCCACTGCGCGCCGACGAAGCAGAGCACGGCCCGCACCGGGACGGCCGGCTCGGCGAGCGCCTCCGCGACGACGCCGAGCTGATGCCGGACGCCGACCACGAGTCCCGTGCGATCCGCGCCGCCGACCTTCAGCCGGAGGATCGAGCCGTCGCCGAGCCGGTCGAGCCTCGGCTCGCCCGTGTAGTGCTTCGCATCGATGACGTAGACGCCCGTCGGCGCGATCGCGATGTGGTCGATGTTCGCCGGCGAGCCGGGGACCGCGCGATCGTGCAGGACGAGGACCCCCGGGACGGAGTCGAGGAGGCGCCCCACGACGCGCTCGCCCTCGGCGCCCTTCGCCCATGCGCCCTTCGCCCGCGCGGTGCCGCCCGCACGCTCGCCGTGACGCTGGGCGGAGGCGCCCGCCCAGCCGTGGATCGACGCCATGCCCGTGAGGATAGCCCCGACCTCTGCCCGCAACCCTGACGCGTTCGCTACCGTGGGGAGCGTGGGGGAGACGGTGCCGGTTCGGGTGGCCATGGTCGATGATCACGCGGTCATCGCGATGGCGGTCCGCGGCCTCGTCGAATCCGACGCCGCGCTCGAGTTCGTCGGCCACGCGGAATCCGTCTCGGATCTCTTCCGCCGGGTCGGACCGGCCGACCTCGTCATCCTCGACCTGCGGCTGCGCGACGGCTCCGAGGCGGTGCACAACGTCGAGCGGATCCGCGGCTGGGGCGCGCAGGTCATCGTCCTGACGAGCGGTGAGGATCCCTATCTCATCCGCGAGGTCTCCCGCGCGGACGTGCTCGGCATCGTGCGGAAGTCGGCGCCGCCGGCGACGATCCTCGCGGCGATCGCCGCCGCCGCTCGCGGTGAGTCGATCGCGACGGCGGAGTGGGCGGCGGCCCTCGACACCGATCCCGACATCGAGGGCGCGCCGCTGACCGCGAGAGAACGCGAGGTGCTCGCGCTGTACGCGTCGGGACTCGGCGCGAAGCAGGTCGCGACCCGGCTCGGCCTCTCCGAGAACACGATCGACGACCACCTGCGCCGCATCCGCGCGGTCTATCACGCGATCCACCGTCCCGCGAACACCAAGGTCGAGCTCTACCAGCGCGGCGTCGAGGACGGATTCCTGCCGGGGCCGACCGCGGGATGAGGGGCGGCCGCAGCGAGCTGTGGATGCGCCGCGCGCTGCTCGGCGCGGTCGGGGCGCTCGACCTCGCCGCGATCATCGCGACGCAGACGGTCGTCGGGAGGATCGATCCGCTCGCGCTGCCGATCTGGTACCGCATCCTCCTCGTCGCCTGCTTCGTGGTGCCGGCCATCGCGGCCGTCATCGCGCAGTTCGTCGGCTTCCGCGGGGTGCGGGCGCTGACGTTCGTCGCGTTCGTCGCGTCCGTCGTCCCCGTGACGGTCCTCCTGATCCTCGTCCTCGTCGAGCCGGGTCGCACCGGTCAGCTGCCCTGGATGGTGAGCGCGTCGACGTCGGCGGCGGCGACCGCGGCGATCGTATGGGGCGCCCGCACCGCCTGGATCGTCCTCGGCGCCCTCACCGTCGTCATCTGGACGCTCAGCGCCCTCGTCGGCGATCTCATCCCGAACCGCGTCGCGAACGACACCCAGGTGCTCGTCATCTCGATCGGGATCATCGTCCTGAGCGGGGCGCTGATCCGAAGCGGCCGCGCGATCGACGACGCGACCGTGTCCGCGCTCGCGGCGGCGGAACGCCGGGCGGTCGGCCAGGCGCGACAGGCCGCCGCGGAGCGCGCCCGGGCGATCGTGCACGACGACGTGCTCGCGGCCCTGCTGCTCGCCGCGCGCGGCACCCCGCAGTTGGACCGCCTCGTGAGCAAGCAGGCGGCGATCGCCGCGGAGCGCGTGCGGACGCTCGCCGAGCCGGAGCTGTCCGCGGACGTGCTGCTCGCCGAGCTCGGCGACCGCCTGCGGGAGATCGCGTTCGTCGAGTCGCCCGGGGTCGCGTTCTCGGTCCGGATCGTGCGGAACGCGGTGGGGGCCATCCCGGCGCCGGCGGCGACCGCGATCGTCGCGGCGGCGCGCCAGGCGCTCACCAACAGCGCGCGGCATGCACCCGGCGCGCGGACGTCGCTCATCCTCTTCGGCATGCGCGACGGCATCCGTGTCGTCGTGAAGGACGACGGACGCGGGTTCGACACCGCGTCGATCCCGCCGGACCGACTCGGCGTGACGGCGACGATCCTCGGGCGGGTGCGCGCCGTCCCCGACTGCGAGGCCGAGATCGAGTCGGACACCGGCGGGACGACCGTGACCCTGCGCTGGCGCGACTCGCGGCAGTCGGGCGACGAGGTCGACGAGGCCGACTCGGTCACCGCGCCGACGCCGATCCGGGCGCTCTCGCCCGACCTGCGGATCGCCCTCGTGATCGGCCTCGTCGCCGAGGCCGCGCTCGCCGTCTACAGCGCGACGGTCGTCGCGGTCCCGCTCGTCCCCGTGGCCGGCATCCTCGCGATCGGCGCGTCGCTCGCCGCGATGGGATGGCGCCCGCTGCGTGTGCCGAGCGCGACCCGCTCGCTGTGGGCGGCGGCGTTCGCCATCATCGCGTTCGCGCTGATCGCGGTCGGCGATCCCGTCGAGTACCGGCTCGTGATCGGCTGGTACGCGAACGCGGGTGCGTTCGTGATGGCGGTGCTCGCCATGCGCGGGCGG
>DATMFB010000182.1:0-8876 GCA_035556395.1 Microbacteriaceae bacterium
GTCGGACGCGGGCAAGGCCTACTTCGAGGCGATCGCCGAGTACGCCCAGGGTCCGGAGCAGGACGGGAAGGCCTTCCCGCACTGCGTCTGGAGCTGGATCGGTGCGCAGATCCTCGAGCAGGCCTTCGAGAAGATGACCGAGCCGACGCGCGAGTCGTTCCTCGACGCGCTCTACTCGATCACCGGCTTCGACGCGCAGTTCGCGCTCGGCCCGATCGACACGACGGTCGACGGCCTCCCGGCCATCCAGACCGTCGTGCTCCAGCAGTTCAACGGCAAGGGCTACACGAACGTCGACACCGTCGGCTGACGATCCCCTGAAACAGGCGAAGGCCGGTCCCTCGGGGCCGGCCTTCGTCGTTCAGTCGAGCGCGCCGAGGATCGCGGCGACATCCTCGAGGTGCACGCGGGTCGCCTGCTCGGCTCGCCCCGCATCCCGCTCGAGGATCGCGTCGATGATCGCGAGATGCTGGCCGAGGGACTCGCGCGCTCGGCCGGGGGCGAAGGCGATGCGGAACTGGTGCCGGGCCGACTGCGCGTGGAGTCGCTCGAGCAGCTGCGCCGCCGTGACATGCCCGCTGTACTCGCGCAGGCGCCGATCGAACTCCTGGATGAGCGCGGAGTACGCGACGAGGTCGCTCGCCTCGACCGCCGCCGACATCTGGGCGCGCAGCAGCCCCAGCTCCTCGGCGTCCTCCTCGGAGAGGTTCTCGGCCGTCTTGCGCGCGCACAGCACCTCGAGCCCGATGCGCACCTCGACGATCTCGATCGCCTCGTCCACCGAGATGGAGCGCACGCGAGCGCCGCGATTCGGGAGACGCTCGACGAGCCCCTCGTTCGAGAGGTTGACGAGCGCGAGGCGCACCGCGGACCGACTCGCCCCGAAACGCGCGGTGAGATCGGCCTCGACCAGCCGCTGGCCGGCGACGAACTCGCCCGCGAGGATCGCCTCGCGGATCGTCTGGGCCAGCGCCGAGTGCGGGTCATGCGTCACGGCATCCGACGTTACCGAAATTGTCGACGATCTGTCAGACGATCCCGGTGAGCCGCCCACGAGACCGCGATACCATGAGCCAACGTCCACCACATCGTTCACAGAGAGGTGTCAGATGACTGAGACGGTCGCCCCCGCGAAGACGGGGCTGTACATAGGCGGGGCCGCGCGGGATACCGCGGAGACCCTCGCCATCGCGGACCCGGGCAAGCCGGGCGTCATCGTCGGCCACGCGGCCTCCGCCTCGAAGCAGGACGTCGCCGACGCGATCAAGGCCGCGAAGGACGCCTACCCGGCGTGGTCGGCGCTCACCCCGCAGGAGCGCGCCGCGCAGATGGCCGAGGCGATCAAGGGCATTGCCGAGGCGCGTGACGAGGACGCCGCGATCCTCAGCCAGGAGAACGGCAAGGTCCGCCTCGAGGGCTGGATCGACTCGCTCGTCTTCGAGATCCGCTGGAACCTCGCGCTCGCGCTCGCCGACGAGGTCGGCACCGGCAAGGTCCTCTCCCCCGCGCCCGGCATCCCCGTCGAGACGACGGTCAGCTACCAACCGATCGGCCCCGTCACGATCATCGTGCCGTTCAACTGGCCGATCGCCATCCTCGCGGCATCGCTCCCGCACGCGCTGCTCGCGGGCAACACCGTCATCGTGAAGCCGCCGCCCACGGCGCCGCTCGCGACGACGCGCGTCGCCCAGCGCGTCGCGGAGCAGCTGCCGCCCGGCGTGCTCAACGTCATCACCGGGAAGGACTCCGAGATGACGGAGCTCATCCAGTCGGTCGACATCGCGAAGGTCTGCTTCACCGGCTCGGTCGGCGGCGGCAAGAAGATCCAGGAGCTCGCCTCCAAGTCCCTGACGCGCGTCACGCTCGAGCTCGGCGGCAACGACGCCGCGCTCATCCTCGACGACGCGATCATCGACGACACGCACCTCGACCGGCTGTTCGCGGCGATCTACGACACGACCGGCCAGATCTGCATGAACGCGAAGCGCGTGTACGTCCACCGCTCGCGCCTGCAGGAGGTCGTCGACGGGCTCTCCGCGCGCCTGGAGAAGACGAAGCTCGGATACGGGCTCGACGCCGACACGACGATGGGCCCGCTGCACTCGCCCATTCAGAAGGCGTTCGTCGACGAGCTCATCGAGGAGGCGAAGGAGTCCGGCGCCGAGGTGCGGGAGTTCGGCGAGATCCCCGGCGGCGACCTCACGGGCGGCAACTTCGTGCGTCCCGCGATCGTCGTCGACCCCGACCCGAACCTTCGCGTCGTGACGATGGAGCAGTTCGGCCCGGTCATCCCGGTCCTGCCCTTCGACACCGACGAGGAGGCCATCGCCGCCGCGAACGACACGTGGGCGGGCCTCTGCGGCTCCGTCTGGACGGCGTCCGCGGAGCGCGCTCGCGCGGTCGGCTCGCGGATCCAGGCCGGGTACGTCTGGGTCAACGACCACGGCGCGACCCGCCTCGACCTGCGCGCGCCGTTCGGCGGCGTCAAGCAGTCGGGCTACGGTCGCGAGCAGGGCATCGAGGGCGTCCGCGCATTCCAGGACACGCACTCGATCGCGTTCCTCGACGAGGAGGCGCTCGCCCAGCAGGCGCACTGATCAAGACCAGCAGCACGAAGGGCCGTCCCACTCGGGGCGGCCCTTCGTCGTCGCGACTACTCGACGAGTTTGCCGACGACCGAGACCTCTTCGATCAGCGCCGCGATGTCATCGGGCACGGGCGGGATGCGCTCACGCGCGACCGTGCCGTCGGCCGACCACACCATGTTGACCTGCAGGGCCGGATCGAGGTCGGGGTAGTCGGAGCGGTTGTGGCAGCCGCGCGTCTCACGGCGCTCGAGCGCGGCCTGCAACGTCGCGCGGGCCGCGAGCGCCGCCGACTTGAGATCGAACGCGTGCGCGAGGTCTTGGTAGCCCGCGATGTCCGGGTGCACGCCGATGCGGGCCATCCGCTCCTCGATCGCGTCGAGCTCCATGAGCCCGGCCGTGAGCCCGACCTCGTCGCGGACGACCCCCGCGTGCTCCGTCATGGTGTCCCGGATCGCGCGCTGGAGCGCCCGGACGTTCTCGGGGCCGTCGGCCGCGAGCAGGTCGTCGATCTCGGCGCGCGCCTGGTCGACCGCCTCGGCCGATCGATGCTGGGCCGCGCGCCCCGCGGAGTACTCGGCGGCCGCCTCCCCGACGATCCGGCCGAAGACGAGCAGCTCGATGAGGGAGTTGCCCCCGAGCCGGTTCGCGCCGTGCAGGCCGCTCGACGCCTCGCCGATCGCATACAGCCCGTCGACGTCGGTCCGGTGGTCCTCGGGCCGCACCCAGACGCCGCCCATCGAGTAGTGCGCGGTCGGCGCGATCTCGATCGGGTCCTTCGTGATGTCGCGCATCTGCAGCTCGAGCATCGTCTGGTAGACCCGGGGCAGGCGCCGCATGATCGTCTCGCGCGGCAGGTGGGAGACGTCGAGCCAGACGCCGCCGTTGGGCGTGCCGCGGCCCTCCTTGATCTCGGTGTAGCAGGCGAGCGCGACCCGGTCGCGGGTCGACAGTTCCATCCGATCGGGGTCGTAGCGCGCCATGAACCGCTCGCCGAGCGCGTTGCGCAGGATGCCGCCCTCGCCGCGCGCGGCTTCGCTGATGAGCGTGCCGGCCGCGTTCTCCGGCTCGATGATGCCGGACGGGTGGAACTGCACGAGCTCCGGGTCGCGCAGCCGCGCGCCCGCCTCGACCGCGAGACGGAACGAGTCGCCCGTGTTCTCGTCGCGGCGGGATGAGGTGCGCCGCCAGATGCGGTTGTGCCCGCCTGCGGCCAGGATGACGGCGTCGGCGTGGATGAGGTACCGCGTGGCGTCGTCGAGGTCGAAGCCGTATGCGCCGAAGACGACGCCGTCCGCGACCAGGATGCGGGTGATGTAGACGTTGTCCAGGATGGGGATGTCCAGCTGCGCGGCCCGGTTGACGAGGGTGCGCTGGATCTCGAGTCCCGTGTAGTCGCCGGCGAACGCGGTGCGGCGATACTTGTGCGCGCCGAAGAACCGCTGCGAGATGCGTCCGTCCTCCTCGCGGGCGAAGGGCATGCCGTACCGCTCGAGATCCTCGATCCCGCGGGCGGCGCCCTCCGTCACGATCTGCACGATGCGCGGGTGGGCGAGGAAGTAGCTCTCCTTGATCGTGTCCGCCGCGTGCTGCTGCCAGGAGTCGGCGGCGTCCATGGTGCCGAGCGCCGCGTTGATGCCTCCGGCGGCGAGCGAGGTGTGCGCGTCCGTCTTCGGGCGCTTGCCGACGGCGAGCACCCCGACGCCGCGCTCGGCCAGCTCGATCGCGGCGCGCAGGCCGGAACCGCCGGTGCCGATGACGAGGACCGAGGTCGAGATCCGGCGTTCAGTTGCGGTCATGGGTGATCCTCCAGTCGGTGCGGTGTTCAGTCCTCCGAGCCCGCGGGCTCGGGCTGCATGGGGTCCAGACGCCGGCTCAGCGTCTCGTAGAGCTCGTCGACCCGCGGACTCGTCGCGCCGCCGAGCCAGACGAAGCCGGGCACCACCGGGTCATCCGCTGGGAGCCACTCGGACATCCACGCGGAGACCGCGCGGGCCAGCAGCTCGCCCTTCGGGAGCGCGGCGCCAGACTCCTGCTCCTGCAGATCCCGCCGCAGCCAGGTGACGATCACGCCATCGGGCACCGGCCAGCGGCGAGCCTGCACCGGCGATGCGATCTCGATGTAGACCTGCCCGTACGCCATCGTCGGCAGCTCGCGCAGGATCCGCTGGATCGCGGGAAGGTCGGCGGCGCAACCGGCGATGAGCACTCGCGACGCCTCGTCGTCGAACAGATGCCCATGCATGCGCGTCCCGCTTCCCGTCAAGTTCTTTAGGTAAGCCTAACCTTATTACATGGTCGTGACGCCATGCGAACGAGACGCGGGAACGAAGCCTGATCCCCCACCAGCGCGACAGCACCGGAAACCCTCGCGGGAGATCCGTGGAGATGCCGGGAATCGAACCCGGGTCCACTGCTGAAGTCCCGCGCCTTCTCCGGGCGCAGCTCATGATCGTTCTACTCGGCCGCGACGCTTGTCATGAGCACCTGCGTCGACCGGCCCAGTCTCAGTGCAAGTCCCCCGCGGCCCTGAGGCGCGATCGCGGAGCAAGCCACCTAGATGACGCCACGCACCGGGTAGGAGGCATTCCCGGGGTGACGGACTTTAGGGCTCTAGCCGATCAGGCGGCGAGAGCGAAGTCAGCGCGCTTGGAATTCGCACTTGTGGTTTGACGTCATCGTTTACGAGATAAGGCGTCATCCTCGGCCCGCTTCTCGCGGTCGATCAGGCAATGTCGAAACCGATCATCCCCGTGCTCGATTGATCCGTACTGGAGGCGGTGCTGTCGCGCTGTTGAGTTGTCACCCCGATGGGGAGCATCCCATTCTACGCGCCTTCCCGCTCGAACGCGAGAGCCGTCGCTCAGCGCACCAGCGCGGCGAGGAGCTCGGACAGCGCCCTGCCGACGTCCTCGGGCGAGAGTCCGCGCTCCTGCCGCAGGATGCGCCAGGTCGTCGCGTCGAGCACGACGACCACCTGCCCCATCCGCCGCGGCGCGTCCGACGCCTCCCCGGCGAGCCGACCCTCGAACGCCTCCTCGATCGAGGCGACATGCTGGGCGCGGGCGCCGGCCGCGAGCTCCGGCAGGCCCGGCACGAGCGCCGCTTCCGCGTACAGCTTGAGGATGAGCCCGCCGAACCGCTCGTAGTAGTCGACGAAGTAGGCCACGATCTGGTCGATCGACTCGCCCGCGAGGCTCTCGCGCCGGGACTGTAGGCGAGCCAGCTCGCGCTCCACGAGCGCGCAGAGCACGCCGGCCTTGCCGCCGAACCGGCGCGTGACCGTCGGCACCGTGACCGAGGCCAGCTCCGCGAGCACCTCGAGCCGGATCCGGTCGACGGGCAGCCGCGCCCAGAGCTCCAGTGCGGCGTCGAGAATGCGATCGGCCGTCGCCGCGGTTGACGCGGCCCTCGCGGTCATGCGATAGTCTCTCGTATTCATGCAAGTCATACTAACGCGAAATTGAGCACACCATGACGCTTCATCCGACTTCCACCGACCTGGGCACGAGGATCCCCACCCGGCTCGGCGCGCTCCAGGTGCGCGCGTACGGCTCCGGTCGCGCGACGGTGCTCTGGCCGTCGATGTTCGTCGACGGCGCCACTTGGGACCGCCTGCTCCCCCACCTGTCCGGCCGGCGCCTCGTCGTCGTCGACGGCCCCGGGCTCGGCGGGAGCGACGCGCTATCGCGAGTCTCGAGCATCGCCGGCGCTGCGGACGCCGCGCTCGACCTGCTCGCCGGGCTCCGCGCGCAGCACGCCATCGGCGCGGGCCCGGTCGACTGGGTCGGCAACGCGTTCGGCGGCCACGTCGGCTACGAGCTCGCGGTGCGCCCCGGCGTGCTGCGCTCGCTCGTGGCGATCAGCGCGCCGGTCGAGCCGATCCCCGCCGGGCTGCGGCGCCAGATCCGGCTGCTGCAGCCGATGCTCCGCGTCTTCGGCCCGGTCGGGCCGGTGCGCGATGCGGTGATCTCCGCCATGCTCACGGACGCCTCCGCGCAGGACCCGGCGATCCGCGCGATCGTCGCGCGGAGCCTCGCCCGGCCGAGCCGGCGCAGCCTGAGCCTCGCCCTGCGCTCCTTCATCCTGAATCGCGCCGACGTCAGCGCCCACCTCGGCCGCCTGACGGTGCCCGCGCTGTTCGTCGCCGGAGACGACCGCGGCGACTGGGACCCCGAGGACGCCCGCCGCGCGGCCGCCGCCGCGCCCGACGCCGAGGCGGTGACCATCTCCGGCGCGCGCACGCTCGTGCCGCTCGAACGGCCCGACGCGCTCGCAGCCGCCCTGATCGCGTTCTGGGACCGCGTCCGCGCGGACTAGCGTCCGACCTTGCCGAACACGCCGCCGATCGCCCGCAGCACGATCGGCTGCGCCGCGATCACCGCGCCGACGCAGAGCACGATCGCCCCGGCGAAGAACCCGACGCCCCACCAGCTCGTCGCGTCGTCCGAGGCGGCGAACATGTGGTTGAGGTTGCGCTGCGCCCCCGTCGCGAGCACCAGCACGACGTGCACGATGATGAAGAGGACGAACAGCAGCATCACCGGGAAGTGCACCGCGCGGGCCCACTCGACCTTGTACAGCTTGCTGATGCGCGCGTTCGCCGGCCAGAACTCGGCCATCCGGAGACCCGTGACGATCGCGAGCGGTGCGAGGACGAAGACGACGCCGAAGTACGACAGCTGCTGCAGCGAGTTGTAGTTCACCCAGCCGTTCTCGACCGGCCACTGGAAGCTGACGTACTGCAGCAGCGCCGACACGGCGTTCGGGAAGACCTCCCAGATCGTCGGCACGATCCGCACCCACTGGCCGGTCACGAAGAGCAGCACGATGAAGATCGCGCCGTTGACGACCCAGAGCAGGTCGACCGCGTTGTGGAACCACAGCTGGATGGAGATCTTCCGCGGCCGCGCCTTCGTGCGGATGACACCCGTGTTCGTGCGCGTCCAGAACGCCGGCGGCCGCTTGACGGTGCGCACCTGCCAGCCCGAGCGGATGATGAGCACCATCAGGAAGATGTTGAAGAAGTGCTGCCAGCCGACCCAGGCGGGGATGCCCACCGGATGCGGCACGGGGCTCTCGTACGCGCCGGGGAACGTCACGAGCCAGGCCTGCACGTCCGGCAGCGTCCGCAGATAGCGGGCGAAGAAGACGGCGGCGATCGCGAGCACGACGACGACCGGCACGATCCAGAACAGGTGTCGCCAGCGCGACCGCCCCTTGGGCTTGGTCGCGGCGCTCGTCACCGCTTCCCCTGCAGCGCCTCGATGAGCTGAGGGACGACCTCGAACAGGTCGCCGACGACCCCGAAGTCCGCGATCTCGAAGATCGGCGCGTCCGGATCGGTGTTGATCGCGACGATAGTCTTGGCCGTCTGCATGCCGGCCCGGTGCTGGATCGCGCCCGAGATGCCGAGGGCGACATACAGGTCGGGGCTCACCGTCACGCCGGTCTGGCCGACCTGCGCCGACTGCGGGGCGTAGCCGGAGTCCACCGCGACACGGCTCGCGCCGACCGCCGCGCCGAGCGCGTCCGCGAGGCGCTCGACGAGCGCGAAGTCCTCGCGACTGCCGACGCCCTTGCCACCGGAGACGACGATCGTCGCGGACTTCAGATCCGGGCGGCCGGAGTCGCTCGGCACCGACTGCGTGGACTCGACCGTCACGTCGGCGCCCGCGACGCCGGCCGCGAGCTCCGCGGCCGGGATCAGCACGCCACCGGGCAGCGACGCGGTCTCGAGCGCGGACTCGCGCACCGTCACGACGGGCGGTGCGCCTTCCGCGGAGGCGGTCGTCGTGAAGCTGCCGCCGAAGATCGAGTGCTCCGTGACGACGCGACCCGCCTCGATCGAGAGCCCGACCGCGTCGACGAGCACGGGGCTGCCGAGCCGAGCGGCGAGCCGGCCCGCGAGCTCGCGGCCGTCGATCGTGTGCGGGATGACGATCGCGTCGGGAGCGTCTGCCCTGACCCGCTCCGCGATGACCGCGGCGGCGGCGGCCGTGCGACCCGTCAGGTCGGCGACGTCGATGACGAACACGCCCATGGTCACTTCACCACCAATCCGCGAGCGACGAGCCAGTCGGCGAGCTGCGTGCCGCCGGATCCGTCGTCCTCGATCGTCGATCCTCCCGCGCGGGCCGGACGCTCCGCGGTGCTCAGCACCAGCGTGTGCGCCTCGGGCGGCGCGACGCCGAGCGCCGAGGCCGTGAGCACATCGGTCGGCTTCTTCTTCGCACCCATGACGCCCTTGAAGCTCGGGAATCGCGCCTCGGCCGACTTCTCGGTGACGGT
>DATMFB010000183.1:0-43975 GCA_035556395.1 Microbacteriaceae bacterium
GCGCTCGTCGCGCGCAACCCGAAGACGATGCAGCTCATCGAGCACCATCCGAGCGAGCGGGTCCGCAGCATCCAGCTCTACGGCGTCGACCCGACCATCGTCGGGGACGCGGTCCGCATCCTCGTCGAGGAGGACCGCGTCGACCACATCGACCTCAACTTCGGCTGCCCCGTCCCGAAGGTCACGCGCAAGGGCGGCGGCGCCGCGCTGCCCTGGAAGACGGATCTCTTCTCGGGCATCCTCGCCTCGGCCGTCCGGCACGCGGGCGACGTCCCCGTCACGATCAAGATGCGCAAGGGGATCGACGACGATCACCTCACCTACCTCGAGGCGGGGCGGATCGCGGAGGACGCCGGGATCGCGGCCGTCACGCTGCACGCTCGCACCTGTGCGCAGCACTACTCGGGCCAGGCGGACTGGGCGGCGATCGCGCGCCTCAAGGAGACGGTCACGAGCATCCCGGTGCTCGGCAATGGCGATGTCTTCGACGGCGACGACGCGGCGCGGATGATGGCGGAGACGGGCTGCGACGGGGTCGTCGTCGGTCGCGGCGTGCTCGGCAAGCCATGGCTGTTCGGCGAGCTCCAGCGCGCGCTGACCGGCACCGGGTCGGGCAAGCTCGAGCCGGGCCTCGGCTATGTCGCGCGGGCGTTCCTGCGCCACGCGGAGCTCACCGCGGAGTTCCTCGGCGACGAGGCCCGCGCCTGCCGCGACATCCGCAAGCACGTCGCCTGGTACTTCAAGGGCTACTCGGTCGGGGGCGACATCCGAGGTCGGCTCGCGGCCGTCGACACCCTCGCCGAGATCGCGGAGACGATCGCCGAGCTCGATCTCGACGCGCCGTATCCCGGCGCGGCGGCGGAGGGAGAACGCGGTCGGCAGGGGAGTCCCAAGCGTCCGCACCTCCCCGAGGGCTGGCTCGGGAGCCGCACGCTCTCGTCGGCCGATGCCGCGCAGCTCGGCGAGGACGAGAGCGACACCAGTGGGGGATGATCTCGATACGACCGCCTTCGGCGGCCACTCGATCCGCGAGCACTGGCCGCTGCCGCCCGGATACACGGAGGCAGACGCCGAGCGGCGTCTGCCCGAGGACCACTACTCGCGTCGCAGCGAGTTCGCCCGCGACCGGGCGCGGGTGCTGCACTCCAGCGCGCTGCGCCGCCTCGCGGCGAAGACCCAGGTGCTCTCGCCCGCGTCGGGCCTCGACTTCGCGCGCAACCGGCTCACCCACTCGCTCGAGGTCGCGCAGATCGGCCGCGAGCTCGGTGCCGACCTCGGCCTCGACCCGGACATCGTCGACGCCGCGTGCCTGAGCCACGACCTCGGGCATCCGCCGTTCGGCCACAACGGCGAGCGCGCCCTCAACGACTGGGCGTCCGACATCGGCGGCTTCGAGGGCAACGCCCAGACGCTGCGCATGCTCACCCGCCTGGAGCCGAAGGTCTTCGGCCCCGACGGCGCCTCGTACGGCATCAACCTCACCAGGGCGAGCCTCGACGCGACGGCGAAGTACCCGTGGGACGAGGCGCACGCCGTCGAGGACCCGAGCGGGCGCCGGAAGTTCGGCCACTACGCGGACGACGCGGCCGCGTTCTCCTGGCTGCGCGAAGGCGCCCCGGCCGACCGGCTCTGCATCGAGGCCCAGGTCATGGACCTCGCCGACGACATCGCGTACTCGGTCCACGACTTCGAGGACGCGATCGTCGAGGGCTACATCGAGGTGCCGGAGCTCCATTCGGCGGCCGCTCGCGACGGGCTCGTGCGCGGCATGGTCGAGTGGGTCGGCGGCGGCATCCCGGTCGACGAGCTCCGCGCGGCGCTCGCCCGCCTCGACTCCGACGACGCCTGGCTCGCCTCCTGGCAGGCGGGCCGAGTCGACCGCGCACGGCTCAAGAACCTCGCGAGCGCACTGATCGGCCGATTCGTCGGCGCCGCGCAGCGCGCGACGCGCGCGGCCCATGCGCAGGCGAGCCTCGCCCGCTACGGCGCGGACCTGATCGTCCCGGAGGAGACCCGCGCCGAGATCGCGGTGCTCAAGGGCATCGTCGGCTCGTACGTCATGGCGAACGTCACCCGTCAGCCCGTGTACGTCCGCCAGCGCGCGATCCTCACCGAGCTCGCGGACCGGCTGCTCGAGATCGGCCCGGGGCATCTCGACGCGGAGTTCCAGGAGGACTGGGCCGCGGCGGCCGACGATGGCGCGCGGAAGCGGGTCATCGTCGACCAGGTCGCCTCGCTCACGGATCAGAACGCGATGACCTGGCATTCGCTCCTTGTCGGATGACCCTTCGACTCGCCTCCGGATCGCTCAGGGATCGGTACCGCGCAGCGAGTCGAAGCGCGTCCTTAGGATGAGCACATGCCTGGCCTGATCCGTCGAAGCGACATCGACGAGGTCCGGGCGCGCACGAACATCGCCGACATCATCGGCGACTACGTGACGCTCAAGTCGGCCGGGGTCGGGTCGCTCAAGGGACTCTGCCCGTTCCACGACGAGCGCAGCCCGAGCTTCAACGTGCGGCCGGCCGTCGGCTACTTCCACTGCTTCGGCTGCGGCGAGGGCGGCAACGTCTACGACTTCCTCATGAAGATCGACCACGTCACGTTCCCCGAGGCGGTCGAGCGGCTCGCCCAGCGCGCCGGCTACGAGCTCCACTACGAGGACAGCGGCAGCGGGCAGCGCGAGCAGGAACGCGGCAATCGCACGCGGATCCTCGCCGCGAACGCGGCCGCCGAGCAGTTCTTCCAGCAGCAGCTGCGCGCGCCGGAGGCCGAGCCGGGTCGCCGGTTCCTCGGCGAGCGCGGCTTCGACCAGGAGGCGGCCCAGCGCTTCGGCGTCGGCTTCGCACCGCGATCGGGCGCGCTCGGCAAGGCGCTGCGGGCGCAGGGCTTCACGGACGAGGAGCTCGTGCAGGCCGGACTGCTCGGCAAGGGGGAGCGCGGCGACGTGTACGACCGGTTCCGCTCGCGCCTGATCTGGCCGATCCGGGACACGACGGGTCAGACGGTCGGCTTCGGGGCGCGCAAGCTGCTCGACGAGGACCAGGGCCCCAAGTACCTGAACACTCCGGAGACGCCGGTCTACCACAAGGCCCAGGTGCTCTACGGACTCGACCTCGCAAAGCGCGACATCGCGCGCCAGAAGCAGGTCGTCGTCGTCGAGGGGTACACCGATGTGATGGCCGCCCACCTCGCCGGGGTGACGACGGCCGTCGCGACTTGCGGCACCGCGTTCGGCGTCGACCACATCAAGATCATCCGTCGCATCCTCGGCGACAGCGATCAGAACGCGGTCGCCTCGGCCGGCGAGGTCGTCTTCACCTTCGACGGCGACGAGGCGGGACTCAAAGCGGCGTCGCGCGCCTTCGAGGAGGAGTCGCGCTTCAACGCGCAGACCTTCGTCGCGGTCGCGCCCGACGGGCTCGACCCGTGCGACCTGCGCCTGCAGCGCGGCGACGGCGCCGTGCGCGCGCTCATCGAGTCGCGGAAGCCCCTCTTCGAGTTCATCATCCGCCGCACGTTCGCCGGCTTCGACCTGGAGTCGGCGGAGGGGCGGGTGCAGGCGCTGCGCGCGGCGGCCCCGGTCGTCGCGGGCATCCGCGACCAGGCCCTCGTCACGGAGTATGCGCGGCTGCTCGCCCGCTGGCTCGGCATCGACCCGTCGGAGACGCTCGCGGCGGTGCGGGTCGCACGCAGACAGGGGGGTCCTTCGACTCGCTCCGCTCGCTCAGGAAGCGACCGCGCGGGACCGGATTCCCGGTCCCCGAGCGATGGCCCCGACTCCCGGTCCCTGAGCGAGGGCCCCCACTACCGGTCCCTGAGCGAGGGCGGAGCCCGAGTCGAAGGGTCGCCGCCCATCACCCTCGCGAGCCTCGGCCGCGACCCGAACACCCGGCTCGAGGTCGAGGTGCTCCAGGCGCTCCTGCAGTATCCGGCCGAGGTCGGCCCGGAGCTCTCGGGGCGAGTCGTCGCGGCGGCCTTCGCCGATCCGAGCCTCGCCGTCGTGCGCGACGCGATCGCGGTGCAGCTGCGCTCGGCGGGCGACGCCGGCTGGGTCGATGAGGTCACGATCGAGGCGCCGGAGCCCTACCGCGGCCTCGTCCGCGAGCTCGCGGTCTCGCCGATCCCCGGCCGGCCGGAGACGCTCCCGCAGACCGTGCGCGCGGTCGCGGCCTCGCTCGTCGACCGCGAGCTGCTGCGTCGCAAGCGCGACGCCCTCGGCGCCCTTCAGCGGATCGAGCGGGAGGCGGAGCCGGAGCGATTCGGCGAGCTCCAGCGCGAGCTCGTCGCGATCGACGCCGAGCGCACTCGCCTCCGCGGCGACTGACGACCCCGAATAGAGTGGTCGGGTGTCCGCCGAGCCCGAGATCGCTGTCCGCGCGACCGATCTGAGCCTGCGCTACCACTCGTCGAGCCAGGTCACCCGGACGATCGCGGTCGACGGGGTCGATCTCACGATCGCGTCGGGGGAGATCCTCGCGGTGGTCGGCGAGACGGGCTCCGGCAAGTCGACGCTCGCCCGTGCGGTCGCCCTGCAGTCCGACGTGGTCGGCGACCGGCGTTCTCCCCGGATCTCGGGCGGCAGCCTCACCGTGCTCGGCCAGGAGGTCCGCGGCATCTCGGGGCGGCGCCGCGAACGGCTCTCGGTGCGCGTCGGCTTCCTCAGGCAGGAGGCCGGGCAGCACCTCTCGGCGCGCCTGACTGTCGAGGAGAACATCGTCGAGCCGATCTACCTCATCGATCGCAAGTTCGATCGGATGCTCGCGGGGGAGCACGCGGCGATGCTGCTCGATGCCGTGCACCTCCCGCTGTCGATGCTCGACCTCATGCCGCACGAGCTCTCGAAAGGTCAGCGCCAGCGCGTCGCGATCGCCCGCGCCCTCGTCCTCGAGCCGGCGGTCCTCGTCGCGGACGACCCGACCGCCGGGGTCGACGTCACGGTGCGCTCGCACATCCTCGACGTCATCGCGCAGCTCCAGGAGCACCACGCGTTCGCGGCGCTCATCGTCACCGCGGACCTCGCCGAGGTCCGGCGGATCACGGACCGCGTCGCGGTCATGCAGCAGGGGAGGATCGTGGGCATCGGATCGATGGGCGAGGTATTCGAGAATCCGATCCATCCGTATGTGCGGCGGCTCGGCGAGTCGCTCGGCGCGCTGCGGAGCGCCTCGTGAGCGGTCGCGCGCCGGGGGAGCTTCGCGACCTGCTCAAGGGCACGGGCGCTCCGCGTCCCGCCGAGGAGCGTCCGGTGCCGGGCCCGATCGCGATCCTGCCGAACGAGGCGCCGCACCTGGTCGCCGCGGTCGAGGCCGCCGGCGGGACGGTAGCCGGCCTCGGTCCGGACACCGCTGGGCTCATCTGGGTGCACCCGAGCGACCCGGACGGGCTCGCCGCGGTGCTCGCCGATCACCCGGACATCGGCTGGGTGCAGCTCCCGTGGGCCGGGGTCGACGCGTTCGCCCCGGTGCTCTCCGCACATGCCGGGCGGACGATGCCGATCTGGACGAGCGCGAAGGGCGCCTACTCCGAGCCGGTCGCCGAGCACGCCGTCGCCCTCGCGCTCGCCTGCATCCGGGAGCTGCCGGACAAGGCGCGCAGGACCTCCTGGACACCGCGTTCGGGCGAGTCGATCTTCGGCCGCCGCGTCCTCATCGTCGGCGCCGGCGGCATCGCGCAGGAGATCATCCGCCTGCTCGCGCCATTCGACCCGTCGATCACGATCGTCCGGCGCTCGGCGGGGGCGGTTCCCGGCGCGGACCGCGTCGTGACCGCCGACCGGCTCGACGAGGTGCTCCCCGAGGCGGAGATCGTCATCCTCGCGGCCGCGGCGACGGACGAGACCTCGCGGCTCATCGACGCGCGGCGCATCGAGCTGATGGATCAGAACGCGATCCTTGTCAACATCGCGCGCGGCTCGCTCGTCGACGCGGAGGCGCTCGCCGCCGCGCTCGAGCGCGGGCACCTCAAGGGCGCCGGGATCGATGTGACGGACCCGGAGCCGCTGCCCGACGGGCATCCGCTCTGGACCGCGCCACGCGTGGTCATCACCTGCCACTCCGCGGACACCGAGGAGATGGTCGCCCCGCTGCTCGCGAGCCGGGTCGAGTCGAACATGCGGGCGCTGCTCGGCGACGGCGCCTTCATCGGGGTCGTCGATCCGGCAGCGGGGTACTGAGCGGACGATTGGGTTTCGGCGTCCGCGGGGCGCGGCCGGCCTCTCTCGGCGTCTGGGCTATGGTTTGTAACTCGGCCCAAAGGCGGGAAGTCACATGCTCAGAGCAGTCAGGGCCATCGGCATCGTCGCGCTCGTCGCATTGGTCGCGCTGGGTCCTCCTCCCGCATCGGCGGCGGCAGACGACGTGCCGACGGCGCTGTACGTCGCCACGGATGGGCACGACGATGCGTCGTGTGGCGCGATCGATGCGCCCTGCTCGACCGTGAGCGAAGGCGTGTCTCGCGCCAAGGCGGCGATCGCTGGTGGCGCGCTCGAGGTCATCGTGCGCCTCGCCGCCGGCACGTACGACGAGAACGTCGATATCGGTGTCGTAGCCTCCGGAAGCAGCCTGAGCTTGATCGGCACCGGCGCATCCACGACCGTCATCGACGGTCTGGGCAGCGCCTCGACGCCCGCGAGCGTCATCACCGTCGCGAGCGGGACCGTCACGCTCGGCGGCCTCTCGATCACCGGCGGGTACGCGGCGAGCGGCGGCGGGATTCACAATGCCGCGGGCACGCTGACGATCTCCGAGGTCGCCGTGAGGGGCAATACCGCAAATGCCGCTGGCAACTACGGTGGCGGCGGTGGTGGCATCTACAACGGGACCGGCACACTGGCGATTCTCGACTCCGAGGTCTCGAACAACACGTCGGCGGGCCAGGGCTACGGCGGCGGCATCTTCGGCCTAGACGGTGGGACTGTCACGATCGTTGACTCCACAGTGTCAGGAAACACCGCCAGCTACTACGTGGGCGGCATCCACAACCGCGGCCTGCTGACGATCACCCGCTCCACGGTGTCGGACAACACCACCCAGCGGAACTTCGGCGGCGGTATCTCCAACTACGGCGGCACACTGGTCATGACCGACTCGACGATGTCGGGCAACAGGGCACTCGGGGCGAACACCGGCAAAGGGGGCGCCATCTACAACAGAGGGCCGGCCACGGTGATCAACTCGACGCTGTCCGGTAATGCCGCGACTTTCGGCGGCGGGATCCATAACCTCGGCAGCGGCGCACTCACCGTGACCTACTCCACGCTGGCCGAGAACACGGCGACGAGGGGCGGCGGGGGTTACCGCTGGGAGGGTGGCACGATCACCATCTCGAACACCATCCTGTTCGCGTCGACGTGCGACGCCTACTCGGTGATCATCGACGGCGGCTACAACGTGAGCGATACGTGCACGTTCTACGCCCCGAGCGGGACGAGCATCGCCGGCAGCAGCACGATCGGCCTGGCGCCGCTGGCGGCGAATAGCTCCACCGGACCGCAGACGATGGCGATCGACACCACCAGCTCTGCGCACCACCTCGTGCCGGGATGCACCGGCACCGATGCCCGGGGCCTGGACCGGCCGGGGTTCGGCGGGACAGCCAACTGCGACGCCGGCGCCTACGAGCTGCAGGGGGTCGCTCCGGTGGTGACCACCGACCCGCAGTCGCAGACGTTCGCGATCGGCTCGGATGCGACGTTCACCTCGGCAGCATCGGGGACACCGGCGCCGACCGTGCAGTGGCAGGCCTACAACGATGACGCTTGGGGCGATGTACCCGGAGCTACGTCGACCACGCTGACGCTGGCGAGCGTGACGCACTCGATGACCGGTAGCCAGTACCGCGCAGTGTTCACCAATGGAGTGGCCACGGATGCGACGACGGCTGCGGCGATGCTGACCGTGCCAGTGGGGGCGCTGGACTACTTGGTGCTGTCACCGACCGCACCGAAGATCGTGGCGGGTGGCTCTCAGGTGTTCACCGCCGAAGGCTTTGACGCCTTCGACAACGCGCTCGGGGACGTGACCGCCGTCACGGTGTTCACGGGATCCGCTGACATGGTGTGTGCGGCAGCAACCTGCACGGCGATTGCTCCGGGCTCCTACACGGTGACGGGCACGTCGGGCACCGCGACGGGGACCGCCTCGGTCACGGTGGAATCGTTGCCCGACGTGCCGTTGCCCGCGACCAGGCCCGTTGCGTCCGGAACGCTGACCGATGTTCCGGGGACGATCCGGTCCGATGGCCGGTTCACCGCCACGGCATCCGGGTTCGCACCCTACGCGCCGGTCACGTTCGGCATCTACTCCACGCCGGTCACGCTCGGCCACGCCGTAGCGGACAGCAGCGGCACCGCCGTGGCGCATCTGCAGATGCCGGCCGGGCTGGCCGGCCATCACACTGTGGTCGCTGCCGGAATGAGTCCGTCCCTGACGATCATGTACCTGGAGATGTCGGTCTTCGTCGTGCCGGGCGCGGCAATACCCGGCGACGCGCAGCTGGCGATCTCGGGGATCGATCGCGACCCCTTGATCTGGCTCGGTGCAGGGGCGCTGCTTCTGATCGTGCTCGGGGCGCTGATGCGCGGCGTCGCATTCGGGCGACCGTCCTCCGGAATCGCTCGAGGACGTCGGTGACGTGCTGAAGCACCCCGGAGCCTGATCTGGCTCGAACCGGTCATCGGACGAATGTCCTTGCGTGTTCCTGGCAGACTAGTGACGAACTGGCGTCAGAAGCCCACCGGGAGGGCCGAAGGAGCGAAGAACCTCGACTCTGATCAGGTATTTTGCTCCCCCACTTGGACTCGAACCAAGAACCTACCGGTTAACAGCCGATTGCTCTGCCAATTGAGCTATGGAGGAATGCACCCCAGTGGGGCCGTACAAGGATAGCAAAGCTCAGGACCCCGATGTCGCCGCCGCGAGGCGCAGCGGCGTGGCGGTCGGCATCGCCGTCTCGCTCTACGGCGTGTCCTTCGGCGCGCTCGCCGTGGCGGCCGGCCTCGACGTCTGGCAGGTCTGCACGCTGAGCCTGCTCATGTTCACAGGCGGGTCGCAGTTCGCGCTCATCGGGGTGCTCGCCGCCGGCAGCGCTCCGATCCCCGCGACGACGGCCTGGTCGGCGATCACGGCCGCGACGCTGCTCGGCACGCGCAACGCGCTCTACGCGATCCGCACCGCGCCCATCGTCGGGCCGGGTTGGCTCAAGCGCCTGCTCGCCGCCCACTGGACGATCGACGAGACCGCGGCCGTCTCGACGGCGCAGCCGACGCCGAGCTCCCGGCGCGCCGGATTCTGGGTGACCGGCGTGGTCATCTACGTCGGCTGGAACGTCACGACGCTCATCGGCGCGCTTGTCGGCGATCTGCTCGGCGACGTGCGCGCGTGGGGCCTCGACGCGGCGGCGGCTGCGGCATTCCTGGGTCTGCTCTGGCCGCGACTCCGGGGCCTGCAGCCGATCGCGGTGGCCATCGCCGCGGCAGTGGTCGCGGCGGTCGTCGTGCCGTGGACCCCGCCAGGGATCCCTGTGCTCGCGGCGGCCGGCGTGGCGATCATCGTGGGCCTGACGAACGCATTCGGCCCGCGGAAGCCCAAGGCGGCCGCATGAACACCTGGCTCATGATCCTCATCGCGTGCGCTGCGGCCTACGCGCTCAAGCTGTCCGGGTTCTTCGTCCCGGCGAGCGTCCTCGAGCGACCGCGTGTCGCGCGAACCGCGGACCTCATGACGGTCGGACTGCTCGCCGCGCTCGTCGCGACGCAGACGTTCACGCACGGCACCGACCTCGTCATCGACGCACGGCTGCCAGCGCTCGTGCTCGCGGGCGGGCTGCTCGCGCTGCGCGTCCCGTTCATCATCGTCGTGATCGCGGCGGCGGCCGCCGCGGCCGGGCTCAGAGCGCTCGGCTGGCTCGGCTAACCCTCGAGCTTGTCGACACCGGGCAGCCAGCTCAGTCCGGGCCTGCCCCAGCCCTCGCGCTTGACCGCCTTGATGGCGTTCTTCGAATGCGCGTGCTCGAGCCGATCCGCGTAGAGCACGCCGTTCAAGTGGTCGTACTCGTGCTGGAAGATGCGGGCGAGCCAGCCCTCGGCCTCGATCGTGTAGGGCACGCCGTCGAGGCCGCGCGCGTGGAGGATGGCGGCCTCGGCGCGGCGCAGCGGGAAGCGCTCGCCCGGCAGCGAGAGGCAGCCCTCCGACTCGTCGTCGTCCGAGGCAGGACCGATCGCGGTCGGGGTGATCCAGAGCTCGGGGTTGATCGCGATGCCCTGGTGCACGGTGTCGTCGTCCTCCTCCCAGTGCCAGACGAAGAGGCGGATGCCCTCGCCGACCTGGGGGGCGGCGAGCCCGACGCCGGGTGCGGCGTGCATCGTCTCGAACATGTCGGCGACGAGGGTGCGAATGCGGTCGTCGATCTCGCCGACCGGCAGTGCGCGCGTATGGAGGACTGGGTCGCCGGTGATGACGATCGGAAGCACGGCCATGGTGGTTACAAGCCTATGCGCGACCCTTCGACTACCCTCAAAAGGTGCCAGCAACTGACCTCGCCTCGGTCTTCGGCGGACACACCTGGATCGGGATCCTCCTGGCGCTCCTGAGCGGCGTCGCACTGTCCCTCGGGACGCAGTTCCAGCATCGCGGCGTCGCCGTCGTCGACGAGCGAGAGAATGCCGGCGCGAAGCAGGGCTTCACGATCGGCCACATCAAGGGGCTGCTCAAGCGGCCTGCCTGGCTGATCGGCACGGTCCTGCTGGGCCTCGCGATCGTGCTGCAGCTCGTGGCGCTCTGGTTCGCGCCGCTCAGCGTCGTCCAGCCGCTCGGCGCGATCGCGCTCGTCATCACCGCGATCGTCAACTCGCGCCTCACGCGCACCCGGCTCACGGCCAGGGCGATCACCGCGATCGTGCTGTGCGTCGGCGGCATCGGCCTGTTCGTCACGATCGCGGCGATGTTCGCACACCTTCGTCCGGTCACGACGAGCGAGCTGCTGACGGTGCTGATCGCGCTGGCCGCGCTGCTCGCGATCTGGGGCGTCCTCTACGCGTTCTTCCGGAAGAGCCCGAAGCCGCTCTTCTACATCGTTGCCGCGGGCACGCTCTTCGGCTTCCTCGCGACCCTCGCGAAGGTCGTCATCGGGCGCATCCAGACGCTCATCGACTCCGGGTGGCAGTTCGGCACGGAGGAGTGGCTGACGATCGGGTGCATCGTCGCGCTCATCGTGGCGACCGCCCTCGGCGGCTGGTTCGTGCAGAACGCGCACATGTACGGCCCGCCGGACCTCGTCGTGGCAGGACTCACCGTCATCGACCCGATCGTCGCGGTCTCGATCGGCGCGCTCGTCCTCGGTGAGACGTCTGGCGCGCCGGGCTGGGCGACGCTCGTCATGCTCGCGACCGGCGTCGTCGCGGTCATCGGGGTCTTCCTCCTCGCCAAGCAGAACCCGCACCTCGTCACCGACGATGTACCGGCCCCGCCGGTACCATCGTCGAGTCGGGGGCGGTAGCTCAGCTGGTCAGAGCAGTGGACTCATAATCCATCGGTCACGGGTTCAAGTCCCGTCCGCCCCACGGGATCAGCGCTACGCGTCGCCGGCGTGGTCGTACTGGATGTGGGCGGGGCCGGTCTCGCCGAAGTCGATGCTCGCCTCGCCGGCCTCGTGGGTGAAGGTGACGCGCCCGCCGCGCTTCGTGGCCTCGTCGATCTGCTCGACGATGCGTCGACCCTCGTGATTGTCCTGAAGCCGGTACTCCTGCCCGCCGTGGTGGATCTTGATGTAGGACTTGCCGTCGTGGGTCATGCGAGCACGGTAACAGCTTGCTCAGCAGGTGTCGCCGGCCGGCTTGCCCGCGAAGCGGTCGGTGGTCCAGGCCATGAGCTCGCCGAGGAGCGGTGAGTCGCCCGTCACGACGCCCATGTGATCGCGGCCCTCATAGGTCCGGTACTCGAGCGCCTGGCCGCTCGCACACAGCTCGTCGACGTACGCCTGCTGCGCCTGCGGCTGGATGAGGGGGTCGGCGAGCCCCTGCGCGAGCAGCAGCGGGAACCGGATCGGGAGCCGCGGCACATTCTCGTCGGCGCGGGCATCGAGCGGCCCGGTCGACGGATCGCGCGACCACACCGGCCCCCCGGAGAACCCCGCCTGGATGACCGAGACGAGTGTCGCGGGATCGACGAGACAGCGCCGTGCGATCTCGTCGACGACGATGCGGGCAGAGGGCTTCACGTAGTCGGCGGCGTGCACGTCGTCGTAGGCGGCCTCGTAGCCCTTGAGCACGAACGCGCCGAAGAGCAGCGAGAGCGAGCTCCCGGCGAAGGACTCGAGGAGTGCAGGCAGGTTGGCCGCCGGCGCCATCGCGGCCACCCCGACGATGTCGAGCTCCGGCGCGTAGTCGGCTGCGAGGCCCGCGGTCCACAGCGCTGCGTGCCCGCCCTGCGAATGCCCCCACAGCACGGTCTCGTCGGCGAGGTCCGCGCCGTCGAGCTGCCGGGCCGCGCGGAGCGCATCGAGCTCGGCGTGCCCGGCGGGCTCGCCGACGACGTACGCGTGGTCGCCCGCCGTCCCGAGCCCGATGTAGTCGGTCGCGACGACCGCCCAGCCGGCGGCGAGCGCCTGGTGGAGATCGGGCATCGCGCCCGAGATGAACGGCTCGGGCAGCAGCGATGGCGCACAGCCCGTCGCGACGCCCGTCGTGCCGTGCGTCCAGCCGATGACCGGGTGCGGGCCGGCCGAGTCGGGGACGACGACGAGCGCGGAGGCGACCGCAGGCGCCTCGCCGGTGCCGGTCGTCGTGTAGAGGATCCGCCAGGCCTGCGCCCCCTCGGGGACGCTGCGCGTGAACGTTTCCGACGCGAGCAGGACGCCGGGCTGCGCGGGCAGATCGGCCGGGGGCGTGTAGAACGCGTCGGGGATCTCAGTCGAGGAGAGGCGGACCCCGACGAACGCGATGACGAGCGCGGCGGCGAACGCCAGCACGGCGAGCACGCCGCGAACCACCGGTCGCTCGCGTCGAGGACGGGGGGCCTTCCGGCGGAACCGTTCGACGAGTGCCGTGACCGCGAGCCGGACGCCCGCCGCGATGAGCCAGAGGCCGAAGAGCACGCCCATCGCCATGACCGTGACATCGGGCCAGGCGAGGATCGTGACCGCGGCGATGATGCTCGCGAGGCCGAAGAGCACATTGGTCCAGCGCTGTCGTCGGCCGGGGCGGAACGCGATGACGAGGTCCCGCACGCCGGATGCCGCGAGCAGGATCGCGACCAGGATGACGAGGATGCCGACGGTGACGCCGGGCCAGGCGAGGACGAGCACGCCGAGCACGAGCGCGAGCACGCCGACCGCGCTCGAGGCCCAGCGCCAGGCTCCGGGATCTGAGCGCCGCACGATCGCCCACACGACCTCGATCGCTCCGGCGACCAGCAGTCCGAGCCCGATCAGCAGCACGAGCCAGTTGACCGACGCGAAGGGCCGGATCAGGAGCACCGCACCGATCGCGGCCAGCACGACGCCGACGGGGACCCATATCAGCCAGGCCCACCGGGGTTGCGTGGTGGGCCCGAGCGTCATGCGGCCACTGTATCCATCCCGCTAGGCTCGCTGCATGGATCCGGCGATCGCGGCGCCCACGCTCATCACCTCCGCAATCGCCCTCTTCACGATCACGAACCCGATCGGGACGCTGCCGATCTTCCTCTCGCTGACGAGCAGCCAGACGGCGGTGCAGCAGCGGCGCACCGCGGTGCTCGTCGGCATCGCTGTCGCAGCGGTGCTCGTCATTTCGCTCATCGCCGGGAACATCATCCTGCAGTGGTTCGGGATCGACATCACGGCGTTCAAGATCGCGGGCAACGCGCTCGTGGCGACGATCGGCTGGGCGATGCTCGTCGCAAAGCCCGGCGGCCCGGTCTCCGTCAAGCCGGGCGAGTCACCCGTCGTCGTACCCCTCGCGATCCCGGTGCTCGCGGGGCCGGGCGCGATCGCGCTCGCGATCACGTTCGCGCACAGCTACAGCGACGTACTCGACTATGTGGTCGGCAGCGTCATCTGCATCGTCGTCGGCGCACTCGTCGCGATCATCTACTTCGTCGGCCCCTGGGTCGCCAAGCTGCTCAAGCAGACCGGGATGAGCATTCTCACTCGCATCTTCGGCCTGCTGCTGCTCGCGATCGCCGTCCAGTCGATCCTGCTCGCGCTCGGCGATGCGTTCCCCGGCCTGTTCGCCTCGGGCGGTCAGTCGACGCTCCTCGACGCGACGCCCACGCCCACGCCGACCCCCGCGCCCTGACACGATCGCCCTGACACGATTGCCCTGACGCCGTGCCGACCGCCGCCCAGTACATCGAGTCCCTGACCCGGACCATCCGCGACTTTCCGCGCCCGGGCATCGAGTTCAAGGACCTCACGCCGGTCCTCGCCGACCGCGATGCGCTCGCGAGCGTCGCCGACGCCCTTGTCGCGCCGTTCGCGGGCGACTACGACGTCATCGCCGGGATCGAGGCGCGCGGCTTCGCCTTCGCGGCGGCCGCGGCGGCGCGTACCGGCGCGGGCCTCGTGCTGATCCGCAAGGGCGGCAAGCTGCCCGGCGAGACGCATGGCGAGGAGTACGAGCTCGAGTACGGGACCGATCGGCTGGAGGTCCACGTCGACCAGGTCGCGGCCGGCACCCGCGTGCTCGTCGTCGACGACGTGCTCGCGACCGGCGGCACGCTGGGCGCCGCGCAGACGCTCATCGAGCGCGCCGGCTGGCGGGTCGCCGGCCTGGCCGTCGTGCTCGAGCTGGGCTTCCTCGGCGGACGGGCGAGGCTCGCCCCGCGGGTGCCCTACACCGTGGTCCGGTGGTGAGCGCCGCGGCGCAGGTCAGCGCTGCGGGCGCCCGGCGAATGCCGCGATCGTCGCGATCACGACGAGGATGACGATGCCGCCCGTGAGCCCGATCGCAGCGAGCCAGATCCAGTCCATACCCGACAGCGTAGAGGCTCCGGGCGGGGGCGCTGCTGCGCCGCCCTCGACGGCGATCGGGATCCGCGCGGTCGTGCCGCTCGGGTGGGCGGTGACCACGATCACGCTCGCGGCGAGGGCGTCGTCCGGCACCGTCACAGTCACCGCGTAGTGCGGCGCGTCACCGGCATCGATCGTCGGAGCCGCGAAGGCGGCGGAGTCGGTCCAGGCGACGTCGAGCGATGTCGTCGCCGGCGCGCCGAGCGAGGTCAGATCCAGGTCCGAGATGGAGAACGTCATGCGGTCGCCGGGTGCGACCGAGGCGGGTAGCCCGGACACCGACACCCCGGCCTTCGCGAAGTTCGGTGCGAGGTCGGGATGCGCCTGGAGGTAGCCGATCCACGCGTCTCGATCGAGGAGGCCCGAGTCGCGGGCATCTGTGCCCTGGCCCGCCGCCCGGAAGTTGTCGCCGCCCGAGATGAGGAACGCCCAGGTCCCGAGGCGGTACGACCCGGCCGGATCGACCGGCACGTCGTCGATCGTGATCGACGTCACCCGGTCGCCCTCCGCGCGGCTCTCGTCGTAGGTGTAGGAGACGTTGCTCGACAGCGCGAGCGCGAGGTAGGCGCGCGAGGGCACGTCGCCGTGCTCGTCGCGCTGCCACTGCTGCTCGAGCAGCGCCTTGACCCCCGAGCCGCTCAGCGTCGTCGTCCAGAGGTCGTTCCCGAAGGGCAGGACCGAGTTCGCCTCGGCATATGTGACGGTGCCGGCCGGCGCCCCCGACTGCATGAGCAGCTCGGCTCGCAGGCCTCCCGGATTCACGGCCGCGAAGTCGGCGCCGCCGCGCGCCGGGTCGACGAGCGCCTCGTGGAGGGCATCGGCGACGAGCGCGCCGAGCGTCGACTCGCGACTGCGGTCATCGCGTTCTCCGCCCTGGTAGCCGCCCGGACCGTAGGAGCCGCCCGCGTACGCGGTCGTCACGTCGCCCGTGATCGAGCCGACCTGCCGGCCGCCGATCTCCGTCGCGTTCTCGAGCGCGGCCGCGGTGATCCGGTCGACCTCCGCGACGCTCGGGAATCGCGCGACGAGCTCGTCGGTGGGGGTGGCGGTCGGATCGACGTCCTCGGCCGTGGCCGCGGTGACGTTCCCCGCCGGATCGACGCTGAGGCGCACGACGCCGACGTGCTGCGCGTAGCTCCCGGTCTGGACGACCGGCCGCGTGACGCCGGGCTCGCCCGGCACCGGGGCCTGCCAGACGTAGGCCTGATGGGTGTGAGCCGTGAAGAGGACGTCGACCTGGGGCACGGTGTCCTCGACGATCTTGGCGAAGACGGGGCTCTGCGCGACGTTGCTCGCGAGCGTCCCACCCTGATCCGCCCCGACCGGCGCGCCCTCGTGGTACTCGGCGATCAGGACGTCGGCCTCGCCATCGGCCTCTTCGCCGTTCGAGAGCTGGATCGCGACGCGGTTGACCGCGTCGACGGGGTCTCCGAACTCGACCGAGGAGACGCCCGCGGGGTTCACGAGGCTCCCCGTCTCCTGCGTCACCGCGCCGATGACCCCGACGCGGTGTCCGGCGACCTCGAAGATCGCGTACTCGGGCAGGACCGGGTCGAAGGTCCCCGCCTCGTAGACGTTCGCGCCGAGATACGGGAAGCCGCCCGTCGGCGCGATCCGATTGACGAGGTCCTCGATGCCCTGATCGAGCTCGTGGTTGCCGACCGCGCTCGCATCCAGCCCGAGCGCCGCCAGGACCGCGAGCGTCGGGTCGTCCTGCGCGATCGCCGAGGCGAAGAGCGATGCGCCGACGTTGTCGCCGGCGGAGAGCAGGAGCGTCGAGGCGGGGCCGTACTGATCGCGCAGCTCCTCGATGGTGCCGGCGAAGCGAACGGTGTTGACGCCGCCGGCGGCCGTGTCGAGGCCGATGCGTCCGTGGAAGTCGTTGATGTTCAGGATGGTGATGGTCGTCGAGTCGTCGGCGAGGCTCGGCAGCACCGTCGCGGTGCCGAACGCGATCGCTGCGGCCGCGACGAGGGCGCCGGTGCGCATCAGGCGGTGTCTGCCCGGATTCGTCATGCGGTGCCTTCCCTCCCGTCGATTCTCCACGACGGCCGCCGCGCGTGGGCGGGCGTCCGGCGTTCCCGCCGCTAACCTCGTGCTCGTGACGAACGCCGCCGCGAGAACCCGCGCGGTCGCCGCGGTCGCGGTCGCCGCCGCGCTCTGGGGCACCATCGGCCTCGCCGCGATGAGCGTGCCGGTCGAGGTGCCCGTACTCGCGATCGGCGCGGCCGGCATGGGGTTCGGCGGCGTGCTGCTCTTCCTCGTCGCGCCGCGGCGCGCCTGGCGGGCGATCGCCGATCGGCGGACGCGCGGGTGGCTCATCGTCGGCGCGATCGGAGTCGTCAGCTACCCGCTCACGGTCTATCCCGCGATGCAGCTCACGGGCGTCGCGATCGCGAACGTCGTCGCGCTCGGCAGCGGACCCGTCTTCGCGGCGATCATCGAGTGGATCGTCGAACGCCGGCGGCCGAGTCTCGTGTGGACGATCGCGACCGTCCTCGCGATCGTCGGGATCGCGCTCCTGGTCGGCGGTGGCGGCGACGCGGGCGAGGGACTCGTCGGACCGGGCGTCCTGCTCGGCCTCGTCGGCGGGCTCGGCTACGCGGTGTATGCGTACTCGTCGCTGCGGGTCATCCGCGCCGGACATACGCCGGTGCCCGCGATGGGCGCCATGTTCGGGCTCGCCGCGGTCGTGCTCGTGCCGATCGCGCTCGTCTGGGGCGCCCCGCTGTGGACCTCCTGGCCCTCCATCGGGCTCGTCGCGTATCTCGCGGTCGGCCCGCTCGCGATCGCCTACGTCCTCTTCGGCGTCGGCGTGCGCTCGCTCACCGCCTCGACCGCGACGACCGTCTCGCTCATCGAGCCGGCGGTCGCGACCCTCCTCGCGGTGCTCCTCCTGCACGAGCGGCTCGACCCCGTCGCCTGGTTCGGGTTCGCCCTGCTGATCGGGGCGGTCGTGCTCGTCGGGCTCCTCGATCGACGGCGTCGCGGCCCCGCCTAGACTGAGGCGATGCCCTCGACCGTCGCCGAACTCGCCGCCGCCGCGGAGTCGCTCTGGCCTGTCGCCGGTGCCGAGGCGTGGGATGCGGTCGGGCTCGTCAGCGGCGATCCCGAGGCTCCGGTCGAGCGCGTGCTGCTCGCCGTCGACGCGGTCGCGGACACGGTCGACGAGGCCATCGAGATCGGCGCCGACCTGCTGCTGACCCATCACCCGCTGCTGCTGCGCGGCGTCACGACCGTCGCAGCCGACCGGTACAAGGGCTCGATCATCAGCCGCCTCATCAAGGCCGACTGCGCGCTCCTGACGGCCCACACGAACGCCGACGTCGTCGACGACGGCACGAGCGGCGCGCTCGCCGCCAAGCTCGGCCTCCAGCACCTCGCACCCATCGACCCCGACGCGTTCGGCGGCGGGATCGGCCGGGTCGGCGACCTCCCGGAGTCGACCACCCTCGGTCGCTTCGCGTCGCTCGTCGCGGCCGCGCTCCCGCCGACCGCGGGCGGCGTCCGCGTGAGCGGCTCATACGTCCGACCGGTGCGCCGGGTCGCGGTCTGCGGCGGGGCCGGCGACGCATATCTCTCCGCGGCGGCGGTGCTCGCCGCGGACGTCTACGTGACCGCGGATCTGCGCCACCACCCCGCCCAGGAGGCGCGCGAGCAGGCGCTCCTGACCGGCGGTCCCGCGCTCATCGACGTGTCGCACTGGGCGAGCGAGTGGCTGTGGCTCGAGAACGCCGCGACGGCGCTCCGCGCGGCACTCCCGGAGATCGAGTTCATCGTGAGCGAGCTGCGGACCGATCCGTGGGACTTCGCGGTGCTGAGCGGAGGCGATGGCGCATGAAGGCCGATCCGAAGGCGCAGGAGCAGCTGCTGCAGCTGCAGGCGTACGACTTGCGCGAGGTCCAGCTCGCCAAGCAGGAGCGCGAGCTGCCCGAGCGAGCGACCCTCGAGGCACTCAACGCGGATCGCGCGACCACGCGAGCCGATCTCGCCTCGACCTCCGGTGTGCTCGAGGACGCCCGCACCGAGCTGCGACGGACCGAGTCGGATGTCGCGGTGGTCGAGGCGCGCATCGCGAAGGACGCCGAGCGGATGATGGGCTCGACGTCGGCCAAGGACGCGTCGGGCTTCGAGCACGAGATCGAGTCGCTCCGGAGGCGGCAGGGCGACCTCGAGGAGATCGAGCTCGCCGTCATGGAGCGGGTCGAGGAGCACGAGGCGGCGGTCGCCGCGCTCCAGGCCCGCATCGAGGCGCTCACCGCGGAAATCGACGGCGCGGACGCCGTCCTCCGGGAGGCGCTCGCCAGGATCGCGGGGGAGCGCTCGAGCGTCGAGGCGGCGCGCGCCGAGCTCGTCGCATCGCTCCCGGAGGAGCTCGTCGCGCTCTACGAGCGGCAGCGGGCGCGCTACGGCTCCGGGGCGTCGCTGCTGCGTCGCGGCGTGTCCGAGGCGTCGGGCGTCGCGCTGACCGGCGACGAGCTCGCCAAGGTCAAGGCGGCTGCGCCGGACGACGTGCTCATCTGCCCGTCGAGCGAGGCGATCCTCGTGCGCACGGCGGAGTCCGGCCTGTGACGGCCGCTCGATGACGCGCGAGCTCATCGTCGAGGCCGACGGCGGATCGCGCGGGAACCCCGGGCAGTCCGGCAGCGGCGCCGTCGTCATCGACGCGGCGACAGGCGAGATCCTCGCCGAGATCGGCCTCTACGGCGGGCTCGCATCGAACAACGTCGCCGAGTACCGGGCGATGATCGCCGGCGTCCGGCGGGCGATCGAGCTCGATCCGAATGCGGTGCTCACGGTCCGGATGGACTCCAAGCTCGTCGTCGAGCAGATGTCCGGCCGCTGGAAGATCAAGCACCCTGACATGGCCGAGCTCGCCGCCGAGGCGCGTGGCGTCCTCACCGGGACGCCCGTGCGCTTCGAGTGGATCCCGCGCGAGCAGAACTCGAGGGCCGACCGCCTCGCGAACCGTGCGATGGATGCCCGCGCGGATCTCTGAACCGCGTCAGGGGGAGTCGCTCAGCCCCGCGGCCTGACTGTCGATCATCTGCTGCGCCGCCTGGATGATGTGGGACGAGTAGGTTCCGCTCGCGCGCGCGTCGAGGAGCGCCGCCTGCTCGACCTGGAAGATTCGCCGCCGCAGCTCCTGCTGCTGCTGCAGCGGGGTCGCGCCGGCCTCCCAGTCCTCCACCGCGCCGAGCGACTCGCCGATCGAGAGCCGGGAGCTGCGGACCTGCGAGACGATCTCGGGATCGAACTCGCCGCCGCTCTCCCGCCGCAGCTCGGGGTCGTCGAGCAGCTCCCGCACCGACTCGCCGATCTCGGCCGTGAGCAGCGCGAGCTCGCGGCGCGTCTCCTGCTCGGAGCTGCCGCTGATGCCGAGCAAGCGGATGAGGTAGGGGAGCGTGCCGCCCTGGACGACGAGCGTGACGATCGCCACGGTGAACGCGACGAGCACGAGCTGCGAGCGATACGGCAGGTCGGCGGGCAGCGACTGGGCGGCGGCGAGCGTCACGACGCCGCGCATGCCCGACCAGGCGATCACCGCGCCGCCTCGCCAGCCGAGGCCCTCGCGCGCGAGATACGAGGCGTCCGCGTGCTGGCGTCGCAGGACGTCGCGCACTCGGCCGAGGCGGTTGACGTGCTCCGGCCTCGGCTCGACGCTGTCCAGGCGGCCGAGCGCGTGCGAGAGGCGGGCCGTCTGGCGTTCTGCTCGTCGCTGCCCGAGACGCAGCCAGCCGATGAGCGGGACGACGAACGCGACGCGCACGACGAGCAGCACCGCCGTCGCGATGAGGCCGATGCCGATGGCGCCGCCCACGCCGAGCCGCGCGTCGACGACGTCGGTGATGATCGCGGTGAGCTCGAAGCCCATGGCGAGGAAGACGCCGTTCTCCAGCAGGAGCTGGATGGTGCGCCAGTTCATGCGCTCGGCTATTCGATCCTGTGGGGTGAACTTCCGCACGCCGAAGTGGCCCGTCACGAGGCCCGCGACGACGACGGCGAGGACGCCGGAGGCGCCGACCTCCTCCGCCGGGATGTACGCGAGGAACGGGACGACGAACGAGATGGCGGTCGTCAGGACCGGCTGGCGCAGCCGGGAGCGGACCCAGACCGAGATGCCGCCGATGAGGCCTCCGATGACGATCGCGCCGACGACGGCATAGGCGAAGTCGCCGATTGCGCCCCAGAAGGAGATCGCGCCGGCGATCGCCGCGACGGATGAGCGGAGCATGACGAGCGCGGTCGCGTCGTTCACGAGCCCCTCGCCCTCGAGGATCGTCACGAGGCGTTGGGGGAGGCCGAGGCGCTTGCCGATCGAGGTGGCCGCGACCGCGTCGGGCGGGCTGATGACCGCGCCGACCGCGACGGCGGCGGCGAAGTCTAGGTCCGGGAAGAGCAGCCAGATGACGGTGCCGGAGATGAACGCGGAGACGATCACGAGCAGGACCGAGAGGGCGCCGATCGCGCCGAAGTCCCGGCGGAAGTCCATCGCCGGCATGTTGACGGCGGCAGCGTAGAGGATCGGCGGGAGGACGACCGCGAGGATCCACTCGGGTGGGATCTCCAGCTCCGGTGCGCCCGGGATGAGGCTGCAGCCGATCCCGATGATGACGAGCAGGATCGGAGCCGCGACGCCGAGCTTCGACGCGAACGCGGAGACGGCGACGACGATGAGGACGGCGGCGACGGCGAGCACCCCGAACTCCATGCGAACATCCTGCCGTGTCGGCAGGCGCAGCCGGTAGCCTTGGCGGTGGTGAACGGGTCGGCAAGACGGCCGCGTCGTCCGCAAGGACGCCGAGGAACGTCCGGGCCCCGTAGAGCAGGGCGGTGGGTAACACCCACCCGGAGCAATCCGCGAGACAGCGCAACAGAGAGCAGACCGCCGACGCAAGTCGGTGAGGGTGAAACGGTGGGGTAAGAGCCCACCAGTGGCCCGGGTGACCGGGTCAGCTAGGCAAGCCTCGCCCGGAGCAAGGCCAGACAGGGGACTATGGGGCTGCTCGTCCCGTCCCCGGGTAGGCCGCTGGAGTCGCACGGCAACGTGCGACCGAGATGGATGGCCGTCCAAGGTCGCAAGACCCCAACAGAACCCGGCGTATCAGCCGGCCCGTTCACTGAAACGCCTCTGGCCAGGGATTCGATAGCCAGCCCGGGTTTCACCCTCGTCGGGATCCTGCAGGTTCAGCCTCTGATTTCGTCAACTGTGCAATCTCGACCTTGAATCGTCAGCATCCGAGCGGATTCGGGTCGGAAATTGCACAGTTCGCTGACCAGGACCCGGTCGAGACGCAGATCAGGCGAGCGCGGTCGCCGCGATCGCGGCGGCGCCGAGGATGCCCGAGTTGTTCCGGTGGACCGCGGAGACGATCGGCGTGGAGAGGTTCAGCAGGGGCAGGAAGTCGTCGGAGTTCTTCGACACCCCGCCGCCGACGATGAACAGGTCGGGGGAGAAGACGCGCTCGAGGTGGGTGTAGAACCGCTGCAGGCGCTTCGCCCACTGCTTCCAGTCGAGATCGTCCTCCTCCTTCGCACGGTAGGAGGCGCGCGCCTCGGCGATCTCGCCGTCGAGCTCGAGGAAGCCGAACTCCGTGTTCGGGACGAGCACGCCGTTGTAGATGAACGCGCTGCCGATCCCGGTCCCGAGCGTCGTCAGGATCACGAGGCCCTGAACGCCCTTCGCCGCGCCGTAGTGCAGCTCCGCGTAGCCGGCGGCATCCGCGTCGTTGACGAGATCGACGTGCCGATCGAGCGCCGTGGCGAAGAGGGCGCGACCGTCGAGGCCGATCCACTCCTTCGAGATGTTCCCGGCGGAGAGCGTCAGTCCGTTCTTGACGATCGTCGGGAACGCGATGCCGACCGGAATCGGCTCGTCGGCGCCCGGGATCTCCTTGACGAGCGCCGCGGCCGTGTCGATCATCGGCTGCGGGACGCCGCCCTTCGGGGTGAGGAGCTTGAAGCGCTCCGTCACGAGCTCGCCGGTCTCAGTGTCGACGATCGCGCCCTTGATGCCGGTCCCGCCGATGTCGATGCCGAGTGCGTGGGTCATGTCTCTCCGTTCCCTCAGCGAGCGTAGCGAGTCGAAGGGGCGCTGTCAGGGGAGGGTCAGGATCTCGGCCCCGGACTCGGTCACGACGAGCGTGTGCTCGAACTGCGCGGTGAGCCGCCGGTCGCGGGTCACGATCGTCCAGTCGTCGTCCCACGCGTCCCAGGCGACCGTCCCCGGCTCCTCGGGCGTGCCGATCGTCAGCATGGGCTCGATCGTGAAGACCATGCCGGGCACCATCTCCTCAGCGTGCTGCGGTGCGGCGTCGTAGTGGGGGACGATGAGCCCGCTGTGGAACGCTCGGCCGACGCCGTGCCCGGTGAACTCTCGGACGACCCCGTAGCCGAAGCGCTTCGCGTAGGACTCGATCGCGCGGCCGATGAGGTTGATCTGCCGGCCGGGGGCGACGACCTTGATCCCCCGATTCAGCGCCTCGCGGGTGCGCTCGACGAGGTCGATCGTCGGCTGCGCGGCGTCGCCGACCACGAACGTCGCGTTCAGATCGCCGTGCATGCCGTCTTTGAACGCCGTGATGTCAATGTTGATGAGGTCGCCGTCGCGAAGGACCGTGTCATCGGGGATGCCGTGGCAGACGACCTCGTTGAGGCTCGTGCACGAGGACTTCGGGAATCCCCGGTAGCCGAGTGTCGACGGGTAGGCGCCGTGGGCGACGACGCACTCGTGCGCGATCGCGTCGAGCTCGTCGGTCGTGATCCCGGGGCGGATCGCGGCGCCGACCGCCTCGACGGCTCGTGCCGCGATCCTGCCGGCCGCACGGATCCGCTCGATCTCCTCGGGCGTGTAGACGTCGCCGCCGGTGTACTTCGCCGGGGCCGGCTTCCCGACGTATTCCGGCCGGGGAATGCTCGCCGGTACGGGGCGAGTGGGGGAGAGAACGCCGGGAACCAGATGACCTGCTGCGTCCCACGGCATACTGGCCAGCCTAGAGGCTGGGGCTTAGTCTCGTTTCATGAGCGAACAGGATCGAGACGAGGACTTCCCGGCGACCGGGACGGAGACCGAGTACTGGTACAACGACCGGACCGGTGAGGTCGAGATCGGCCCGCAGTCGCTCGCGATCGATCGGATCGGGCCGTTCAAGACCCGGGAGGAGGCCGAGCGGGCGCTCGACATCGTCCGTCAGCGCAGCGAGGCCTGGGACCAGGACGAGGACTGAACCGGAGTCCAGCTCCGCTCGACTATTCTCGATCGAGTGACTGTCGCATTCGAGCCCTACGACCTCGCCGGCATCGCGCTCCGTAATCGCATTGCGATGGCGCCGATGACCCGCACCCGCGCAACCGATTCGGTGCCCAACGCCCTGATGGCCGAGTACTACGGCCAGCGGGCCAGCGCCGGCCTCATCATCACCGAGGGCATCGCCCCCTCGGACGTCGGCCGAGGCTACCCCGACACTCCCGGTCTCTGGAATGCCGAGCAGGTCGAGGGGTGGCGCCTCACGACCGACGCCGTGCACGAGAACGGCGGCCGGATCTTCGCCCAGCTCATGCACGTCGGCCGCATCGGCAGCCCGTTCCTCCACCAGGACAACGCGAACGTGGTCGCGCCGTCGGCGATCGCCGCCGAGGGCAAGATCTACACCCATGACGGCCCGATCGACTACGTCGTGCCCGACGAGCTCGACGAGGCCGGGATCGCCCAGGCCATCGGCGAGTACGCGAGTGCGAGTCGGAACGCGATCGAGGCTGGCTTCGACGGGGTCGAGCTGCACGGTGCCAACGGCTACCTGATCCACCAGTTCCTCTCGACCTCCGCGAACACACGCACCGACCGCTGGGGCATCACGATCGAGGGTCGCATCCGCTTCGCCATCGCCGCGGCCGAGGCGGCTGCCGACGCGATCGGCGCCGAGCGCGTCGGCATGCGGATCTCCCCCGGAAACCCGCTGCACACCATCCAGGAGAGCGAGCTCGAGGACCTCTACCTCGCACTCGTCGAGGGGCTCGCCCCGATCGGGATGGCCTACCTGCACGTCAACGAGGGCCCCGACCTGCGCGGGCTCACCGAGTCGATCCGCGCGGCATGGCCGAGCACGCTCATCCTGAAGCCCTGGACCACGCCGCGGCGCACGGACGCGAGCGACCTGCCCCTCCTCGACGAGGTGGTGCCGTCGATCGGCCGTCCGGTCGCCGACATCATCGCCATCGGCGCGAACTTCATCGGGAACCCCGATCTGGTCCACCGGATGCGCCACGACATCGAGTTCAACGAGCTGCGCCCGCACATCTTCTACGGCGTGGGGCCCGAGGGCTACGTCGACTACCCGTTCGCGAGCAGCAACTAGTCCTGGTACTCGTGCTCCGGCGCGGGGTACGCGCCTGACGCGACCTCCGCGGCGTACTGCTTGGCCGCGCCGAGCAGCACGCCGCGGAGGTCTGCGTACTGCTTGACGAACTTCGGCACGCGGCCCTTGGTGAGCCCCGCCCAGTCGGTCCACACCATGAGCTGGCCGTCACAGTGGGGGCCGGCGCCGACCGAGATGGTCGGGATCGAGAGCTCCGCCGTGACCCGTGCGGCGACCGCGGACGGCACCATCTCGAGGACGACCGCGAACGCGCCGGCCGCCTCGACGGCGTGGGCGTCGGCGAGCAGGCGCTCGGCCTCCTCGCCGCGCCCCTGGATGACGTGCCCGCCGAGTCCGTGCTCCGACTGCGGCGTGAATCCGATGTGGGCCATGACCGGGATCCCGGCCGACACGATCCGCCGGATCTGCTCCGCTGAGCGCACGCCGCCCTCGAGCTTGACGGCGTGCGCGCCCGTCTCCTTCATGAAGCGGAACGCCGTCTCGAGGGCGTGATCCGGACCCGACTCGTATGAGCCGAACGGCATGTCGGCGACGACGAGCGCGCGCTGCGCGGCGTGCGCCACGGCGCGGGTCAGCGGGATGAGCTCGTCGACGGTGACGGGCAGCGTCGTGTCGTAGCCGAGGACCGTCTGGCCGGCCGAGTCGCCGACGAGCAGGAAGTCGATGCCCGCCTCGTCGAAGATCGAGGCCGAGTTGGCGTCGTAGGAGGTGAGCCCGGTGATCCGGATGCCCTGTTCCTTCGCCTGCCGGAAGTGTCGGGTGCGGACGCGCTTCGGCGCATCGCTCGCGTCTGCCATGCCTCGAGCCTATGCCCGGCGGTGGCCCTTCGACTCGCTCCGTTCCTTCAAGGAGCGGAGGTCAGCGGGTCCGGCGGACGGTGATCGGCAGGCGGCGATCGCGACCGAACGCCATGCCGCTGATCTTCGGCCCGATCGCGCCCTGCCGGCGCTTCCACTCGGCGCGGTCGACGAGGTTCGCGACGAAGTCGACGGTCGCGGCATCGAATCCGAGCGCGACGATGTCGCTGCGCCCGAGCCGCTGCCCGACGTAGCCGTCGAGGATCGCGTCGAGGATCTCGTACGGCGGCAGCGTGTCCTGGTCGACCTGATCGGGCCGCAGCTCGGCGGACGGCGGCTTGGCGATCGAGTTCTCCGGGATAGGGGGCGTCGCGCCGAGGGCCGCCGCGTGGGCGTTCCGCCAGCGGGCGAGCTCCCAGACGAGCGTCTTCGGCACGTCCTTGATCGGGGCGAAGCCGCCCGCCGAGTCGCCGTAGATCGTCGAGTAGCCGACCGCGAGCTCCGTCTTGTTGCCGGTCGTCAGCACGAGGTGGCCGTCCTGGTTCGACTTCGCCATCAGGATGACGCCGCGCGCGCGGGCCTGGACGTTCTCCGCCGCGACGCCGGCGAGCCCGAGCTGGTCCTCGAACGGCTGGACGAGCTCCGCGATGGGCTCGATCGAGTAGTGCAGCCCGATCCGCTCCGCGAGGTCGTCGGCGTCCGAACGCGAGTGCTCCGACGACCAGCGCGACGGCATCGAGACCCCGTGGACCCGGTCCGCGCCGATGGCATCGGCGGCGAGCGCCGCGCAGACGGCCGAGTCGATGCCGCCCGAGAGGCCGAGGATGACGGACTTGAAGCCGTTCTTCTCGACGTAGTCGCGCAGGCCGAGGACGAGGGCGTTCCAGATCTGCTCCTCGTCGCTGGGGAGCTCGGCGACGGCGTTCTGGTGGGCGCCCTTCGACTCGCTGCGCTCGCTCAGGGAACCGCGTTCTGGCGTGCTTTGCGGGTCGCTGCGCGAGGCCGGAGGCCGAGTCGAAGCGTTGCCGAGCGGAATGTCGACGACAAGCAGGTGCTCGACGAACTGCGGGGCGCGGGCGAGGAGCCGGCCGTCGGGCGCGACGACGAACGAGTCGCCGTCGAACACGAGATCGTCCTGCCCGCCGACGAGGTTGACGTAGGCGACGGTCGCGTCCGACTCCCGGGCGCGCCGGGTCGCGAGGGGGAGTCGCACCTCGTCCTTGTCGCGCTCGAACGGGGAGGCGTTGAGCACCAGGAGCACATCGGCGCCGGCATCCCGCACGCGCGCGACCGGCCCGTCGTCGAGCCACATGTCCTCGCAGATGATGACGGCGATGCGGGCGCCGGCGCCCTTCGACTCGCCTTCGGCTCGCTCAGGGACCGAGATGACGAGGGAGTCGTCCCCGGGGATGAAGTTGCGGTACTCGTCGAAGACCCCGTAGTTCGGCAGGTGGTGCTTGACGTAGCGGGCGGCGACCCGGCCGCCGAGCAGCACCGAGGCGCAGTTCTGCGCGATCGCCGTCGGGGCGTTTCGCGCCCCGAGCGTGCTCGGGTCGTGCGGGCCATCGGGGTGGCCGACGACGACGGGGAGCCCGCCGAGACCCTCGGCCTCGAGGCGCTGCGCGAGGGCGACGACGCCGGCCGTCGCGTCGCGCAGAAAGGACGGCTGGGCGGCGAGGTCTTCGATCGGATAGCCGGTGAGCGCCATCTCGCCCGTCGCGAGGAGGTCCGCGCCGGCCGCCAGCGCGTGCCTCGCCGCGTCCAGGATCTGCGTGGAGTTGCCGGCGATGTCGCCGACGACGGGGTTGGTCTGGGCGAGGGCCAGACGCAGTCGAGTCACGAGTCGAATTTAGCGGGCTAATGCCGGTCTCCCCGCGAAACGGTCGCGATAGCCTAGGACCGTGAGCTCAGTGGATAAGCAGCGCGACTTCGTCCTCAGGACCATCGAGGAGCGAGGCGTCAAGTTCATCCGCCTCTGGTTCACGGATGTGGTCGGGACGCTCAAGTCGGTCGCGGTCGCGCCGGCGGAGATCGAGGGCGCGTTCGCCGAGGGCCTCGGCTTCGACGGCTCCGCGATCGAGGGCTTCACGCGCGCCTACGAGGCCGACATGCTCGCGTTCCCCGACCCCACGACGTTCCAGATCCTGCCGTGGCGCGGCGAGGTCGACCCGACCGCGCGCATGTTCTGCGACGTCATGACGCCGGACGGGCAGGCATCGGCCTCCGACCCGCGGCACGTGCTCAAGCGCGCGCTCGCCAAGGCGGCCGATCGCGGGTTCTCGTTCTACACGCATCCCGAGGTCGAGTTCTATCTGCTCAAGAGCCCGAACCTCGGCCCCGACGGCTATCCGGTCCCGGTCGACACCGCCGGCTTCTTCGACAACGTCCCCGGCGGCACCGCGCACGACTTCCGTCGCCGCTCCGTGCGGATGCTCGAGGACATCGGCATCTCCGTCGAGTTCAGCCACCACGAGGCGGGCCCGGGGCAGAACGAGATCGACCTCCGGTACGCGGACGCGCTGACGACCGCGGACAACATCATGACGTTCCGCACCGTCATCAAGGAGGTCGCGATCGAGCAGGGCGTCTACGCGACGTTCATGCCGAAGCCGTTCACCGACCAGCCCGGCAGCGGCATGCACACGCACATGAGCCTCTTCGAGGGCGACGCGAACGCGTTCTACGACCCGGCCGGTCACTACCAGCTCTCGGCCGTCGGTCGGCAGTTCATCGCCGGCCTGCTGCGGCACGCGCCGGAGATCACCGCGGTCACCAACCAGTTCGTCAACTCATACAAGCGCCTCTGGGGCGGGGACGAGGCGCCCGGCTACGTCACGTGGGGGCACAACAACCGTGCCGCGCTCGTGCGAGTCCCGCTCTACAAGCCGAACAAGGGTCAGGCCGCGCGCATCGAGTACCGCGCGATCGACTCCGCCGCGAACCCGTACCTCGCCTACTCGCTGCTCCTCGCCGCGGGCCTCAAGGGCATCGAGGAGGGCTACGAGCTGCCCGCCGAGGCGGAGATGAACCCGTGGGAGCTCACGGAGGCCGAGCGGCGCGCCCTCGGCTACGAGCAGCTCCCGTCGAGCCTCGACCAGGCCGTCTCTCTCATGGAGGCCTCTGAGCTCGTCGCCGAGACGCTCGGCGAGCAGGTCTACAACTACGTCCTGCTCAACAAGCGCCAGGAGTGGGCGGCGTACCGTTCGCAGGTCACGCCGTTCGAGCTCGAGCGCAACCTCTCGATCCTCTAGGCGACTCGAGCGACGTGAACGCGCCGAGGCGTCCGGGGGCCGACCAGCGCCCGACCTCGCTGACCGAGCTCGCCCGCATCGGATTCGCGGACCTCGGCGGGGCGAGCGAGCGCCTCCAGAGCCTGAGGCGACCGGACTGCATCGGCTTCTTCTCCGAGGCGGCGGACCCGGACGCCGCGCTCGCGCGGCTGCTGCGGCTGACAGAACGCGATGCGGCGGCGACCGAGCGGGTCCTCGACGACGAGGAGGCAGCGCTGCACCTGGTGCGGCTGCTCGGCGCGTCCGAGGGGATCGCGGCGTTCTTCCACCGCCACCCCGAGGAGCTCGCGAGCCTGATCGTGCCGATCACGGCGCCGCCAGAGGCGAGCGCCGTCCTCGCCGACCTCCTCGCCGGGATCGGCGAGCTGAGTGGCGAGCGCGCACGCGTCGCGCTTCGCGTCGGATACCGGCGCCATCTGGCCCGACTCGCGGCCTGGGACCTCGCCCAGCCCGCCGGCGAGGCGGCGGTCGAGCAGGTCGCGGCCGCGCTCTCCGACCTCGCGGGCGCGGCGCTCGAGGCGTCGCTCGCGATCGCGCGCCGGGACGCCCCCTTCCCGGCCGCGGATGTGGCGGCGACCCGCCTCGCGATCATCGGGATGGGCAAGTCGGGCGGGCGCGAGCTCAACTATCTCAGCGACGTCGACGTCATCTTCGTCGGGGAGGGCGACGCCGAGATCGCGGAGGAGCGAGCGGTCGAGATCGCGACCCGGCTCGCGATGCTGACGATGCGCGGCATCATGGAGCTCGCGGTCGAACCGGGGCTCTGGGAGGTCGACGCGAATCTCCGACCCGAGGGCAAGGACGGCGCACTCGTGCGCACGCTCGAGTCGCACGTCGCGTACTACGAGCGCTGGGCGAAGGACTGGGAGTTCCAGGCGCTCCTCAAGGCGCGCCCGCTGGCGGGCGACCTCGACCTGGGGGAGCGCTACGTGGCCGCGATCGCGCCGCTCGTCTGGGCGTCGGCTGGCCGGTCGCGGTTCGTCGAGTCGGTGCAGCGCATGCGGGGACGTGTGACGGACCACATCCCGGCGGACCAGGTCGACGTGCAGCTGAAGCTCGGGCCCGGGGGACTGCGCGACATCGAGTTCACCGTCCAGCTGCTCCAGCTCGTCCACGGCCTCAGCGACGACGAGGTCCGCGTGCGCGGCACGCTCCCGGCGCTCACCCGGCTCGTCGAGCGCGGCTACATCGGCCGCGTCGAGGCGGCGGAGTTCGCCGAGCAGTACCGGTTCCTGCGGCTGCTGGAGCACCGTCTGCAGCTCCGGCAGCTGCGGCGCACCCACCTGATGCCGACCGACGAGGACGGTCTGCGCGTCCTCGCGCGGGCGACCGGGCTCGCGGCGAACGCCACCGAGATGCGCGAGCGCTGGCAGGGCGTCAAGGCGCGGGTGCGCACGCTCCACGAGCGGCTGTTCTACCGCCCCCTGCTGTCCGCCGTCGCGTCCCTGCCCGACAGCGACCTCGCCCTCACGAGCGAGCAGGCGATCGCGCGTCTCGCCGCGATCGGGTTCCACGACCCGAAGGGCGCGCTCGCGCACATCGCCGCGCTCACGACCGGTCTCAGCCGGCGCGCGCAGATCCAGCGCACGCTGCTGCCGGTCTTGCTGCGTTGGCTCGCGGACGGCGCCGACCCCGACGGCGGGCTGCTCGCGTTCCGCCGGATCTCCGAGGAGCTCGGCGAGGCGTACTGGTTCCTGCGCCTCCTGCGCGACTCGTCCGGTGTCGCGCAGCGGCTCACCGAGGTGCTCAGCGGGGCGCGCTTCGTCCAGACCCTCTTCGAGCGGATCCCCGAGGCGGCCGCCTGGCTCGAGGCGGACGAGGACCTGCGCCCGCGTCCGATCGCCGCGCTGCTCGAGGAGCAGGAGGCGATCAGCGCGCGCTACCGCGACGACGAGGCCTCCGCGGCTCGCGCGCTCCTGCAACTGCGCCGGCGCGAGATGCTGCGTCTCGCGATCGGCTCGATGCTCGGCCTCCTCGACGTCCAGGAGCTCGGGCCGGCCCTCGCGGACATCAACACGACGGTGCTGAGCGGGATGCTCGCGATCGCGCATCGCTTCGGGGACGGCATCGAGTTCGGCATCGTCGCGATGGGTCGCTACGGCGGGCGCGAGCTCGGCCTCGGCTCGGACGCCGACGTCATGTACGTCTACCGCGACGTCGGTGCGGGCGAGGAGGCGCAGCCACGCGCGGAGCGGATCGTGCGCGAGCTCAATCGGCTGACCGAGGACGTCCGCCTCCCGCTCGAGCTCGACATCAACCTCCGGCCGGAGGGCAAGAACGGCGCGATCGTGCGCAGCGTCGAGTCCTATCGCGCGTACTACGCGCGCTGGTCGGTGTCCTGGGAGGCGCAGGCCCTGCTGCGCGCCCGCGTGGTGGTCGGCGACGTCGACGTCCTCACCGAGTTCACCGAGCTCATCGCCTCCGTCCGCTACCCCGAGGCTCCCGCGGAGAACGACATCCGCGAGATCAAGCGGATCAAGGCGCGCGTCGAGGCGGAGCGCCTCCCGCAGGGCGCCGACCCGAAGCGGCATCTCAAGCTCGGCCGCGGGTCGATCTCGGACGTCGAGTGGCTCGTGCAGCTCATCCAGCTGCGCCACGCGGCGCGGGTGCCCGGCCTGCAGACGACGTCGACGCTCGGTGCGCTGCAGGCCGCCGAGGAGGCCGGTCTCATCGCGGCCTCGGACGCCGCGCGGCTCCGCGACGCCTGGCTGCTGGCCTCGCGCGCCCGGTCGGCCATGACGCTCTGGCTCAATCGCACGACCGACCTGCTGCCGACGGACCGGCGCGACCTCGAGGGTGTCGCGCGCCTGCTCGGCTATCCGCCCGGCTCGGCCTCGCAGCTCGAGGAGGACTACCTGCGGGTCACCCGGATCGCGCGCCAGGTCTTCGAGCGCCTCTTCTACGAGTCCCGCTGAGCGTCGCCCTTTTCAGGGGTGTCGGCGGGCACAAGTACGATCGGATGAGCATGATTCCCGACCGCGGCCTGACGCCGGCCTATCCCGAGCGCGCGCCGTGGGGCACCGCGGATCGGCTGCGGGCATGGCAGGAGGAGGCGCTCGCCGAGTACTTCCGGCGGGGCGACGGCGCGGGGCCTCGGGACTTCCTCGCCGCGGCGACGCCGGGCGCCGGGAAGACGACGTTCGCCCTCCGGCTAGCCGCCGAGCTGCTCGATCGGGGCACGGTCGACCGGATCACGGTCGTCGCGCCGACCGAGCATCTCAAGCGGCAGTGGGCCGACGCCGGCGCGCGCGGCGGGGTGCGCCTGGACCCCATGTATCGCAACGGCGAGGGCTGGGGCGGCCGCCGCTTCCACGGCATGGCGGTGACCTACGCGCAGGTCGCGGCCGATGCCGCGCTGCACCGCCGGATCACCGAGTCCGGCCGTTCGCTCGTCATCCTCGACGAGGTGCACCACGGCGGCGACGCGCTGAGCTGGGGTGACGCGGTTCGTGACGCGTTCGCGCCCGCGGAGCGCCGTCTGTCCCTCACCGGGACGCCGTTCCGCAGCGATGATGCGCAGATCCCGTTCGTCGACTACGAACCGGCCGCCGACGGGTCTCGGATGAGCCTCACGGACTACCGCTACGGCTACGGACGCGCACTGCAGGACGGCGTCGTGCGGCCCGTGGTCTTCCTCGCCTACGAGGGCGGCATGCGCTGGCGCACGCGCGCCGGCGACGAGATGGAGGCGCGGCTCGGACAGCAGGACACCCGCGACGTCACCTCGCAGGCGTGGCGGACGGCCCTCGACCCCGGAGGCGACTGGATCCGCGCCGTGCTCCAGGCGGCGAACCGGCGCCTCGAGTTCGTCCGGCACTCGATCCCGGACGCCGGCGGGCTCGTCATCGCGACGGATCACCGTGCCGCGCGGGCGTATGCCGAGATCCTCACGGCGATCACGGGGACCGCGCCGATCGTCGTCCTCTCGGACGACCCATCGGCGTCGGCGCGGATCGAGGAGTTCGCGACGGGGGAGCAGCGCTGGCTCGTGGCCGTGCGCATGGTGTCCGAGGGCGTCGACGTCCCTCGCCTGTCCGTCGGCGTCTACGCGACGAGCGCGGCGACGCCCCTGTACTTCGCCCAGGCTGTCGGGCGCTTCGTGCGCGCCCGCAGGCGCGGCGAGACCGCGTCGATCTTCCTGCCGTCCGTGCCGCAGCTGCTCGGGCTCGCGACCGAGATCGAACGCGAGCGCGACCACGTCCTCGGCGCGCCTCGGGACGCCGATGGGTTGGAGGACGCCCTGCTGGAGGCCGCGAACGCGGAAGATCGCGCCTCCGAGGGCCTCATCGACGAGTTCGAGTGGCAGGCGCTCGCCTCGACCGCCGACTTCGGCCGCATCGTCTACGACGGGGACGAGTTCGGCTTCGCCGCGTTCACCGGGAGCGACGACGAGCTCGACTTCCTCTCGGTACCGGCGGTGCTCTCCCCGGAGGAGCTGCGCGAGGCGCTCCGGCACCGGCAGTCCCGGCAGAGCCGCCGGGCCGAGGCGCGTCCCGCGGATCGCCCGCAGGCGCTGTACCGGACCCTCGCCGAGCAGCGCAGCCTGCTGCATTCGCTCGTCGGCCTGCATGCGAAGCGGACGGGTCAGCCCTACGGGCACATCCACGCGGAGCTGCGTCGCGCCTGCGGGGGCCCGGAGGTCTCTCGGGCGACGGTCGCGCAGCTACAGGCGCGCATCGATCGGCTCCGGGCGACGATCCACTCCTGAGTCGCGGTACCCCTTGTTCGGGGGTGGTGTCAAGCCCTGTGCGGGCGCTGGCGAGCGTCTCTACCGTGATCGTCATCAAGCCACGGGACCACACCCCTCGGTCCCGGTCGCGAGAAACCGGGCGAACGCCCCGGGAAGCCGCGGACGGCCTGGGCGCCCGTCACTCCGGGCAGAGCATGACGGGCGCCCAGACCGAGTCATGAGTGCACGCTCGTCTGGTCGTGTGCCCCACGGAGAGGAATCGAGATGACGATCGAAGCCACGGCCCGTGTGCTGGAGTTGACGGAGCTGGAGCCGGGACGCTGGCGTCTGTGCGATCCCGCTCGGCCGCTCGGCGACATCGAGCACCTGGTCGCCTACATCGAGGATCAGGCCGGAAGCTTCGAGACGGTGTGGTTGCGCGGCGCGTTCGGCTGCGCGCGATTCGGCTCGCTCGACGAGGCGATCGCCGCGGCGCACGCGCGGTAGCGCCTCACGCAGCCCGGTCGTCGGCGCCCGGCTCCGGTGGGATCTCCAGCCCGCTCGCCCCGCTTGCGATGAGGATCATCTGCTCGATCCACGCGCGATTGAGGTTGGTCGTCGGCGTGGCGAAGTGGAACTGGATCGGCACCGCCGGATGGATCCAGAACGACCGGCGCCCATGCCCACCGCCGACCTCCACGTCGAACATGAACGACTCGTTGCGCCGCAGCTTCGTGGTGATCGCGACCCGCAGATGCGCGAGGGTGCGGTCGTCGATCGCGACATCGACCGAGGTCGCGCCATAGATGAACTTGCCCATTCCGGAAACCCCTTCGCCCTGGAATGGTCGTTCGAATACGTTCCGCCAGCGCTAGTACGGAACCGACACGCGATGGGGCAATTGTAGAGGTTCCTGAACGCCGACTCTCGGCGTAGAGTCCGCTCATGGATGCCATGGAGTCGGCCGCGAAGATGATCGCCGATGATGCGGTCAGGATGGCGAAGGATCGGGGTGCGTCCGGACCGGAGGACGTCGAGATCAACGTCGACCGCGATCTCGGCGACGTGACCGAGGCGATGGTGCGCGAGTACATCCGCGAGGCTTGGGACGCGAGCGACTAGATTCGCGCACCGCAGCGGCCTGCGGCCGCCTCCGGCGCGCCGCCCGCACAACGACGAGAGCCGCGGTCTCCGCCCTCTGGGAGGCGAAGACCGCGGCTTTCGTCGTCAGTTGCTGAGGCTTCCGGTGCTCAGACCCCGAAGTAGAGCTCGTACTCGTACGGGTGGGGGCGCTGCGCGAAGGCGAGCAGCTCCTTCTCGCGCTTGTACTCGATCCAGGTGTCGATGAGGTCCTGCGTGAAGACCCCGCCGGCGAGCAGGTACTCGTGGTCGGCCTCGAGCGCGTCGAGCGCGGCGTCGAGCGAGCCCGGCAGCTGCGGGATGTTCTTCGCCTCCTCGGGCGGCAGCTCGTACAGGTCCTTGTCGATCGGCTCGTGCGGCTCGATCTTGTTGAGCACGCCGTCGATCCCGGCGAGGAGCTGCGCGGCGAACGCGAGGTACGGGTTGCCCGAGGAGTCGGGCGCGCGGAACTCGATGCGCTTCGCCTTCGGGTTCGTGCCGGTGATCGGGATGCGGATCGACGCGGAGCGGTTGCCGGCCGAGTAGACGAGGTTGACGGGCGCCTCGAAGCCGGGGATGAGCCGGTGGTACGAGTTGACGGTCGGGTTCGTGAACGCGGCGAGCGACGGCGCGTGCTTGAGGATGCCGCCGATGTACCAGCGCGCGATGTCGGAGAGTCCGCCATAGCCGGCCTCGTCGTAGAACAGCGGCTTGCCGTCGTTCCACAGCGACTGGTGCGTGTGCATGCCCGAGCCGTTGTCGCCGGACAGCGGCTTCGGCATGAAGGTCGCGACCTTGCCCCACTCGAGCGCCGTGTTCTTGACGATGTACTTGAACTTCAGAATGTCGTCCGCGGACGAGACGAGCGTGTCGAACTTGTAGTTGATCTCGCCCTGACCGGCCGTGCCGACCTCGTGGTGCGAGCGCTCGACCTCGAGACCCACCTGGATCAGCTTGAGGACGATGTCATCGCGCATGTCCGCGTGCTGGTCGACCGGCGTGACCGGGAAGTAGCCGCCCTTGAAGGGGGTCTTGTTCGCGAGGTTGCCACCCTCTTCGACACGGCCCGAGTTCCACGCCGCCTCGGACGAGTCGACCTCGTAGTAGGACTTGTTCTGCTTCACCTCGTAGCGGACGTCGTCGAAGATGAAGAACTCCGCCTCGGGGGCGAAGAACGCGGTGTCCGCGACGCCCGTCGACGCGAGGTACTTCTCCGCCTTCTTCGCGACCTGGCGCGGGTCCCGGTGGTAGATCTCGCCGTTGCGCGGGTTGAAGATGTCGAAGATCAGGATGAGCGTACGCTCCGTGCGGAACGGGTCGACATAGGCGGTCGAGACATCCGGGATGAGCTGCAGGTCGGACTCGTTGATCGACTGGAAGCCTCGGATCGAGGAGCCGTCGAACATCTGGCCGACCGTGAAGAAGTCCTCGTCGACGGTCGCCGCCGGGATGTTGAAGTGCTGCTGCACACCCGGAAGGTCGGTGAACCGGATGTCGAGGAACTTGACGTCGGTGTCCTTGATGAACTTCAGGACCTCGGACGCGTCCTTGAACAGGGGCTTGGACATTGCTGGAACTCCATCGATGCGTGGGGCGACTGAGGCATCAGCCGAGACGAGCGTATTGGTCTGGTGTTTCGCCGGTGTTACACGCGGGATGGAGCGGGGTGCTGGCCGATCGCGGTCAGCGCGGCCGGGGTGCGCGCACCCGCGCCGGATCCATCCCCTTCGGGATGGGCAGCGCCTTGTCGCGCTGGAGGGAGTTCAGCCGGCTCACGATCGAGCGGACCTCGGCGCGGCGCAGCACGTTCTTGTACTTGCGCAGCGTCGCGGGGACCCGGTGGAGCGCGACCGCGTCCGCGTCCGGACCGACTCGCATGACGTGGATCGTGACGTTCGGGATGGTGCGCTGGATGATCCGGCGCTGCTCGTCGACGAGGCGCTGCGTCCGGCTCGACGGACCCTCCGCGATGAGCGCGACGCCGCCCTTGCCGATGACGCGGTAGACCGCGTCCTGCGTCTTCGGGTTGATGCCCACCGGCATCGAGTCGCCGGTCCAGCCGCCCCGCAGCGAGTTCTCGATGACCGCACTGACGGCACCCGGCTGCCCGGCGATCCTCGTGTAGGCGGCGCGCTCCGCGCGGCGTCCCAGGGCGATGAGGAAGAACAGCAGGCCGAGGAGCACGCCCGCGATGATCAGCAGCACGAGACCGAGGACATTGTCGAGGAAGAGCAGGACGCCCGCCAGGACCGCGACGAGGACGGGCGCGAGGCCGACCGCGAGGAAGATCCACAGCGAGGTCGGGTCCTCGCGGACGGTCATCTTGAGGACCGTCCACATCTGAGCGAGGCGACCGGGCTCCTTGGGGGCTTTGGCGGTCTTCGTGCGGGCCATGGCTGCCATTCTACGAGCCCGGCGGACGCCGGCCGTCCGGTCCTCCACAGGGTCGGGACGACGCGCATCATCCCCAGTGGGCGTTCGCACGCGGCGCTTGGCGGCCGAGTGGGGGCATGGTGGGCCGATGACGCTGCTCGACCTCCCGCGGCCGGAGGCGCTGCGAGTCGCCGCGGCGCTGTGGCGGGCGCGGGGCGCGCACGTCGCTCGCCTCGTCGACGTGCGCGGACTCGGAGGGCGGGTGCAGCTCGTGCTCGAGGACGGTGCGGTCCCGCTTGAGGACGTGCTCGCCCGCGACCTCCTGCTTGGGGAGGCGGTGACCCTGCTCGTCCCGCTCGCGGAATGCGTGGACGGCCTGGCCGTCGCCGGAGTCGCGCACGGCGCGATCTCGCCGGGTACGGTTCGGCTCGACGTGCGGGGCTCGCCGGTGCTCGGCGGGTTCGAGTCGGCGCAGGTCGCCGACGACCTCGACGAGCATGCCGGCGGATCCGCCGATCGAGCCGCGTTCTGCGCGCTCGCGCGCACCGTGCTCGCCGCGGTGACCGGCGCCGAGGCGCCATGCGGGGCGCTCGTCGCGGACCTCGACTCGATCGATCCGACGACTCGCGGCTCGCTCTCGGCGTTCGCGGAGCGCCTGCTCGCCGCGGCGCCGCCGCTGCCGGTGCGACTCGGCCTGCCCGCCCGGCCGCCGGAACCGGTGCCGCCGGTCGTGCGGGGGAGCGATGGGGTGCTCGGCCGGCTGAGACGTCTGCGCGGGGCCCTGAGGTCTCGCCTCGGCCGCGTGCGGTCGCGGTTCTGGGTGCCGGCGATTGCGGCGGGGCTCGGGCTCGCCGCCGCGGTCGTGCTGCTGCCGGGAGCGGACTCTGCTGAGGAGGGGATGCCGGCGAGTGGTCTTAAGACGCCGTCCCCGGCGACTCCTCGACCGACGGACACGGTGCCGCCGCCGCGGCCGACAGGCGCGCCGACCGCCCGCGATCCGGTGAGCGCGGCACTCGCGCTGCGCCCGGACGCGCGCGGCGCCGCCATCGTGGACGACTACGGCGACGTCGTGCTGCTCGAGCTGGAGACGCCGGCCGGGGTCGAAACCGTCCTCATCGAGCGCACGGAGTACGGCTGGCGCCTGCGCGACACCATGCCCGAGCGCAGCTGAGCGTTCGGCTCAGATCCCGAGGTCACCCGCGAAGTCGCCAGCCTCGAGGCGGGCCTTGACCGCCGTGAGGTAGCGCGCCGCGTCCGCGCCGTCGATGATCCGGTGATCGTACGACAGTGCGAGGTAGACGAACGATCGAACGGCGATCGCCTCGGTGCCGTCGACCTCCACGACCGCGGGCCGCTTCGTCACGATGCCCGTGCCGAGGATCGCCGACTGCGGCAGGAACACGACGGGCGTGTCGAAGAGCGCGCCGCGCGAGCCCGTGTTCGTCAGCGTGAACGTGCCGCCGGCGAGCTCGTCGGGCTTGAGCTGGTTGTTCCGCGTGCGGTTCGCGAGGTCCGCGATCACGGCCGCCCACTCGGCGACGGACTTGCCGAGGGCGTCGCGGACGACGGGGGTCAGCAGACCGCGATCGGTGTCGACGGCGATCGAGACGTTCTCCGCCGGCGGGTAGACGATGCTGTCGCCGTCGACCGTCGCGTTGATGATCGGGTAGGCGGCGAGGGCCTCGGTCGCAGCGACGGCGAAGAACGGCAGGAACGACAGCTTCTGACCGGTCTTCGCGAGGAAGTCGGCCTTCACCCGGTCGCGGTACTGCGCGATGGCCGTGACGTCGACCTCGACGACCGAGGTCAGCTGCGCCGTCGAGGTCATCGACAGGACGGCGCGCTCGGCGACGACCTTGCGCAGGCGGGACATCGGGACGGAGGTGCCGCGGAGCGCGGAGACCTCGGGCGCGGGCGCTGCGACAGAGGCGGTGGGCGCCGGGGCTGCGGCCGGGGCCGCCGCGAGGACGTCCTCCTTCGTGATGCGACCGCCGACGCCGGTGCCCTTGATCGAGTCGAGGGAGACGCCGAGGTCGTTCGCGAGCTTGCGGACGATCGGGGTCAGGTAACCGACGGGCTCGCCGCCGGTCTCGGCAGCGGGGGCCGCAGCCGGTGCGGCGGGCGCCGCAGGTGCGGGGGGAGCCGGGGGCGCCGCAGGCGCGGCGACGGGGGCTTCGACGGGCTCGGCTGCCGGGGCCGGCTCAGGCGCCGGTGCGGGCTCGGGAGCGGGGGCCGGCGCTGCCGCGGGCTCAGCTGCGGGCTCGGCAACGGGCGCGGCCGGCGCGGCAGGAGCCTCGTCGGCGCTTCCGATGCGGGCGAGCACGGCGCCGACCTCGGCGGTCTCGTCCTCGGGGACGAGGATCTCCTGCAGCACGCCACCGAAGGGCGACGGGATCTCGGTGTCGACCTTGTCGGTCGAGATCTCGACGAGTGGCTCATCGACGGCGACGGTGTCACCGACCTGCTTGAGCCACCGAGTGATGGTGCCTTCGGTGACGCTCTCGCCGAGTGCCGGGAGGACGACGTCGCTCATGGTGCTGTGCTCCTTCTTACGGGACGTTCAGATCGCGTGCAGGGGCTTGCCTGCGAGGGCGAGGAACGCCTCGCCGAGCGCTTCGTTCTGGGTGGGGTGCGCGTGGATCAGCGGCGCGATGTCCTCGGGGTACGCCTCCCAGTTGACGATGAGCTGCGCCTCCCCGATGAGCTCGCCGACGCGGGCGCCGATCATGTGCACGCCGAGGACGGGACCGTCCTTGAGCCGCACGACCTTGATCGAGCCCGCGGTGTGCAGGATGTGGCTCTTGCCGTTGCCGGCGAGGTTGTAGTCGTAGGCGACGATCGCATCGGCGCCGTGCGCCTCGACGGCCTTCGCCTCGCTGAGGCCGACCGACGCGACCTCGGGGTCGCTGTAGGTGACCTTCGGGATGTTCGTGTCCGAGACGACGATGGGGGCGAGCCCCGCGATCTCCTCGGCGACGAAGATGCCCTGCTGGAACCCGCGGTGCGCGAGCTGGAGTCCCGGGACGATGTCGCCGACCGCGTAGACGCCGTCGACGCCGGTGCGCAGGCGCTCGTCGGTGATGACGAACCCGCGGTCGATCTTGACGCCCGCCTCCTCGAAGCCGAGCCCCGCGGTGACCGGACCGCGGCCGACCGCGACGAGGAGGATGTCGCCCTCGAGGGTCTCGCCGTTCTCGAGCGTGACCGTCACGGCGTTCTCGGTTTGGGTGGCCGACTGGAATCGCACGCCGACCTTGAACTCGATGCCGCGCTTGCGGAACGCGCGCTCGAACTGCTTCGAGATCGACTCGTCCTCGTTCGGGACGAGGTGCGGCAGTGCCTCGATGATCGTGACGTCCGCGCCCCACGACTTCCAGACCGAGGAGAACTCGACGCCGATGACGCCGCCGCCGAGGACGATCGCCTTCTTCGGCACCCAGTCGAGCTGCAGCGCCTGCTCGGAGCCGATGATGCGGCCGCCGAGCTCGAGGCCTGGGATGGTCCGCGTGTAGGAGCCGGTCGCGAGCACGACGTTCTGGCCGGTGTAGGTGTCCTCGCCGACCTGGACGGTGCGCGGTGCGACGAGCTTGCCCTCGCCCGCGATGGTCGTGATCCCGCGCGCCTTGAGCAGACCCTGGAGGCCCTTCCACTTGGACTGGACGACCTCGTCCTTGTAGGCGAGCACGCCGGGGACGTCGACGCCCTGGAACTCGGCCGTGACGCCGAACTTCGCGGCATCTCGCGTCGCGTCCGCGACCTCGGCCGCGTGCAGGAGCGCCTTCGTCGGGATGCAGCCGACGTGGAGGCAGGTGCCGCCGACCTTGTCCTTCTCGACGAGCGCCACGCTCATGCCGAGTTCGCTCGCGCGCAGCGCGGCGGCGTAACCGCCGCTCCCGCCGCCGAGGACTACGAGGTCGAAGGTCTGCTCAGCCACTTTCGGATTCCCTGCTCTCGTGAAGCGATTCGGCGATTGCCCCGGATAACCTTACTCGCCCGGCGCGAGGTCTGCGGCGAGCGCGACGAGCGCCCGGACCGCGACGCCGGTCGTCCCCGTGGCGGTGTAGCCGTAGGCGCCGCCCTCGTTATTCGCGGGACCTGCGATGTCGAGGTGAGTCCACGGGATCCGGGGCGCGTCGTCGGCATCGGAGGCCGGACCGACGAAGTCCTGCAGGAACGCGCCGGCGATGAACATGCCGCCGACCGTGGTGCCCATCTTGACGTTCGCGAGGTCCGCGACGTCCGACTTGAGCTGCGGACGCCATTCCGAGCCGAGCGGCACGCGCCAGAAGTCCTCGCCGACGGTCGCCGCCGCGGCGACGAGGCGGTCGGTGAGCTCGGGCTCGCCCATGACGGGCACGGTGCGGAAGCCGAACGCGTTGCGCGCCGCGCCGGTGAGCGTCGCGACGTCGACGATCGCGTCGGGCCGCAGCTCACTCGCCGCGACGAGTCCGTCGGCGAGCACGAGGCGCCCCTCCGCATCGGTGTTGAGCACCTCGACCGTCGTGCCGCCCTTGATGGTGATGACGTCGTTCGGTCGCGTCGCGTTGCTCCCGATCATGTTCTCCGCGATGCAGAGGAACGCGGTGATGTTCGTGCGGATGCCGAGACGGGCGGCCGCGAGCACGGCGCCGAGCACCGTCGCGGCGCCGGTCATGTCGTACTTCATGCCGACCATCGAGGCCGCCGGCTTGAGCGAGAGCCCGCCGGTATCGAAGGTGATCCCCTTGCCCACGAGCGCGACGTGGGCGGTCGCGCCCTCCGGCCGGTACTCGACGACGACGAGGCGGGGCGGGTGGATCGAGCCCTGGCCGACCGCGAGGATGCCCGTGAAGCCGCCCGCCGCGAGTTCGGCCGGGTCGAGCACGCGCGCGCTGATGGCCGCGCCGGCCGCTGCCGCGGTCTCGACCTCCTCCAGGGCGCGCGCGGCGAGCGTCTCGGGATAGAGCTCGTTCGCCGGCGTGTTGACGAGATCGCGGACGAGGTGGACGCTGCCGGCGGTCGCGTCCGCGACGGCGACCGCGGACTCGTCGACGCCGTCGGCTCCCGCGAGGACGATCGCGGCGGGCGGGGCGCTCTTGGGGTCGGGCTTGGAGCGGTAGCCGGCGAACGCGTAGGCGCCGAGCGCCGCGCCCTCGAGGATCGCGGTCGCCTGCGCCACGCCTTCGAACGGCAGTCCGAGGATGACCGAGGTCATGCCGCGCAGCTGGCGGGTCGCCGCGCCGGCCGCGCGCCGGAGCAGGTTCGCATCGCGCTCGTCCGAGCCGATGCCGATCAGCGCGACGGTCGCCGCCGCGATGCCATCCGCGGCGGACAGGCGCGTGAGCTCGTCCGCAGCGCCCGTGACGCCGAGCGCCTGCGCCGCCGCTTGGAGCGCGGGGAACGCGCCTTCGGGGAGGATCCGCGGCCCGTCGGCCCCCTTCGCGACGGCAAGGACGAGGACGTCGCCATCCGCCTGTGCGGGAGATGCGGGCGAGACGGAGAGCTTCGGGAATGCCACGGCTCAATCCTAGGAGCGCCCGATCGGGCGTGTTCGCCCACAGCGTGCCGGTCGCGCCGTGGGGCCGAACGCGCGCGCGTAGGCTGAAACGGTGCGGGATCCGGAAGAGCTCTACGAGGTCGTCGGGGACCTCGATGCGATTCCGCGCGGCCTCGACCTCATCGCGGGGTTGACGGGCTTCGCGGACGCCGGCAGCGTCGTCACGCAACTCGGCGGGCACCTGCTCGAGGAGCTCTCGGGCGAGGAGGTCGTGCGCTTCGTCAACGACGAGCTGCTCGACTACCGTTCGCGTCGGCCCATCATGACGTTCGAGCAGACCCAGCTCACCGAGTTCCGGCCGCACGAGCTCGGCATCCACCTGCTGCGCGACGAGATGGACAAGCCCTTCCTGCTGCTCACGGGCTACGAGCCGGACCTGCAGTGGGAGCGGTTCACCGCGGCGCTCATGGGGCTCATCGACCGGCTCGGGGTCGCCCGCACGACCTGGGTGCACGCGATCCCCATGCCGGTGCCGCACACGCGCCCGATCCGGGCGACCGTGAGCGGCAACCGGGCTGAAGTCACGGAGTCGCTCTCCATCTGGCGCCCCACGACCCAGCTGCCCGCGACCGCGATGCACCTCCTCGAGTACCGGCTGCAGGAGACGGGCCACGCCGTCACGGGCTTCGCCCTGCTCGTGCCGCACTACCTCGGCGACACGACGTATCCGACCGCCGCCGTCACGGCGCTCGAGTCGATCACGGCCGCGACGGGCCTCATCTTCCCGACGGACGCCCTTCGGGAAGAGGGTCGCGAGCTCGTCGGCCGGATCGAGGAGCAGGTCACGAACAACGACGAGCTGCGTCGTCTGATCGACTCGCTCGAGC